>MGVW01000038.1:350-15813 GCA_001800675.1 Euryarchaeota archaeon RBG_13_57_23 | reverse complement strand
TGGAGGTTCCCTTATCGAGCCTGACGGGCTGATGGTTCTTCAGTATCCAGTCCGCTTTCTCCTTCGCTAGAGTGAGATCGTCCTTCTTGCCCGCCAATTGCCACTGCTCATAGGGCTCGCTTGTGAAGAACGACTCGAAGAACTGTCTTGCCTCCATCATGGTGGCCCTTTCTCCGAGGTAGCTCCCCTTCTTGTTGCCCATGCCGAGGATGCCGACCTCCTTGATCATGTCGAGATGAATGGTGTCCTTGTCCACACGCAGCTCGCGACCACAGGCCAAGGCCCTTCCGACGGTCTCATTGTCGATTATCATCTGTTCGTATGATAGTACGGTCGAGCAATCGAGCATCCCGATGCCGTTGTTGATTTCCTGTCCGATGAACACGCCCGCCATGGCCATCGAGCTGTTCTCAAGGGCGCTCTGAGGCCCTGGTGTCTTCGCGTTAGAGCCTATCCCGCCGCACGCAGACGGCAGGTGGACGTACTTCGCCATCTCGTGCGCGTACACGCACAACATAAGAGCTTCTACCGAACCCAACCTTATCGCGCCGGTCCTCGGGTCCATGTTGGAGAGGACCGAGCCATATATCGTAGGAGCGCCCGGCGTGTGCGCCTGTATCGCCGCTGCCAAGGCGAGGGTCTCAGCGTGATTCACTACTAGATCCCCGGGAATTGTCGCAGGGCCGCTCACGCCCATCATGGCCATTCCGGTGATGTGGACAGGCACGTGGTTCTCCGCCCACACCATGGCCGCGTCTGTGGCGTTCCCGTCCAACGTCAGAGGGGACATCGTGCAGACCATGGCCGACATTATGTGCCTCTTCCTGAGTTCCTCGATCCCACCGACAATCTCCGAAGCCATCTTGACTTGTAACCTGGCCTCCTCTGCGGTCGTCGTGGACTCGCTCTCTATGTGCTTCCTCGTAGTGTCAAAGGCCTCCTTCATTGCGGAGACCACGTGCACTTTCTCTGGAATGTCAGAGGGGACAACCATCGGCTCGTAGATGCTACAGTAAGGAAGGTAATCGCCGATGACCGCGGTGTTCTTGATGTCCTGCATCACAGACAGCCGCCTCGTGCGGGATTTCTGGTCCCAGACAGCGACGCCACAGCCATCCGTTGTGTAGTAGCAGTGCCTGCCGTCCACAGGCAGGTCAAATTCCTTCTCGCGTCCAGCCAGGACTATGTCGCTCGGCGCCTTCGAGACCAGTGATCTGACAAGATCAGGCGAGAACCTCACGACCCCATTTTTCTCGTCCACGGCCGCACCCGCCTTGCTGAGAGAATGGCGCGCAACCCTGCTGTGTATACGGACTCCCACTGAGGCCATGACGTCCAAGGCTGCCTCGTGAATCATCTTCTTGTCCTGCTCCTTGAGTATCTGCACTGGCGCTCTTATTCTGAACCTGTCTGCAAATGCTGCCATAATAGCACCTCCTGACCCCTTCCTCCTGGTCAACCGCTGAAGGTGCATTCGCCCGACCTAGAAAAGGTTTTCCGATTCTAGCAGCGTTAAACCTCCAGTCAACTCTCGACGCGCACTTCACGAGAGATGCTCAGATGAAAGACGATAATCGAGCTTGGTGCGACGAGTCCGCGCGCGGACGCAGTGAATGGAACAAGGGATTAGCGTCTAGCCCTTCTGCTCCTGTCTCCTCAACCGAACGAGAGACAGCCCGACAGCCATAGCACCGATCCAGATCAGGAACAGCGCGACCAGAGCCACCGCATTCTCAGGGTACATGTCGTTAAGGAACCATATCGCACCTAGGAGGACTAGGGTCGCGCCCCAGAAGACGAAATAGGACATCGAGCCCAGGCCCGAGCTCCGCGCGCCTTCACGAGGACGCATCAGTAGGCCCATTGCCACCCACCAGCTGCCTGCCAGGATGAGCATCAGAGGAATGAATAGCCACCAGTCCTCCAGAATCCACGCGACAAGAATCGACACCGCGAATACTATCACTAGAAATCCGAAGGTCATGCCCTCGTAGCTACTCGATCTTGATCGCCCCATTTGTCCACTACCGCCGTCTCAGAAATGAATTGGGGGGTAATGCCTTTTTCTATGGAATACCAGTGAGCTTCCCAGAAGCAGCAAAGAACCTTAGGGAGGGAAGTGCAATTCTGGTATGGACGCTAGGGCACGCCTCGGCTGCCCGAGAATAGGGTTCGACATGCCTGCAGAGACCTTTCCTCCTGAGCTGATCAAGAGACGACTGTGGCTGGACTATCAGTATGCCAGCAGCAACCCGTCCAACCCGCTGGACTGCATACACAACATCATAAACGAACTCGCGGACCCAAACCTCGACCTGCAGAAGTTCCTCCACGACGCTGCGAACACGATGGCTGAGCGTCTGTGCATCAATGAAGTCACAATCGGTCTCAAAGACGCTGACGGAGTTTTCAGATACAAGGTTATGGCAGGCCTTGAAGACTCCGAATGGGAGGCGCACCAGAAGCTATCGTACACTCTTGACCAGTTCGACGATCCGTCGCTGTACAAGTACAAGCAAATCGGCAAATACACAAGACTCTACCTCGCCGAGGACAATCCGTACAGGGAAGGCGAGGAGGAGACCTACAGCAAGCCACTGATGCTCCAGTCATCGCGGAAATCCCTCGAGGACACGATCGAGGGAGACTATCTGGACATCTACATCTACGGCAACAACGACGAGCTCCTAGGCTGGATAGAAATCTCGGGCATGAAGAATGGCAAGTTCCCCAGCTCCGAAACAATCAAAGTGGTCGAACTCCTCGCGTCCGTGATCGGTGTGATGCTCACGCGCCTGAGACCGAACATCGCTTAAGCGTTTCTGCCTGAGTGGCGGAAATGGCTTAGCATCCGTTGACAATATCCCCTCCGGGAAGTGGCTCTCGCACGGGGTGCGCTGCTCGTTCGGCCCCATCCTAATCACGAAGATGGGTCCGACCGCTCGTTGGGCCATGGAATCACGTGAGGAACATGTTCAAGAAAGAAGAGATCCTCCCGGTCGTCGAAGCGGGCGATGTTGCCAGGAAACTCAAGCTCGACTATGCGCGCGGAGTCAAGGACCAGCACGAAAAGGCCGTTGAGGGGACCAATGAACTCTGGGAGCGGATCCTCCAGCCCGATGTCGAAATCAAGACCCTCGCGAAGGATGCTTGCGAGTTCATCTGCAAGCGGTTTAGCATTGCAAGCACTGGAATCGCGTTGAGGAGTTCGGCCGATTTCAAGTACAGGTACGAGGCCGTTGCAGGACTTTCCGATGAAATCGTCGCTGGGTTCATGAAGCTCAGCTACACAAGAGACGAGCTGCTGAACTCCAGCACATACAAGAGCCACGAGGTCAGCAAGTACTCGAGGATTTTCCTGGGCGAAGAGCACCCTTATGCCGCTGGAGAGGAATTCTCATACTCCCACCCCGGCCTCATGGGTATGAAGCGGAGGTCCCTGACGGACAGCCTGGAAGCGGACTACATCGACACCTTCATACTTGACGCAGCCGGGGAGATTGCAGGGTACATCGAGATTTCTGGAACGAGGTTGAGAAAGATACCGGACACCACGACGATCAAGTGGGTTGAACTCATCGCGTTCATGTTTGGTGCGGCCTTGCGACTCAGGCATCATAGCTAGGCACGATTGTGGCCGAACTGAGAATCGCGGATGTTTGCGTGTGAATCTATTTCGACTGGGGGTGGATGATCCTCCTGAGTATGCTTCCGACCACATTGTGGCTTATCTATTCGCACATACATGTCGCCTGCAATCGACGGAGCGTGGACTTCCATGTCGAAGATAGTCGTCATATATGACTCAAGGACTGGCAACACGGAGAAGATGGCCCTGGCGGTGGCCAGAGGAGCGAAGAAAGTCAAGGGAATTCAAGTCGACGTCAAGAACGTCGAGAGGGCGAAGCTCCAGGACTTGCTGGACGCGGATGGCATAATCCTGGGGTCTCCGACATACTATGGAGACATGTCTGGGCGGTTGAAGGAGTTCATTGACACATCCAACAAGGTCCACGGGAAGCTGAAAGGGAAGGTAGGAGGGGCCTTCACAAGTTCAGGGGGAACCGCTTGCGGGGCGGAGACGACGCTTTTGTCCATGCTACACGCCTTGCTCATCCATGGCATGATCGTCCAAGGGAGACACGATGACAAGCACTTCGGCGCCGCAGTTATTGAATCTCCTGGGAAGGACGATGAAGCGCTCTGCGTGGAGCTCGGCCAGCGCGTTGCGAGTCTGGTCTCAACCTTGAAGTCGAAAAAGGGTTGAGGCCGTAGGAACATCTCGGGTGCGGAGGACTCAGCCGCGGAGGGCAAACGAGAATGGCAGGCAGTACAATCAGCTTGTCGTGGAGGGAGAAGAACATCAGAGCCTCTGTGAAGAGATCCGCAGCGACCTCTCTCCTGAGAGAGATTGCATGCTACCTTGTAGAACTGCCTCTGGTCGCGGTTGCCTCGCTTTGGATCATCTGTCTTCCGCTGATGTACTTCGCGTTGTATGGAGACCTGATAGGATCGGTGGAGACGCTCGCCGGGATGACCGTCACCTTCCTTGCGTGGCTCATGGCCTTCATGACAGTTGTCGTCTCCGCATGCCTATTGGCCTCCTATGCATTGCACGTACGGCTCAAATCGAAATGGCGCAAAATTCATAGCGGACGTTGAGTCTCAGCCCTTTCGAAGCCAATTCTGAATCATTATGACCTAGCAACAGAGGATTGCTCAGATGGAGTACCGAAGTTTTGGACGACTTGATTGGAGGGGGTCTGCACTCGGATTCGGCTGCATGCGCCTCCCGACCACCGACAGGAAACCGATGAGCGGCAAGATAGATCAAGACCGGGCCGCCAGAATGATACGATACGCGATAGACCGCGGAGTGAACTACATCGATACAGCATATCCGTACCACGGTGGAAAGAGCGAGGCATTCGTTGGCAATATGCTTAGGGATGGCTACAGGGAACGTGTCAAACTGGCGACGAAATCCCCGGTCTGGCTCATCAAGAAACCCAAGGATTTCGACAAGTATCTTGACGAGCAGCTGAAGAGGCTTCGGACCGACCACATAGACTTCTACCTTTTCCATGCCCTCAACAAGAAGGCGTGGGAGAAGACCGTCGTCAAACACTCTCTCTTGGACAGGGCTGAGAGGGCACGGGAGAGGGGCAAGATATTGCACCTGGGATTTTCGTTCCACGACGATTATGCCGCCTTCAAGAAGATCGTTGATGGACACGACGGCTGGGATTTCTGCCAGATTCAATACAATTACATGGACACCGAGAACCAGGCAGGCACGAAAGGGCTCAAGTACGCAGCCTCAAAGGGTCTCGGAGTGGTCGTCATGGAACCTCTCCTCGGCGGAAGGCTCGCGAATCCTCCCAGACCGATACAATACATAATTGAGACCGACCGAAGGAAGCGCTTACCAGCCGACCTCGCGCTCCAGTGGGTCTGGAACCAGCCGGAGGTCTCGCTAGTGTTGAGCGGCATGAACACGTTTCGGCAGGTGAGTCGGAACATCGCGTCGGCGGGCACCTCGGGGGTCGGCTCGTTCGGAAAGCGCGATCTGAAGCTCATAGATCGCATCAAGAGGAAGTACGCCCAGATGATCCCAATCCCCTGCACCGAGTGTGGCTACTGCATGCCTTGCCCGCACGGTGTTGACATCCCGAGGAACTTCGAGATCTACAACGGAGGGGCCATTCACGAGGATCCGCGCACCGCGAGAAACACATACTCTAGGTTCGTGGCCGAAAAAGAACGTGCCAGTTCGTGCGTCAAATGTAAGAGATGCGAGCGTAAATGTCCCCAGAGGATTCCCATCAGCGAATGGATGCCCAGAGTCCATGCGGTCCTGGGCGAGGGCAGGGCGTTCGCTTCATCCAAAACAAGGTCAAGTTCTTTATGACCTGATGATTATTCGGGGTCAGCTTAGGGGGAGGACGATTTCGTGAAGTCTAGAGGACTCTACGGAGCATTGGCGCTTGCGACAGTATTTGTCCTGGCAGGGCCGCTTCTGTGCGGCCAACTTGCCACAGATGCGAAAGCTGGTAAACCTGCAGGATACAACTTGTATTTCGGAGACTTGCACACGCATACCGGATACTCGGATGCTTACGAAGACAGTACTCCTTGGGATGCCTACCAGGCGGCCATCGATGCTGGAGCGGACTTCATGGCAGTGACGGACCACATAGCGATTTGGCACGCCTATGACGCGTGGGTGGCCACTCCTGAGGAGTGGGAGGATATTCTAGCAGCGGCTGATTTCTACACCTCCAAGAAGTTCGTAGCGATGGCAGGCTATGAGGCGTGGTTGCTCGCTAACCTTGGAGAGATCAATGTCTACAACACGCGCGAGCTCCCACCGTACGAGCCTCAAGGATATCGACAAGACCGGCTGCCCGATTTCTATGACTGGCTCGCACAACAGCCCGGCGCAATCGGCCAATTCAACCACCCGCTCTATGTCAGCGACAATTTCGAGGACTTCAGTTACTACACCGAGACCAGAGATATTGGCATGAACATCATCGAGGTATACAACGATGAATTCACGGAGGAAAGCTACATCATGGCGCTGGATGCTGGCTGGCACGTGATGCCTTCGGCCAACTCGGACACGCACTATTCAGACTGGATCGCGGGTCACGAGATGAGGACCGTGCTTCTTGCGGAGAGCCTCACCGCGGAGAACCTGTACGCTGCTATGAGTGCTTGTCGAGGATACGCGACCCTGGACAAGAATCTCGAGATACGCTACACCCTCAACGACGCGGTCATGGGCTCCATCCTCTCAACGAGGGCCTCAACATACACAGCGGCAATCCACATAGAGGACCCAGATGGGGTCGCGACCGATTCGATAACGCTCATCGAGATAGTCTCTGATGGAGGGAGGGTCGTCGCCAGCATGCAGGCTGACAGCACCGTGGTAGACTGGGAGATCACGCTTGACTCTGCCAATGCGAAGTACTTCTACATCCGGGTGACGACCGCATCTGACCTGTCCGGCTCCGAAGGAGTGACTGCCTGGACTGCGCCGGTCTGGACCGGGCGGTAGGCGCGCAACGCGGGACTTCCAACAGAGCCAGTTGGCTGCACGTTCGACAAGAGCATCAGTAGGCAGGAGCAATCCTCATGTCGGTGAGGGTGTTGGAGGAGAGGCGCTCCAGTCTATTTGTCTGTCTTTGTGCATGCGTCGTGTTGGCATCGCCGTTGTTCTATGATTCACCAGAAGGATCGGCCTGTGACGGCTGAACATCAAGCATGGACGCATTGCCAGACCGGTTGCACTTGCAGGGATTGTGGTCGTGGTTGGAGTCGCTGCGTTCCTCTGGACGGAGCGTCGAAAGGAAGAGGATCCTGAAGTGGGGAGAGAGGCGCCGAACTCCGCTGGCAATCAGGCGCGACATTTCTCAGGGCTGCAGGAAAGGGGTTGTCATACTTTGTGGCACGTACCCTGAAATCAATACTGACTTTGTAACAAATCCACGCCAAACCTACACCAACCTTTATGTCAGATGAGCCACAATGAAGCGGTCATGACATCCAAAGGAGTAGCGCTATTGGCTCTCGGAATTGCAGCCATAGTGATTCTTGGGGGAGCGGGAGCATACCTACTCACGCGAGACGATGACGCCACGGGCAGGCTCGTCATAAACGTGAAAGATGCACCTGCTGATTGGACGCATATAAACATCACGTTCTCGACGGTCATGATACATCAGGCCGACTACGAATATGATAACGCGAGCGATGACGACGACAATGAGACTGATGAGGATGACGGCGAATGGATAACCATCAACCTCGAACAGCGGACGATTGACCTTAAGGCCTACGTCAACGTCTCTGCGCTGCTCGCCTCGGGCAACATCAGCACCGGGAAGTACACGCAGATCCGCATAGTCGTGGAGAACGTCACGGGAACCATGGTGAACGGAACGCTAGTAGAGTTCAAGGTGCCTTCGGGGACACTCAAGATAGTCAAGCAGTTCACCATCGAGGAGGACGAGACCACAGAGCTGACTGTCGACATCGACCTTTCGAAGTCCATAATTGAGAACTCAAGCGGTTGGATCTTCAAGCCTGTCCTCGGATCCATCGTCGAAGGCTGATCGGGCTTCCGCACCAACTCTGCAAACCACAAGTCGCAGCGATGGACAAGAAGGTGTCCACGCTGCGAGCGAATCGTTTTCTTGATCCAGCGCCTAGGAGTCCTAAACACAGGCATGGAGATTGGGTCTCTTTCCCTGGACCACATCAGGTAGAAGCTCCGGCGGGTCTAGCCCATCTCTTGGGGCGTCCTTCAATGCAAAACCATTATAGTCACGAGTGTCTCTAGTTGCTCGCTGAAAAACAAGGAGGTGAGCACTGATGGCACATGATAAGAAAGGTAAGGTCGAGGACGCGGCCGAGAAGACCGGAGAATTCGTTGGGACCGGCGTTAAGAAAGGTTGGGGAGCTGTGAAAGCTTTCGGAAAGGGAGCCAAGGACGCGGTCACCGACAAGCACAAGAAGAAGAATTAGTCGGCACACCTCCGCAGCTCCGTACGATGAATGCCTCAACGCAGGTCATCTCATCAGTCGATGAATCAGTGCAACACCTGAGCAGGGATCACATAAATCACCTGTAGGTTATCTATCAAGGAGGAAATGACTTTGGCAGCCCCTGAGACTCCCACCCGAAGGGTACCATCAGAAGATGAGCTTAATGCAAGAGTCCCACTAGCGACGGACCTCTTGGACATAATCACTTCGATACTGAGGGTAGAGCCGCTGGAGCAGCTCTTCGACAGAATCCTCACTACCATCGCACGCAACTACGACATGACGGGTATGAGCCTCGGCATGCTAGACGAGTCGACTGGCCTGTACGCCCACAAGGCAACGTACGGATACCCACCAGATGTTGTCAAGAAGATCAGGAACGTAGCGTACACATATGACCGCATGAAGGGTGACCTGAAGGACGAATTCCGCGTATCTCGAAACTGCTACTATGTGAGGAGCGAGGATACGGCCATGGCGCATGATGACGATTTCCTGTTCGTCATGCGACCCGAACTATTGAACGAGCCAAGGTGTTCACCGGCGGATTGGCACGAGCTCGACTACATTGATTTCATCATGACGGACAAGAACGGCAAATGGATAGGGTGGCTCGAGATAACCGATCCAGGGAATGGCAAGGTGCCGTCGAAGGAAGTCCTTGACCGGATCGAGATCCTGTCGAATCTGGCGGCAGTGGCCATCGAGAACTCGAAATTGTATCAAGAGGCCGTGGAATCGATGAACGAGTCCAGGCATTATGTCGATCTCATAACTCATGAGATGAACAACATGGTGCGGCCCCTCGAGCATCTGACAAAGGAGCTGAGAGGAGTCACCGAGCTGGACCCCAAAGCGATGGACATCGCCCTCAACATGGTGGCAATAACGAGATCCATGAGGGGCCTGATTGAGACTGTCAAACGATACTCGGAAGCCCGGATCAGGAAATCTGTCAACCTCAGGCCGATCGACCTCAGAGAGGTGATACGAAGTACCTCTGAGATCGCAAAGAGAGAGATCATGCAGAAGCAATTCGCAGTCAACTTCTCCCGACCTCCGAATGAATGCAGGGTGATGGCAGATGACCTAATCAACGATATGTTCCTGAACATCTTTTTCGACTCTGCCAGAAGGACAAGCGGACACTATGTCACAGTCGATGTCAACATAGATGACGTGTACGATGTGTATACCGTTTCACTGTCGGACAGAGGATCGACCATCCCCGAGGACATCAGGGAAAGGATTTTCGCCGACCCCGGTTCGGGGTTGGGCAACTTGAAGTTCAGCGATGTCGGCCTCTCACTTGCGGCTCTTGTGGCCAGGCGATACGACGGCATCGTGTCTGTTAGGGAGCGACATCCGGGCACGGATGTTGCGGGGATGAGCTTCGACATCTCCCTACCAAAGGCGAAGTAGCAGTGGTTCCAAAAAGTCTTGGACAAAGCTCATATTGATAGTTGAGCTTCTTCTTGTCGATGTCAGTTGCTACTGTGAAGTGTCCGTCGTGCGGCGCAGACAACCCCAGTACAGCCGTCGAGTGCAGATTCTGCGGTCACTCCATGAGGAGCGATGCAACAGGGCCGACCGTCTGCCGCGCATGCGGCTGGGATGCCGACAGAGGCGCGGTCGTATGCCCTTCGTGTGGATCGAGCATCCACCACCAAGACGTCGAGAAGAAGGGATCTGAGTCCACGAAGGTAGAGGAATGCGAGCATTGGTCCGAGCTGCCCACGCATTCCGTTCGGACGGCCAAGGTGGGCGTAGGTGGGATCTTGATCCTTCTCGCTGGTTTCCTCGGAATCACCCACGCGCTCCTATCACTTCTCCCCGGAACCGGAGAAGACATCCTGGCCACGTATGGATCCGTGATCGCTCCCGGTGAGACCCTGAACGAGATTCTAGACAGCTACGAGGTGTATGCGGGACTCATGATGTTGTTCGGCGTCCTCGCCGTGGTTCTCAGCATGTTCGCGTTCAACAGGAGCAGGTTTGACGGGGCCCTCGCAGGTGGGGTGTTCGGTGTCATGTCGATCGGGTTTCTGTTCGGGGCGTTCTTCGCTCTCGTCGGGTTGCTTCTGATAGCCACCTCCAGGCGCGAGTTCATTCCAGAATGCGGGTGACAGACTCATCATCCTGGCCTGGCCAGACATGGCGCGATTTCTGCCGGCATGCCTGGGTAAACTAGAAATCGTTGCTCATATCTAAGGGGCCCTGATGGTTCGGAGATATGGAGTAGTGTCTATCACCACGCTGCTGTGCGCAACTGTGATTCTCGTGAGCGCACCGAGGGCGGTTGAGGCTCAACAGGAGTACAACTATTCCGTTGACGCCCAACTAGGCACATCGGATTACAGATTGTACACGATGGTCTTGACAGAAGGAGCCGAATTGACGGTATTCATCTCCTCGACGGGAGGCCCTGTCGATGTCTATCTGCTTGATGCGCAAGGAACTTCCGAATTCCTGACCGCCATGGTGAGTGGGTCATCCTCAGGGGTCTGGTCATATCTGCCTGATCTCTCGATGATCGATACGGAATACTTCTTCAGGACTTACACCATAATCGCGCCCTACACCTACTCAGTCGCCATACTCAACAATCAAACCGTGCCAGTCATGATCTCAGGAACGGTCATTAGCCAGAACCCAGAGGTCGTCGCTCCGGTGGATTGGACAATAATAGCCATCATAGTCGGAGCTGGCGCGGTTGCTCTGCTGTTGATCATCGTACTCGTGCTCATACCACGGACCTACAGACTCCAGGCCGAAGTGGACTCGAATGCGAGACAACCCCTCGGTGAGGAACTCGACACGCAACAGATGCGCACAGGGTTCGGAGGAAAGTGCCCGCACTGCGGCCATAAGAACCCTCAGGGATCGATGTTCTGTGCGTCTTGTGGTGAGAGAGTTAACTAGCCTTTCAAGTGGAAAAAAGAAAAATGACAAAGTGAAAAGGGTTTGATCAGATCTTCGGTGCCGCTGCAACCACAATCAACGGCCTCATCATTTCGTTGTCTTCGTGGTCCAGTATGTGACAGTGCCAGACGTAACCCGGACCGACCGTCGGGTCGAACGGGTATTCTAGGCTGCCATCAATCGGAGCGAACTTGACCCTGATTATGGTGACCTCTCCCGGGTGCATCTGGACCGTGTCCTTCCACCCCATCTCCCACGGATTCGCTCCCTTGGCCTTACCCTTCAAGTATTCCGTCGGGTCCAACTCCGCCGGGACTCCATCCATGTACGGAGGCATACCGTCTCCGTGGTGGCTCAACCCCGCGTTGAGCATCATCCAGTCGTTGTTGTAGGCGACCGCGTCGACTTTCTGTCTGCTGATCAGCTGGAACTGCGCGAGGTGCAGGTGGATTGGGTGCGTGTCTGCCGTCGGGTTGACGATTATCCATTCCTCAGTCGTCCCCATGACCGGCATCTCGCTCGGGTCCTCGTGCCATTTCTGACCGTTCAGCAGTATCTCCAGCGGTCCTGCTGGGCCCATGACCTCAGTCAAGACAAGTATGCGCGTTTTGTCGACAGGGTCCGTCAAGGACGGGAATCCAGCGGTAAGGGTCGGATTGAGGACCGAGGGTAGCATCTGCGGGACGAACCCCTGATTGCCGGTCACGGTGAACTGGATTAGCTGTCCAGTCGTGGCCCCATGAATAGGCGCTCCTGTTGGGAAAGGTGTCTTTGCGCTGTTCAGCAGCACAACCTTCGTGCCAGGGGCAAGGTTCGAGAAATCGACCAGAACCATGTACCTCTCGCCCGGCGCGACTGTAAGCTTCGTCACGGTTGCGGGCGCTCTCAGATACCCTCCATCGGTTCCTATGACCGTGAAAGGCATGCCGTTTGAGAAGCTGATCGTGTAGAATCTCGCGTTCGAGCCGTCAAGCAGCCTGAACAAGTACTGTCCCTGGTCCACGTTCATGTTCGGCCAGACCTTCCCGTTGACCATGATCGTATTGCCGAAGAACTCAGGCATCCAGTAGGGGTGCTCGTCAACGTTCAACCCCACCGAATCGAACCACATCGATCCATCCAAGTTGAATATCCTGTCCTGGAACACAAGAGGCATATCATACTTCTCGGACGGGAGCAGCGGTGCAACCGTGTCTTGCGGGTCCGTAAGCAAGTAGAAGCCAGCAAGTCCGGACATCACATTGGTCCTCGTCACGCCGAGGGCGTGGTCATGGTACCAGAGAGTGGTCGGCAGCTGTTCGTTCGGGTAGTGGTAGATAGCAGCGTTTGGCTCAGTCGTCTCTGGATACAGCGTAGAATAACCCATCCCATGGTTCCCCTCAACGGTGAACCAAGCGTCTGGGCCACCGTCCGATGTGGATTGTACCTCGCCACCGTGGAGGTGAGTCACCAGAGGCACGTTGGTCTGGGCCTCTTCATATCCAGGCGGGTATGGCTCGAAAGGCGATTCCGGCATCTCGAAATCGTTCGGGTTCGCCCAGTGCAGCGTCGGATCCACAGCGAACATGTGATCTTCTGTGATGGTGTTGACCCACTTCACGTAGTTGTCAACATACCTGGTCGCCTCAAAAGATGCGCCTGGGGAGCTCATGACATAGCCAAGGTCAGCTCCGGTCACCGCATCCCTCGCATTGCCCGCATATCCCCAAACGTGCGTGGAAGGATATCCGGCCGGCAGAATCTGCTGCGAGAAACTCTTCATCTCGATTGTGTAATTCTGCGACACCAGGTTTCCATCGACATATGTCTCCTCGCTAGGCACCCAGACTGGCGGTGGACCGTCCAGCTGGTTGACCCATTTCGGAATCATCTGCGGGTCGATCGTTCCCGGGGGAATCAGAATCGTTGGTCCTGCACCAGATATCGGTGCATATGGCAGCACGAGCGCGATCAACGCGATCGGCACCATCGCGAGCCGCAATACACTCGTCCTCGCCTTGCTCCTCCTAAGTGTGCGCACAAGTCTCACTTTCGTGATCCTAGAGGCGCTCTGATCTACCCTCTCCGGTCTCTCCATCTGGTCGTACATTTTCTTGATCCTCCCAATCCTAACGAAGAACAGTACCTTCACGCGAAGCTCGACACGATAAACACTGTTATAATATAAGAAAGACAGACCTAACTACAACGACCCCTCAATAGCCGGCCGATGGAGAAGTCTCGCCGAGAAGGCCCAAGGAGCTCAAGGTTCAGGCCGGAGTTCCACACCTATGTCAGCCATCTCGGCCTTGAACTTCCTCACGACCCCCCGATATTCTCTGGATGGCGCTCTCTTCTCGGGATCCCAGCACTCGTGCACGGTCTTGCCAAGGGGCGGGTTCCCGAGCTTTGATTCGTACCTCCTCAGGAGGCCTTTGCAGATTTCGTTCGCGTCGGAGCGCTTCATCCCCGCGACTGCATGGGCTGACTCCGCGGTGACTCTGGGCTCGACCGGAGTCTCCCTATCCTCGTATTTGTTGGTCGCGTAACCACCTGATTCTATAGAAAGGCCTGAGGCGACCGCTGCGATTGCCGAAGCTGAGGATTCCTCGAGGCACATCCGTGTGCAGGGGCCCGCCGAGGTGTAGTTGAGACTGAGCGATAGCAGGTGCGTGTTGCGGCTTATCGCCTGTCCCATGACGCTGATTATCCAGAGCATCTCCCTGCTACTGTTCGATACGTATCTCAGGTGCAGCGGGAACGGGATGAAGTAGCTAGAGCCGAGAGTGAGTGCGGCCATCATGTGCGTGGCGACTGTGCACACGGCCGTTCCTTCTGGACCTCCCGAATAACCGCCCATCAGAGGCGAGAAATCACATCCCACAGCTCCGCCAAGCGAGTGGACCACTACGGACTTGTTTAGTCTCTGGAAATCCATCTTCATGGGGTCCATGCTAGCGATCATGTACCCGTCTGAAGGCCTCATCCCGTACTTCGGGTGCAGGGCTGCGGCGAAGGAGACATCCGACTCTGCCGTGGAAAGCGAGTTCATGAACGGCATGCCCTGCCTTCCGACCCTGTTGCACGCCTCCCTCCCCAGAACGGCGTTCCTCATAGACGCAAGGACCTCCAAAGGAGACTGGGGCCTGACACGCATCCCGCTCACCTTAGTGATAGCCGGTGTGGTGATGGCGTTCGTCTCCGGAATCTCGGCGTAACCTTCCATCAAGGTCGTGAATACGGCCTCGCTCGAGATTGCGCCCCCGCCAGCCCCCAGAAGACACCACGGAGGAGTCTTGTCTCCGATCTTGCGCGGGACGAACTTCTTGCGCTCCTTGCCCTCTCCGAAGTGCATATGCGAGGGAGCGTTTCGCAGCGCCTCCTTTATCTCCGCCTCCGTGTAGGACATGACCCTGCCGGTTGTGATGCAATATGACCCGACATCGGCCATGAGCTCGAATCCCGCCTTGAAGACATCATCCGCAAGCGAGTCGTCGCTCGGGACTGGGTTCTCAGGATCGTACTTGATGCGGTACTTCCTCACTTTCTCCTGGACTTTGGGCGAGAAGGTCCTCAGCTGATAGTCGTTCTCGCTCATCGGCTTGCCATCTAGCGCCTTCCTCATCACATCCAGGATCTGCACCAATCTCTCACCCAAGTTCCAAGCGGTCTGAACGCTGCGCCCTCGCATAGCCATCAGACGCGCCCGGGATTTCATTACGCGTATAAGAAGAGGATTCTCGACGGGAGCGACACAACGGGTATCGTCCCAGAGTGCGAAACTCGGGATATGTTACCGCCTCAGCGCTCCTTCCAGGACATCAGACGGCTCGCGGCGACGAAGAACACGACCCCCAGGACCAGCACCACAGCCAGGTTGAAGAGTGCGCTGTCGGGACTATCGTACACCATCGTGTCCCTCAGACCCTCGTTAAGGTATGTCAGCGGGAGCACCGCAGCGATCGCCTGAATGTAGGTCGGCATCGACTCGAGCGCGAAAAACGTC
>MGVW01000038.1:0-314 GCA_001800675.1 Euryarchaeota archaeon RBG_13_57_23 | reverse complement strand
GATATGGCCGAGCCCGCCTCTGGATCCTTCGCCAGAATGCCCAGTAGCATGCCGAGGCTCGTGAATAGGAACGCTCCCGCGACGATGAACACGAACGCCATGGGTGTCAAGACCGCGTTCATCCCGAATGCAAGCTTCCCGACCGTGAAGGTCAGAAGGAGCGACAATATCAGCATTATGGAGTAGAACGCGAACTTCGACAGCAGCCAGTCAGTCTTCTTGAGCGTCGTTGTCGCGAGCAGCTTGAAGTAGCCGCGGCTCTTGTATTCTGCGCATATGGATGTCATTGTATACATCGCATTGATCATGACAGT
>MGVW01000037.1:7895-8173 GCA_001800675.1 Euryarchaeota archaeon RBG_13_57_23 | reverse complement strand
CTAGTTGGTCGTGAGCAGGAGATACAAGGGGCGCAGGTACAGCGAGCCTAGGGTGCCAAAGCCCCGTGAGCGTGACAGGACCGTCATGCTGAATCTCAGCAGGATCATCTCTTTTAGATACGATATCAGGGAAATAATGAGGCACTACGAGATTGAGGACGCTGCCGCCTCGTCCGTGGTGGCGAGCGTTATCGCGAAGGGCTCGCGCATTTCCATCAACTCCGCCGTGGACTATGTCCGTGAGCAGGAGAAGGCAGGAACATATCCTCGGGAAGTTT
>MGVW01000037.1:0-7881 GCA_001800675.1 Euryarchaeota archaeon RBG_13_57_23 | reverse complement strand
GAAGGCATTGATGTGAGAGTGCTCGAATATCTGGAGAGGAATGAATGCTACGGCCGCTTCGTTTCGATAGATCACCTAGAGGGACTGAGAGACGAGGTCAGGGGTCTTCACGCCAAGGGGCAGCTTGAAAGCGATTTCTTCGTCGAATGGGTCAAATCACGGCTGGACCCTAAGGCGGCCAGGGGCATGAGCAAGGCGAAGTCGATCCTCGTAGCGGCTATCCCCTCGCCGGCTGTGATAACCAGATTCGAGTGGAGGGGAATGGTTCACGATTTCACGGTGCCACCGACCTACGGGGAGTACTTCAGGGCGTCAAATCGAACCCGGCGACTGCTCAAGGAAGCCCTTGCACCCAAGAAGTACTGGATCGCGAGAGCTATCCTTCCATTGAAGCTTCTGGCGGTGCGGAGCGGGCTCGCCTGCTACGGCCGGAACAACATCACGTACATCCCGAAGTACGGCAGCTTCCACACGCTCACGGCGCTGTATACGGATTATGTAAGTCCTGAGTACCACTGGCAGGACAAGAAGGTACTTGAGAGATGCGCCACCTGCAAGGCGTGTCAGAATGCCTGTCCAACACGCGCGATCGCTGGCGATAGGTTTCTGATACATGCTGAGAAGTGTCTGTCCCGATTCAACGAGCTTCCTTCTTCGAAGCCTTTCCCTCCCTGGATCGACCCTTCCGCACACAACTCGATAATCGGTTGCATGCGATGCCAGAGGGTTTGCCCTTACGACAAGGAGATCATCAACTGGCGCGAGGTGCGCGCTCGGTTCAGCGAGGATGAGACGATGTACCTCCTCAGGGGGAAGTTCTCAGGGGATCGAGCCGCGAACCTCGACAGAAGGTTGAAAAGAGCAGGATTGGACCTGACGTCATTCCCCAGAAACCTCAAAGTGCTCCTTGAATTGGGTGCTGCTGGGGCGCGTCGTGGGTGATGTGCGAAAATCAGTAGTAATCGCCAGGTTTCTGCAGGTTCTTGATGGAACTCAAGAGAGTCCTCAGGGTGTTGATCGTGCTATTTGCAGCTATGTACTACGCCGCCCGAGTCGGCATCTTCTATCTCGGAACCACGGGTGAGATGCAGTTCGAGGAAGATCAGTCGCAGCTCATTGAGAACTTCGTGTAGTTCAGCTTCCTGGCGATTGGGGTGGTCGGGCTTCTGACTCTACCAGGGGTTTATCAAGCCTTGGGGGTTCTGGGGGACGATTGCGGCAAGCGCCTACACGATAGTGTTCGATATCTGGGCCCTCGCATTGGTGTTGTCGTCTGCAGCCGATGGAATCATACCAGCCGCGGTTCTGCTCATCTACATCCTCCTTATGAGGAAGGACTACCTAGCTGGGACCTGAGGATGAAGTACGCGGGCAACGTGGATTGTGTCGCTCGTCCTTCACGCCTGATCATCTAGGCCATGAATTGATTGTCCAGATGACATGGCTGGCCGGATCAATGCCGTTGTCTGTGTTTGCTTCTGCTTCGCCATAGTAGGGCAGCAGTCGATGCGAGTGCGACTGAGATAGTCGAGATGATTAGAGGTAGAAGCAGCGGATTGGTGTCTTCCGGGGTCGTCATTGAAACCACCTGCGACATGCTGCTCTGGCCAGCTGAGTTCTCAGCAACGACCCAATAGTAGTATGTCTTCCCTTTGAGTGCGGATTCGTCTGTCCATGAGACGACGCTATTTGAGAGGGTCGCGATTTGTAACGGGTTGTCAGAAGTTGTGCTCCTGTAAATGAGATAAGCGGTGATCGCAGCACCCCCGTCATCAGACGGTGGAGACCAAGACAGTCTGACTTGCGAACCGTCGACGACCGCAGTCACCGATGACGGGGGTTGAGGCGGTGCCGCGGAAGGTGTCGGATCCGGTGATGGCGTTGGATCCGGCGTAGGCGTTGGATCTGGGATCGGTGTGGACGAGCCGCCCTCGATTAGAAGATGGTTTATCGCAGCCGCGACTGCGGCTACTGACATGTTCAGGGAGCCCATGGCGCTCGAAACGAACACTGGTTCTGCCCAGTTGTAGTTCGAGTCCATCCATATGTTCGCCTTGATTGCGCCACTTCCGAAGGTGACGTCCTCCGCAAGGTCTAGGGTCGCGTTGTAGGCGTCTCTGTCGTTGAGAGAGATCCCCGAGGGCGCTGACAGTGAATCGAGTCTTTCCTCGAATTCGTTCTCATAGTCTGAGTGGTGGGTCTCGCTTCCCCAATCCGTGAACGTCCCCATCGTGTGTCCGAACACGCCGAGGTCCGCGATGTAGTGCGTCATGACCCCGATGTCATAGGCTGCGATTTCATAATTCCCGGATTTGAGGTAGCTGAGCGCGCCCTGATAGAGCGCCTCTGCCCTTGCCGCACTCGCATCGTCTTCAAGCTGATGGTCAGAGGCGAAGTAGACGTGGTGTTTCGATGTGTCGCCTATGTAGTCCGGGTTATCGGGCGCCTCCGTCCCCAACAGGAATTCCGTGTGATAGGTCGTTTTCAGGAAGGTCACGTCTCTGGTCTGAATACTGAGCGCCATGTCGGCTATCCAATCATGCGTTCCGTAATCCGGGTTGTTCTGATCCGCGGAGTACCCGCCGTTGCTCCACGCTTCGGCGTTTGGAAGCGTAGCACCCATGGTAAAAGCCAGTATGATCAGGACTCGACTGATGGATTTCATTGTGCCCGTAATGGGATGTCGCTCCTGTGCTATGGGGTTTTGCAGGCGTTGGCCGATGCTTGTCAACGTGAGTTGTTTGGTGAAATCAATAAGCCGAGAAGTGAGTGAATCGTGACAAGCGCAGTACTTTCGCGCGGTGATGACGTTATCTCAGAGAGATGATTTGAGTGTCCGATGTCAATCGTACTTCAAATCACGTAGTTCACGATATATACAGCTTCGCCGGAGAGGAATGCGGCAAACCACAGTAGAGTCAGGTAAGGTGCAAGCCTCCTATGCAGCGTCAACCCCTTTGCTCTCCTCAAGTATAGCAGCGCTGATGATAGAACTATGAGTTCAAGTGCGATGACCACAACCGCGACGATCCCGTGTACGATGAAGTAAACGAGAAACGCTCCACTGACATCGAGGGTGGATTCCTCGACCTGTCCGCCGAACAACCTGTAGAGCATATAGAATATTGACAAGCTAAGGTCCCACACTACTGCGACGAATCCTGTAATCCTGTGGAATGGCAACCTCCTCTTCCCGCTGATGTACGCATGGACGAACAAGAATGCTACCGGGATGAGGGCCAGCGCGACGAATGTGCTTACCCAGGGGGCGTCTGCCATCGGCTCTGGACGCTAGTTATCCTAGATAAAGATGGTGTTGTGTCTCGGCGGAAAGCCCTCGCAAACTTCTGCAGGGGTGTCTGTCGGAGCTGGCGTGGTAATCATCTCTCAGTCCGAGTGCAACTTGCCCCCAGACGCCCAATGGTTCTTCGGGACCTCGAAAAGCAGAATCTCGACGGCATCCCGGGGAACCTTCTCGTTTTCGAATACCTTGGTTATCCCTTCGACGATCCTGCGCTTGGCGTCATCATCTCTCCCTGGCCACATGTTCACAATTACCGTTGGCATAGAGTTTCTCACCGTTCTACCGCGATTACCTTTTATTGATATCACTGTTCCTCCCTCTCCATCTGAAGATGGCTTTCTCGAATTCTATAGCGAAGAACACAGAACTCGCCAGCCCGATAGCAATGAGCCAGTCGCGAATCCCGATGCCGTCCGTGTGGAAGACGAGGTTCAGTGGCTCCCAGTAAGTGACAAGGAGCTGTGATGCGAAACACGCGAGCACTCCCACGGGCATCGACAGGTTCGCCCTCAGGCTGACCGTATGGGCTGGTTCGATCAGCGACCGGCTGTTGAACATGTAGAATATCTCGAAGAAGACAAGCGTGTTGAGTGCGACCGTCCGCGAAAGCGCGACGGTCTCACCACTCTCCTGATATGCGTAGAACACTCCGAAAGTGCCCAAGACCATCAGGGTCGACACGATTGCGAACTTCCTGATCAGTAAGCTGGTGATGAGCCTCTCGCCCGGAGGCCTAGGTGGTCTAGAGAGCAGCCCCTTCTCCCTTGGCTCGAACGCCATGGGTATTGCGAGGGCTATGGCCGTGACTAGATTGATCCACAGTATCTGAAGGGGCAGCAGGGGGAGGGCGATTCCCATGGATATGGCAACCAGTAGCATCATCGCCTCGCCTATGTTGGTCGGGATGCTCCAGGCAATTATCTTGTGTACCTTGCTATAGACGTCCCTACCCTCTTCCACTGCAGCGACTATTGTCGCGAAGTTGTCATCCTTCAGGACAATGTCCGCCGCCTCCTTGGCTGCGTCGGTGCCGCCTTTCCCCATCGCCACACCTATCGTCGCCGCCTTCAACGCAGGCGAATCGTTCACTCCGTCTCCCGTGACAGCGACCACTTCGCCATTGGCCACGAGCTGTTTCGTGATCCTCAATTTGTGCTCCGGAGTGGTTCTCGCGAATATGTTTGACTCTCTCACGGCCTTGGCGAGGTCGGCGTCATGCATTTCCTCTATTTCATGTCCGGTAATGACACGCCCTCGGTCCTTTGTGAGTCCAAGGTCATTTCCAATCGCTTCCGCTGTGGCCGCGTGGTCCCCGGTGATCATTATGACCCTGATCCCCGCTTCACGACAAGCGGCGATAGCTTCCTTCGCTTCCGGCCTCGGCGGGTCCAGCATTCCTATCAACCCCAGGAATATCAGGTTGTCAAGATCCTTTGATTCGAGCGTCTTCTTTCCCGACGGGACCCTCTTCATGGCTACCGCAAGGACTCTCAGGCTCTGTCTCGCCATCTCGTGCGACTTGTCGATGAGATACTCCGCGCGTATCTTCACAAGCTTGTTCCTGCTCCTGGCCTGCGAACACTTGTGGATGACGCGTTCCGGAGCGCCTTTGACAAAGATGACGTTCTCAGTTGTATCGTGGTGCAGCGTTGCCATGTATCCGAGCGTCGTCTCGAACGGTATCTCATCGATTCTCTCGAGCTTCGGCCGTACCCCCGCGACGTCTGCTGCGATCACGAGGGCCGTCTCTGTGGGGTCTCCATCCGCTATCCCGTCCTTGATGACCGCGTCGTTACATAGCACTCCCGCCGCGAGCGTGTCGTAGAGGTCTGGTTCGTTCTTCAGTGACACTAGGCCTGGATAGTCGCAGTGCTGCACGCAGGAATACAGGGGAGGTTCGGCGTCGTAGTCCCTTCCCCCGGAGTGCACTTTCACGACCGTCATCTTGTTCATCGTCAGGGTGCCCGTCTTGTCCGAGCATATCACCGTTGTGCTCCCCAGGGCTTCAACCGCAGGCAGGCTACGGACTATTGCATTCCTCCTGGCCATCATGCGGACCCCCGACGCAAACACCACCGTCACAAGTGCGGGAAGCCCCTCGGGTATGGCGGCGACTGCGAGTGCCACAGACGCCCTGAACATGTAGATCGCCTCGTACCCTCGCACGAGCCCTATAGAGAATGTGAACGCGGCGGCGACGGCGACGACAACGGAAACGACCTTGGCCAGTTCCTCTATCTTCTTCATCATGGGGAACGTGGCTTTCTTCGTCTCCTTCAGCTCGATGGATATCTTGCTTATCTCCGTGCGTGAGCCAGTGGCGACGACCACCCCCTCCCCTCTGCCTCGGACCACGAGGGTACCCGAGAAACCCATGTTGACCTGGTCAGCGGGAACAAGCCACTCGTCTTTCAGCGTCCCGGTCTGCTTGAGCACGGATGAGGATTCCCCAGTGAAGACAGATTCGTCCACGAAGAGATCCTTGGCGAACACGAATCTCATGTCCGCGGGGACCATGTCCCCAGCCTGCACGATGACTATATCCCCTGGAACGATCTCCTTCGCAGAGATGGAAATCTGTCCGCCGTCTCGCTTGACCTTCGTTGTTGTGACGGTGAACCTCATGAGTTCTTCGATTGCACGACCTGCTTTGCTCTCTTGGATGAACCCCAATGCGGCGTTCACCACGACGACCGCGAAGATGACCGCTGTGTCGATCCATTCCTCCAGATAGGCCGTGATCGCCCCAGCGACGATCAGGACGTAGATGATAGGCTGGTTGATCTGTTTCAGGATGTAGAACAAAGGCCCCTTCGCCTTCTCTCGGACTGGCTCGTTGGGACCATGTTCCATGAGCCTCTTGGACGCCTCCGCGGAGGTTAGTCCTTGGACCGAGCTCCCTAGGATGACAAGCGCTTCGTCCGCGCTTCTAGAGAACCACCTGCCCCCTTCTGTCCGGGGACCTACCTCGGGCATCTTGTGGTGGTATGCCCGATATCGGCTTACATCTTTCCCCAATCATGCTGAGAAAACGAGAGTCGCCACGACAGGGCACGGAGGCTGAGTCACAGCGAGGTCGAGCATGTTACCTTGAATGTGATTCGGACTCGATGGTGATGGTTCGAAGAGCATGATTCTGAATCCCTCCATATTGACACGCCCATCCTTCTAGTTGGCGAGATTGATATGGAGTGAAGTTCCAACCATTTCACTTTGTGCCCCACTCTGCAACCATGGCCGAGGTTCTACAAAAGGTTATTATTCTGTGAAGATGAATACTAGTCTGTCAGAGCGATGGGAATCCTGCGCCTTTGCAGGAGTTGTGTGATTCATCATGAGGAGAATACTGACAGTACTGGTCAGTGTGGTTGTGGGCATGATGATGGCCGCCAATGTGAGTGCTTTTCCTCCGACGACTTGGCATGACGGGGACGAGGCAGCGGTCTTCGGTCATACGTTCGAGGAGGAGTACTGGACCAACAGTTCGATAGAAGTACAGAACACAGTCGGGGACAACCTGACATTCTCCGCATCGTTTGTCAACTACGAAGATGTGCAAGCATTCCTCCTATGCCTTAACATGGTCGAGAACCAGAACGGCACCGGAACCGTGCCATTCCAGCTCTTCGGAATGCACTATCGGACTCCGGAGAACAGGGAGGTTTTCATTGGCGCGGAGCTCGCGTTTCTGATGGTCTATAACGACACGTACAACGGGACAGGACCTGGATCGAATGGCCTCCCGGACCCGGGGAATGAGGACGTCCTGTACGTGATTCCATTCGGGGTGGGCAAGATTCTGGATGAGGCATATCCTCCGGAGACGCATGTTCGCCCCGTCGAGAAGCTTGGAGAGGGCCACTATAGGTTCGGGATTCAATACCTCAACCTCTACGCATTCGTTTCTGGCAACCCTCTGGCTAGCCTGTTACTCCGAACGGGCTGGATAGCCAAGTTCAGCGAGCTGACAGTGGACTACGAGATAACGATGGACAACACGACCGGCGTGGTGAAGGCGGAGACCTGGTACACGATCGGCCAAGTGACCGAGTTGTGGGGAATCCTCTTTGGATTCCCGTTCCAGTTGAACCCGAGGGACATACCAGACACCATGGGCATCGCCGCCGTCCACTTCGTAACCGTGTTCACATCGAAGTACCAAGGAGCCGCGACCAATGCCACGGGTAGCACTATCGATCCAGACATAACCGCCCCCATTGATGACGATATCGTGCTCAAGGTCGGTGATGACGGCGAGCGCGCGATGCAGATAGGCACACGAGGGACCTTCGACCTCATCAACGAGAGCTCAGGCGCTGTCACCAAGAACGACCAGCCTGCGTTGAATGCTATTGTCGGCGCGCATGCGGTCGACCTGCTGTTGGTAGCCTGGCAGCTCGGCTTCGGCGCTGGCGCCATGAGCGTGTTCGCGTACGCCTTGAGTGACTATGTCCAGAGCAAGTACACGGGTCCGATGGATCTAGCGCAACGGAGCCTGTTGCCATCGAATGAGGATGGCTTTAACGCGTACCCGCTATGGTATGCGGTGTCATTTCCGCAATGGGATGGCTACAAGG
>MGVW01000036.1:12507-32144 GCA_001800675.1 Euryarchaeota archaeon RBG_13_57_23 | reverse complement strand
CGTCATAAGCGACTACGAAGCGGGCAGAAGGAAGTCACCGGGCATCGCAACCGTTCGGAAGATCGTCGACGCGTTCTTGGACATCGACGAGAAGGTGGGCGGGCAGATACTGAAGCAGTACTCGCTTGCCGCGAAGACGGATTCTATCATCTCTATCAAGGAGTTCGCTGTCGAAGTCCTCGCCTCCGATCTTGTCGACAAGATCGACGGTGAGAATCTCACGCCGGCGATCGAGCTCGATGACCACATACATGGCTTCACCGTGATCGACAGCGTGCGTGCGATCACCTCGCTTAGTTCGTTCGACTACCTCAAGATATACGGCTGGAGCAGCCAGAGGGCCCTCGTCTTCACAGGCGTCCGGTTCGGCCGGTCCCCCATGATAGCGATCAGGGCGCACCCGCTCAAGCCGGCCATGGTTGTCTACCAGAAACCGGACCAGGTTGATGAGCTCGCGATTCGGCTCGCCGAGCTCGAGAACATACCGCTTATCAGGACACAGCTAGCCGTCAGCGATCTCGTTGAGAAGCTGCAGTCACTCGGCTAAGAGGGATTTGTATGAAGGTTGGGATTGTCAGCTACGGAGCACACATCCCACGCTACAGGATCACCCCCGAGGAGATCGGGAAGGTCTGGGGCGTGGACGGCAAGGCGATGAGCAAGAGCCTGATGATAAACTGCAAGTCTGTCCCCGGACCGGACGAGGACACCATCACGATCTCAGTCGAGGCCGCGCGGAACATGATGAAGAGATGCGATGTCAGCCCGAAGGACATAGGCGCTCTCTACGTGGGCTCGGAGTCGCACCCCTACGCGGTGAAGCCGACTGGTACGATTGTCGCGGAGGCAATCGAAGCGGCCCCGCACCTGATGGTCGCGGACTACGAGTTCGCGTGCAAGGCGGGCACCGCCGCGATTCAGACCTGCATGGGCCTGGTCGGCTCCGGCATGGTCAAGTACGGAGTTGCGATCGGGGCGGACACCTCTCAGGGGGCCCCTGGAGACGCTCTCGAGTTCTCGGCATCCGCAGGTGGAGGCGCTTTCCTCATCGGATCGGAAAAAATCATTGCGATTATTGACAAGACGTATTCATACACGACCGACACGCCAGATTTCTGGAGGCGCGAGGGTCAGATGTACCCGAGGCACGGTGGGAGGTTCACGGGCGAGCCTGCCTATTTCAAGCATGTCATCAACGGGGCCAAGGGGCTTCTGGACAGGACAACGACCTCTGCGAAGGACTACACGTATGCGACATTCCACCAACCGAACGGCAAGTTCCCTACCCGCGTCGCGAAGCAGCTCGGGTTCAATGACGCCCAGATCAAGACGGGATTGCTCGCACCGATAATCGGGAACACTTACTCGGGCGCCGTTCCTCTCGGACTCGCCGCGATTCTTGATGAGGCGAAGGCGGGCGACAGGATTTTCGCGGTCGCCTATGGCTCAGGTGCTGGATCGGACGCATTTGCGCTGACCGTCACGGATGCGATCGAGTCCTATCAGAGAAGCAAGGCTCCGACCGTGAAGGAGCTGAACACAAACCTGAAATTCCTGGACTACGCGACGTACGCGAAGTTCAGGGGCAAGATCATGCTCGGAGGCGAGTGAATGAGACGCGTTGCGATTATCGGGGTAGGAGACACGGAGTTCGGAGAGCTCTGGGACTCCTCGTTCAGGGACATCGGGATCAAGGCCGGTCTAGCTGCTGTCGCTGATGCCAACATCAGCGCTGACATGATCGACGCCCTGTATGTGGGGAACATGTCCGCTGGTCGGTTCATAGAGCAGGAGCATATCGGAGCTCTGATAGCGGACTACGCCGGACTTGCGAAGTCGCATATCCCGGCCACGAGGATCGAGGCTGCAGGTGCCTCGGGCGGGCTAGCCCTCAGGCAGGGTTTCATGGCGGTCGCCTCGGGGCTCCACGACATAGTCGTCGTGGGAGGCGCGGAGAAGATGACGGATGTGAGCGATACGGAGTCTGCTGTCATCCAGTCCTCTGCGGCAGACCAAGAATGGGAGACGGTCCTGGGTGCCACTTTCCCCGCGTTGCACGCGCTCATGGCTAGAAGGCACATGCACGAGTACGGCACGACTAGGGAACAGATTGCGGATGTCGCCGTCAAGAACCACAGGAACGGCTCTCTCAATCCCAAAGCGCAGTTCAAGCGGGAGATCACCCGGGAGACCGTGTTGGGATCTCCCATGGTATCGTCGCCCTTGCGCGTGTTCGACTGTGCGCCAAGCTCTGACGGGGCCGCTGCGGTCGTGCTATGTCCTCTCGAACATGCGAAGAAGTACACCGAAACCCCAGTCGAAATCGTCGGCTCGGGTCAGGCGAGCGACACGCTTTCACTTCACGACAGAAAAGACATATGCACCATGGAGGCCACGAAGATGGCGGCGAAGCGTGCATTCGACATGGCGGGCATAACCCAGAAGGATGTCGATGTCGCAGAGGTTCATGACAACTTCACGATAAGTGAGATACTCGCAATCGAGGACTTGGGGTTCTTCAAGAAGGGCGAGGGTGGTAAGGCGACTGAGGCGGGCCTCACTGCCATCTCAGGCCAGATAGCGGTGAATACCTCTGGTGGCCTGAAGGCGAGGGGCGACCCGATCGGTGCCACTGGTCTTGCTCAGGCCGTGGAGGTCGTGACCCAGCTGCGAGCAAAGGCTGGAAAGAGACAGGTGATCGATGCCGAAGTGGGTTTGACGCACAATGTCGGAGGCACAGGGGCGACTGTCGTCGTTCATCTTCTGAGGAGGGTCTGAGATGGCCACCGCACCGAGATTCTGGAGGGAGAACCCGAGCAGGTACAACCTGGTGGGCGTGAAGTGCAACAGCTGCGGAAGGCATTTCTTCCCGCCGAGGACGATATGCCCAGTCTGCCACAGAAAGAGCGTGGGCATGATGGAGCGCGTGAAGCTGAAGGGTACGGGTAAGATATTCTCGATGACCGAGGTCCACGAGGGCCTTGAGGAACTGAGCATGCAAAGACCTTATTTCCTTGCAATGGTGGAGCTGGACGAGGGTGTGAAGGTGACTGCTCAGGTCATAGACTGCGAAGCCTGCGACCTCGAGATCGGCATGCCTGTGAGAGCGACAATGAGGAAGCTCAGCGAAGAGGGACCTTCAGGCGTGATCCACTACGGCTACAAGTTCGTTCCCGTGAATTTGAAGGCGAAGGCCGAGGGACCTGCCCATTAAGTTCAGGTACAGATACGTAGATACGCGCAGTGCTTCGGCGGTCATCTGATGTCTGCGAAAAGTCACCACATTCGTAAAGGGGTTGCAGTCGACGGCAACTCTCTCACCCTGGGCGATGTAGTGCATGCAGCTCGTTCGGGCGCGAAGGTCTCTTTGTCGCGGTCCGCGCGCGTTCGTCTCTCTAGCTCAAGGAAGTCCTTGGAGGATCTCGTGAAGAACGGGAAGACAATCTATGCGATCAACACCGGCGTGGGCGAGCTCGTCGATGTGAGAATCCCGCCTGACGAGCTGAAAGCGCTTCAAATCAATCTTCTCAGGAGCCATGCATGCGGTGTTGGGGAGCGTTACCCCGCGGAGGTCGTCCGCGCGATGATGCTGCTCAGGGCGAATGCGCTGGCCAAGGGGTATTCGGGTGTCCGGCCCGATGTTGTCGAGATGCTGCTCGACATGCTCAACGCGGGGGTTCATCCGAGCATCCCCAGACAGGGTTCGGTCGGTGCGAGCGGCGATCTGGTGATGCTTGCGCATCTTGGGCTGGCGATTATCGGCGAAGGCGAAGCAGATGCGGGCGCGGGTTTCGAACCTGGCGCGGACGCACTCAGAAGAAAGAAGCTCAAACCGCTCACACTCGAACCCAAGGAAGCTATCTCCCTCATCAATGGCACACAGGCGATGGGTGCAGTCGGGGTCCTCGCCACTGAGGATGCTGCCATGTTGGCGGACAACGCCCAGATTGCGGCCGCCATGTCCCTGGAAGCTTTGAAGGGCACCTCGTCGGCGTTCGACCTCAAGATATCGAAGGTGAGGCCGCACAAGGGCCAGCTGAGGGTATCCAGCAACATGATGACTCTTCTTGAGGGAAGCGAGATAATGGTATCGCACCATGATTGTCCCAGGGTGCAGGACGCGTACTCCCTCAGGTGCATCCCGCAGGTGATCGGCGCGAGTCTCGAGGCCATCTGGTACGCGGAGTCTGTCCTCAAGATCGAGATCAACTCTGCGACGGACAACCCGCTCTTCTTCCCCGCGGATGGCCTGGTGATTTCTGGAGGCAACTTCCATGGCCAACCCGTGGCTCTCGCCATGGATTTCCTCGGACTGGCAGTTCACGAACTCGGCAGTTTCTCCGAGAGGCGGACCGCGAGGCTCGTCGACGAGAAGCTCAGTGGCCTGCCGCCATTCCTGACCAGGCACGGAGGAGTCCGCTCCGGCCTGATGGTCCCTCAATATGTGGCTGCTTCGCTCGTGTCGGAGAACAAGGTGCTGGTGCATCCTGCTTCTGCGGACTCGATTCCGACGAGCGCCAATCAGGAAGATCACAATAGCATGGGAACGATAGGCGCTTGGAAGGCAAGGCAGATAGGCGAGAACGTGTCTCGCGTGATCGCGATAGAGATGATATCCGCCGCTCAGGGATTGGACTTTATCCACTTGTCCTCCAGCCCCGCGGTGGAGAAGGTCAGGGCTGCCCTCCGCGCGGAAGTACCCCACTTGGAAGAAGACAGGTCGATGTCCCGAGATATCGAGAAGGTCGCCCGGATGATCTCAGCGGGTGTTTTCGTCAAGGCGGCCAAGAGCGCTTCCAGGTTCAAGACCACGTGATTCTTGCGCAAGTTTGAAACTGTGGCACGCGTTCCCTGTGTTTCCTCCAGGTGTTCGAATGGAAGATCTCGCACAAGCGGCAATCAACCGAGCGCTCAAGATGGGTGCAGAGTTCGCAGATGTCAGAATCGAGTCCTCCACAGGGACAAACGTCATCGCCATGGACGGCAAGACGAAGACTCTGACCTCACTCAGGGAATCTGGTTGCGGAATCAGGGCGTTCACAGGCGGTGCTTGGGGGTTCGCTGCGACCAATGGCCTCACCAAGGGTTCGGTGACTGCTGCGGCAGAGTCCGCAGCGAACATGGCGAAGGTCGCAAAAGCCAAGGCGAAGATACAATTCAAGATCGTCCCGGCCAAGGCAGTCACGATCAGGGAGGAGTACAAGGCCAAGGAGAAGACAGTCGACGTGCCCATGGAGGAGAAGGTAGAGTTCGTCATGGAACTCGACAAATCCATGAGGTCCATGGATCAGCGCATATCAAGTACGAACGCGAGGTATGACGACCTCGAGTCTGACAGAGTCGTGGCGAACTCGTTCGGAACGCTCTCTAGGACCAAGGAGCGATGGCTCGTTGCCGCCTGCTCCGCGTGGGCGAAGCAGGAAGGGGTTGTACAGAGGGGTCACGCCTCGAACGGGAGCGTTGGGGGATACGAACTGATGAGGACGGATTACTCCCATGGACTTGGAATGAAGGCTGCGGAAATGGCTGTCAGACTCCTGGACTCTAAGCCCGCGCCAGCAGGCAAGCACACCGTCATCCTGGACAATATCATGACGGGTCTTCTCGCGCACGAGGCCTTCGGCCACGCGTGCGAGGCCGATGCCGTTCTTTCCGGAGCCTCTGTTCTCGAGGGGAAGCTCGGCAAGAAGGTTGCTGACGAGAGAATCAGTCTCGTCGACGACCCCACAGTGAAGAACACTTTCGGCTACTTCTCTCTCGACTGGGAAGGAGTGAAATCGAAGAAGCACGTTCTGATCGAGAATGGCGTTCTGAAGGAATTCATGCAGAATCTGGAAACAGGTAGCAGGATGGGTCTTTCCTCGAACGGCTCGGCGAGGTCCCAGGCCTACAACTCCACGCCGATAATCAGGATGAGCAATACCTACATCGGCCCGGGGGATCAGTCGAAGGAGGAGCTGTTCAGCATGGTCAAGGACGGGCTCCTGATCAAGGGAGGTCAGTATGGGTACGTCGAACCGGCAAAGGGGCAGTTCATGTTCAAGTGCGACGAGGCCTATCAGATCAAGAATGGCGAGGTAGGGCAGCGGTACAGGGACGCTTCGGTCATGGGGTTGATCCTTGAGGTCCTCAACAACGTCAGAGGGATCGGGAACGATTTCGTGCTGGGCGACCCTGGCTATTGCGGCAAAGGCGGCCAGTCCGCGAGGACGACTGATGGAGGACCGCACGTGTGTCTTGACAACATCGTTGTCGGAGGCCTCACCTGAGGTGGTGATTCTATGGATCTCGAAGCATTGGCGGAATCGGTCGTGAAGCAGGCCGTAAGACTCGGAGCGTCAGACTGCGATGTGATTGTGACAGACGCGCAGGCAATCACCGCGGAGATAGAGAAGAGCTCGATGAAGCAGGCGAGTGCAGTTAGCGACCCGGGTGTGGGAATTCGCGTGTTCATCAAGGGCTGCGCAGGGTTCTCGTACTGCACTGGTCACGAATCGCAGGCCGTGAAGAAGGCTGTTAGCCTCGCGGTGTCTCAGTCGAAGTCGGGGACTCCGGATGTGGATTTCAAAGGGCTTCCTGAGAAAGCCAAACCCGCGAAGGTGGCAGGGCTTTACGAGCCGAAGCTCGCGCAACTCAGGCATGACGATGTCGTGAGTATGGCGATAGCACTATCTGACCGGGCCGGTGCGGACCGCAGAATAACGTCAGTGAACGCGGGCGTGAGTGTTGCCCTCGGTGATATCGCACTCGCGAACAGCAACGGATTTGTCGGTTCCCAGAAGTTGTCGGCCTTCGAGGCGTTCGCGGAATCCGTCGCAAGATCCAATGACGACATGTTCTCCGGTGTGGACGGTGGATGGAGCAGGCGCTACGACGGCAGGATGCTCGAAAGGGTCGCCGAGACCGCCAAGGAGCACGCGCTCCTTGGGCTGAGGAAGACGACGGTCAAGACGGGGGACTATCCTGTCATCTTGGACCCGATGGCCGCGGGATTCATCCTCGCGACTGCGATTGGCGGGGGAGCGAACGGAGAGAGCGTCCAGCGGAAACGAAGCTACCTCGCTGGGCGGCTAGGGAAGAAGGTTGGCTCTGAGTGCTTTTCCGTCAGAGACGATCCAACCATTGCATGGGCGAACGGCAGCTTCTCATTCGATGGCGAGGGGGTTCCTGCGCGCAAGAAGAATCTGGTCAAGAAAGGAATGCTGGAATCTTATCTTCATGACAGTTACTCGGCAGGAAAGGATTCTGTCAAGAGCACCGGAAATTCCTCAAGAGGAGGTTCAATGTGGACCTACAGACGGCCCCCCTCGATATCGAGCACGACGTTGGTGGTGGAGCCCGGCGACGCAACCCCGCAGGAGATGCTCAAGGACACGAAGAACGGGATATACCTCCGTATCACGTACGATTACCCGAACCTGGCCACAGGAGAATTCTCCGGATTGATGATGGAGAGTTACATCATAGACAAGGGCGAACTGGGCCCATCCATACGTCAAGCATCGATGGGGATCGATCTGATCGAGATGTTCTCCGCAATCGACCTCGTTGGCAAGGAGGCGAAGGACGCCTACGGTGTCAGGACTCCGTCAATAAGAATCTCCAAGGCCAAGATTGCTGGCTCGGGTTAGAAATCGTACTTCTGGCCGCAGACGCTGCACTGCATGGACCTCTTGGCACAGGAGAGGTGCAGCTGTCCGCCGCATCTGCAGGTGACTATGTCGAAGCCGGGCTTGATTCTGCCCTGGCACGAGATGCACCTCGTGACATCGGCTGCCCTGCCGAGCTTGTAGGGCGGGCCCGCTTTGAACACATTCACGCTGTCCTCAATATCGAAGTGCTGCACCCTACCATCGAGCTGCCGCCTGCTGGCCAGCTTGATCTTGATGGGGACGCTCCCGCTCTTCTTGGGGATGAGTTTGACCGCTATGTTCGCCTCGGCGCCGGGTTTCAGAGCGGGCACATTCTGCGAGTCTACCAGCTCGAAATCTCCCTCGACTTGCACGCCGACATCCTTTGCCAGGGCCCTTCCAGTGTTCTTCACAACGACAACGAGATCGCTCTCGACGTCCTGTTGCAGCCCCGAAGCAGATATCGACCCTCCTAGCTCGGGAGAGTATGTCTCCATAAGCTGCTTCGCAGTGTCGAGCGCTTCTGCGACAAGCTCTATTGCAGAATCGTAATCTCTCTCCCTCTCGATGTCCGCCATGGCGATCAAGCGCTCAGGCTCTCTCTTGGAGAGGCCGAACCTCCCGAGGTTCTCCATTGCGCTCTCGGCAGCGATGGAGATGTCGAGATACTTCTTGTGAACCTCTTCCAGACCACCTATCTTGTTATCGGCGTCCATCAGGAGCTGGAACGCCTGCGCCGTCTCTCCATCTGCCTCTGCCTTGTGCGCTTTGTCTATCATCGTCTCGATGGAGACCACAGACGCACCTAGGCTTCTCAATCCGTCGAGCTTCGACGAGGTCTCCTGCGCGAGGCTCGATAGTTTCTTCGAGATTATCTCGAGGCAGGATTCCCTGCACGACATGGCCTGCTGATAGGCGAAGTCCCAGAGCTTCTCGCTGAACGAAGTGTTCGCCACCTCGAGCAGATCATCGCAGGCTTTCGTGTTGATGCCCATAGATTTGGCCTTTGAAATCATCTGCTTGTTCTGCTCCATGACGTCCTTGATGGATGATTCGAATAGCAGCGTAGCCTGGCTCGCGCCTCTCTTGAGCGCATCTCTGCACTTCGAAAACTCCTGCGCCGTCAGGAATTCCTGTGCCATGTCGAGGGTCTCGTCGCATTCGGCCGTGTTGATTTCGATCTTCTTGAGCCTCTCGATGCGCTCCTTCGTCGTGCTCAGCTCTATCCTGCAGCTGTCGAGGTTGTCCCTGATCCCGTGCAGCTCGTCTCCGCTCTCTATCGCCGCAGTCATGGCCTCGACGAATTTGCCCTCGCCAAGCAACCGCTCAGCAAACCCGACTAGCTCGGTCAGCCTTTGGCTCCTTATGCCCTCTGAGAGCGCGTCTGTGAGCTTCTTCCTGGCAAGTTCAACCGCCCTGGTACTGATGTCCATCTGGAGCTCGGCACGCTCCATCTCAGTTTCCACTTTCATTGCGAGTTTCAGGGAATCTTGGTATTTGCCGTCCTTGAAAGCCTGGATGCCCTCGGAAACGTACCTTTCGGCCATCCCGACCTGCATGCCCTCGCTCGAACCCTTGTCGAGCCGTTCCTTGAACTTCTCGAGCGTGCTCCAGATCCTCGACTTGGTGACCTCGGTTGAGGACTCGGACGACTTCCTCGCGAGCTCAAGCGCGATCGCGTACTGGTGTCTCGTGAGGGCCTCGATGGCCTGCTCTAAAAGCTCCCTAGCCTTCCCGACATCCATGTCGAGGGTCTCGGCGTCCCTCAGGTTGGATCTTGCCACTCTGATCTCTACAGCGGCCTGAGAGCTCAGGTTCTTGACATGGTTTATGTCCTCCCTAGCTGAGCCGATGCACTTCAGAGCCTCAACGAAATTGCCCACTTTTGCAAGGTCGAGCGACTTGCGCACAAGCTTCTCGGGACCGATGGTGTCGACACCGACGTTTCTCGCATCCGTAAGGAGCCGCATCAGTCCCTTGGTCATCTCGGACACCGCTGCGACAATCGCGTCCCTCGTCTCCTGATCGCACTTCTTGACCAATTTCAGAGCTTCATCGTACGCCTTCTGTTTCATGAGCTCTTTCGCGCGTCCGAGGAGCTTTGTCTGCTCGTCCACGCTGATGTTGTGGCTCTGAGCTAGGTCCAGGTTCTCCTTGGATGCCAGTATCAGCCTCGCAGCGAGGTACATGCCGAGACGCTTCTCAGCGCCTTCCAAGACCTCGTCAAGAATTGAATCGGCATCCTCGAGCGCTCCCCGGCCGAAGGCAGCTTTCGCGGACTCGAGGTTCGAAGACATCTCTCCGATGTCCGTCTTGGTCCTCTTGGCTTCCGCCAGCAGGCCATCTGCTTTGCGTATCTTGCTCTTCACGCTGTCGTACTTCTGTATCTCGGTGTGAAGTGAAGTCTTCGATTCCCGCACGATCTTGAACGCTTCGAAGAAATCCTGCGCGTCCGCCTTAGCGCGTGCCTCTTTGAGTTGGATCCTAGCACTCTCGGTGTCTATGCCGATGGCCCTTGCCTCTTCCAGGAAATCCTTGACAGACGAGAACTCCGTCTGCATGATCTTGACCATGGCCTCGTCCGCCTGCTCAACGACATCCCTCGCCCTGGCGGTGGCGTCCTCGTAGATTTTCCTGGACATCGCCTCGTTCGCCCTTGTGAGTAGGATCTCAAGGTCTGAGACATCGCCCTCCATCTGTCGGACCATCTCCGTCCTCGAACTCGCGGAGGCGATTATCCGGTCGCATTCCGACTGGCCAATCGACTCGATTTGCTCGGTTACCTTCTTCAAGAGCCCATGGGCTTTCTCGAAATCGGATGATGTGACGCTCTGCCGCGCCTGCGTAATCGTCTCGCTCATCTCAGACGCTCCCTCTTCGTCGCCGGAGTAGCCTTTTACGAACTGGTCTAGACTCGCCAGCTTGTCGCTCGTAATCCTCGTCATGGCCGCATTGGCAGCCTCTTTGCACTGGCGGGCCAAGTCCACGGTTTCGAGGAAGTCATCTTTGGAGGTGCTCTCGAGGGCCCTGTGCAGGATGCCCTCCGCCTCAGTCATGTCAGCACCGAGACTCTTCCCCAGCTTGAGAGACATGTCACAACCGTCGATGTCGGCCGAAGCCTTGTTGCGGGCGAGTTTCTTTGCGTCTGCGAGCCCTCTCTTGGAAATCTCGATGGTACCCTCGTAGTCTTTGTTCTCGAACCGCCGTCTGGTCTCGTTCAGGGCATCCTTGACGATCGTGGGATCCGCACCGATGTCCGTCGCGAACTTCAGGGCCTTGGCGAGCTCGACGATCTGGTCCCTAGCCTTGTAGAAGGTCTCCAGCGAGCCGTCGACCTCCTTTCTGGCCTCGTCAGCATACCTGATCGCTTCCTCGAATTTTCCGAGCTTCAGGTGGTCCCTGGAGGTGTTCAGAAGCATGATGGCCTTGGTCATGTCCACGCCGACCTTCTTGGCCAGCACGAACCTGTCCCTGGCCTTCGAAATGACGTCCAGCACCGCGTTGAATTCGGTCTGGTGGACCTTCTCGTGAGCCGTGTTCAGCGCGTGCAACGCCTCGATGTACTTCTTCTCCTTGAGCGCTGACAACGCCTGGTCGAGGAGCTGTTGGGGAACGCTCACGTCTTCCTTCGCGTTCTTCATCTTCTTGATGGTATCGCGGACGTCGCGCGCGAGCTCTTGGAATCTGGATGACAATGCGCTCTCGCCGTCCGCCTCAGCCTTCTTGGCGTACGAGAGCGCTTCTTTGAACTTCAGCGCGGTCAAGGCGTTGGTGGCCCTCTCCAGGTGGGATTTGACCCTCCCCATGTCGGCTCCGAGTTCCTCGCCCGCAGAGATGAGCTCGTCAGCCCTGGATGTGACCGAGTTGACTCGGGATTTGAGATCCTCACCCGCGCCCTCAAGGACCTCCCTGATCTGGTCCATGCAGGCCTCGTACTCTTGGCTCTCCAAGGCGCTCTTAGCCCTCGAGAGCTGGTCCTCGAAGATCGTGACATCGTCTCCGATATCCTTGGCCTGCATGATTATCTCCTGTGCCTGGGAGAACTGCTGTGAAAAGAACTCGTGGACCGAGCGCTCGGCAGCGTCGTACGCGGCCTTCGCGTACTTCATCGCGCCTTCGAGGTCGTCCCCCGTGGCGCACTCCTTGCTTTTCTCGAGCAGGTCCTGGGCGCCCTTCGCCTCGGTCCCGCTCCCCTGTATTAGCGCAAACAGGGCCAATACGGAGTCGCCGACATCCCCCACCTTCTGAAGATAGGCCTTCTTCGCCTCCTCATCGGCCTTCCTCACGTTCGCAAGGGCAGCTTGGTAGTCCTTGTCCGCCATTGCGGACTCGAAACCACGGAGAGTCGTCTCAACCTCTTCAAGGTCGACATCGCTGTCTTTGCATGCATCCAGGAACTTCTGCAGCTCATCGTGCTCTCGCTGAGCGAGCTCCTTGTTCCTGCCGCGCTCTTTTGCCGCCTCTTCATACTGCTTTGCTAGTTGTAGCTGTCTCAGGTAGTTGCCTGACAACCGTCACCAAGCTCCGGGATCGAGAACCCTTGGTCTGGGGGGGAATACTGACAGGCTCGATTTCGAGTTATCATTTTACTGAGCGGTTATAAACGTATCGTTGCATGTATCAACGTTGATAGAACCCCTTTGGACGTGCTTTATGTTCCAAGAACGCTGACGCGAAGTGCAATGCTGATAACTGTGTCAAGTCTGAGAAACGGAATCGTGTAGTCTGGAAGACAAACGCCAGGATGCTCATCCTAGCCTGTCCAGAGTTTCCCTCGCGAGCTTCCTCGTGCTCCTTTCCAAGGACGCCAGCCGGTCGTTCGAGGATTTGACGAACTCAGGGTCTTCCATGTTCTTGGTGTTGATCCTGACATTGGCAGCAGCTCCCTTCAGACCCGCTTCCGCCAGTAATACTGCGACGAGCATGTCAGACGACGCGCTCTTCTTGCCCATGGCCGCGACCTGTGGGGACAGATCGAGAACCTGAGCGCAGGCAGCTGCAGTCTCTAACGGGACCTCAGTCGCGTATCTGAGGGCCGATTCAACGCCTCTCTTCCCCTCGGATTCGCTCGGTTCGGTCCGGTGCTTCATTGCAGCGACGACTGCATCGTAAGCCAAGGAATCTTCGCGTGCGAGTGAGGTCAACTTGTCCGCAAGGGCCACGAACTCAAGCCGTAGACGCCGGAGTTCGGGGGCGTCGGCTTCGTGCTTCTTGCTCTTGGCCGTTATTCCGCACACCATCGCAAGCAAGCTAGCAGCTATGGCGCCCGCAGCAGCTGAGGCGGAGCCTCCGCCTGGCGAGGGCTGATCATTGGCTAGCTCGGCGCAGAATTCCTTCAATCCGTCGACACTGTTCAGCCCCAGATTCTCCTCTCCAAGACCTGGCTGCTCGAGAAGGCCCCCACCTTCAGGTACTTCGCTGCGAGGTCGCACACGGCATCGAGAGGTATGAGGCCGATTATCTCGCTCTCGGCGACCTCTACGCCTCTCTCTCCCGCTTCCTTCACGACCTCCTCGAATACCCGCGACAGATGAGTGACCGTGTAGTCGGTCAGATTCATCGATACCTGGACCATGCCTCTTGATTCGAGGGCGAACCCCAGCGCCTTCACCTTCGGCAGTCCGCCGCTGCTGGCCCTGATCTTCTTGGCGATGCCCTTGGCCATCTCGACATCCGTCGACTTGAGGTTGACATTGAACGCGATCAGAGGCATCCTTGCGCCGACGGCAGTCGCGCCCGCGGTCGGGTGAAGTTGCCGAGGACCGTAGTCAGGATACCTCGATTCGTCAATGAGGATCGCCTTCTTCAAGCCCTCGAACTCTCCTCTTCGGACGTTTTCCAGGTTCCCGCGTTCGGGGCGCTTCGCAGCTGCTTCGTAGAGGTACACTGGTATCTTGAGGTCCTTGCCTATGCGCGCACCAACTCTCTGCGCGATCTCTATGCAGTCATCCATCGTGACTCCTGAGATTGGCACGAAGGGCAAGACGTCCAATGCCCCCATCCTCGGGTGCTGTCCCGTATGTTTGTTGAGATCGATCAGTTCCGAGGCCGCCCTTGCCCCTCTAAAAGCCGCCTCCTGCACGCCGTCCTTGGATCCGGTGAACGTGACGACAGAACGATTGTGATCCGAGTCCATCTCAACGTCAAGAACCTTGACACCGGGGACGGAGCGGATGGAATATACTATCTTGTCGACGACCTCCTTCCTTCTCCCCTCGCTGAAGTTGGGGACGCACTCAACAATGGCGGGCATTGTCGTTGGACCGGGGAACTGAATTGCGTTGGTGTGTAAAATAACTCGCTTATGTTTTCCTCGCGGTCACTTCTTCAGGACATCGACCGCCGCAACCTTCTCAAGGATGAGCTCCGCCTCCCGCCCAGGGGCAACCGTGCGGAGTTCCTGCTCCGAGATGCCGAACTTCTTCAGGCTCTCGACATCTGGACCTGGATCCGAGTCCGACAGAGCCGTCCATCCCAGGGCTGGCTCAAGCCCGCTCTCGCCGAGCCAAGCGACCACCATCTCCTGCGTCGAGTCATCGACGGTCATCTTCTTTATCGCGGCACCCAACTGCCTCTCCCCAGAAGCATACAGTAGGGTTTCCATCGAGATCGAATTCGATGCGCCTCTGCCGCCCTCGATGGCATCTCGCGCATGGCAATAGGCCGCCCTGAGGTGGTCGAGGCCGAAGACCATGTCAGACCTCAGGACCAAGACCTGGGCTCCGTCCTCGGCTGCTTTCGCGACGACCTCGGACATGACGCGACGTGCCTCGCCTTTCCGGATCGATATCCTCCAGGCCTTGATATGGTGGGATTTCACAGCCGCTTGGTCCTCCATGATGCTCCTCGGCCAATCCCTTTCGGACTATAATATCATCTGTAGTCTGTCAGCGCTCTCTGCGCGTCCTCCCTCTCCTCGGGCATCCCGCGTTCGGCCTGTCCGAGTTGGTTCTTGACCGCCCTAGCCATCGCTTCTCCGATTGTGGGGATCTGCTTCAGTCGGTCGTAGCTAGTGTTTCTCAGGTCCTCTATCGTTCTCAACCCCCTGTCGTACAGGGCTCGCGCCCTCACTCTTCCGATGCCTCTCAGCTTGACCAGCTCTAGTAGCTCGGGTTTTATGCCGTACCTGACCCTGGTCCTCAACTCGATGATCTCTTGGACAGCATCCTTGTTGAACAGGCCTGCCAGCCTCGCGGTGGCGTGGATCAGCCACTCGGCGCGCTCCATCTTGTTCCTGATGTCCCCAGGCCCTATCCCGAAGGTGTCCGCAATGTCGTCTTCGCGAGCCTCAGAGATCCAGTCGTTGAGCAGCTTCGCGGTCTTGATCTCCGCTAGGAAGAACTCGTACTTCGTCAGGTCGTCTGGCGGCTGAACGAGCAGCTGGTCGCTGACTTCGCTCTCGAAGTCCTCTATCCACTGATAGTCGGATTGCCTGAGGTAGAGCACCTGCATGTCGGGGACTGAACAGATCGTGTGCAGGAGCCCGAATTGTCCACCAGATTTGAAGTTCATGAGAGCATCCCGGATCATCGCTGCCGACCGCGGGTCGATATAGAGGTCGCTGACAGCTCTGCCGAATGCCGTCGCCCTCAACGGCTCGTCTTCGTGGAGCATCTTCTCATTCTGGAGCATGGTGAGCACATTCGATATAGCGTCGTTCAGGTACCGTGCATCCGTCTGGTGCGCAAGGAAGGTCTTCTGGAAGAATGACTCGAGTTCGGTCTGGGTCCTGGCCGCTTTCGTTGCTACGAGGGCGAGGACGTGGGATCGAATCGCGGGCTCTGTGCCCAGCTTAGAGTAGATGTTCTCGTTCTCGCCCAGCAGGTAGGTGTCCAGGAGCAGGTCCTTCTGTTCATCGTCCTTGGCGACGAGGATCGCCTCTCCGTACTTGTCGAACCTTGGCCTGCCCGCGCGGCCGCACATCTGCTTGATCTCAAGTACGGGGATGGTCGTGTAGCCGATGTTCGAGTCGTACCTTCGGACATCACGAACGACCACAGTTCTTGCAGGCAGGTTGATGCCCGCGGCCAGCGTGGGCGTGGCGACGATGCATCTCAGGAGGCCGCTCTTGAATGATTTCTCGACCAATTTCCTCTGCGCGCTCGTGAGCCCCGCGTGGTGGAACGCGCAGCCGTTCTTGATGGCTCTCCCCAACCTAGTGCCCATGTGGGTGGGCTCGTCCTGCTCGCTCACCAGCCGCTTGGCCATCTTGCCCAGCTCTGCGGCTCCGAAGTCCTCGGATCGTTTCACGACTTCTCCGAGCTGCCCAGCGAGCGTCTCGCTTGACTTGCGCGAGTTAACGAAGACCAGGCACTGCCCACCGGACTCCAAAGCTTGCTTCACGATGCTCTGAACCGGCTCGTCATCGCCGATGAGTATCCTTCTCGTGTTGTCCGTGAAGAAGACCTTGCCGTCTAGGTACACGCCAGTCTTGAGGGGGACGGGCCTCCAGTCGCTTTCGATGAGAACCGCCTCCAGCCATTCGGCGATCTCCTTGGAGTTCCTCACCGTCGCGGAGAGTGCTATGATCTGCGCGCTCGGATTGAAAGTCTTGAATTTGACTAGCGTGACTTCCATGGTCGGCCCCCTCTCAGGGTCGTTGATCAGGTGCACCTCGTCTGCCACGACCACGGAGAGCTGCTCAAGCCATTTCGAACGGTGCCTGAGGAGAGAGTCCGCCTTCTCGGACGTGGAGATCACGATGTCGTACAGGTGTAGCTTGGGGTCGACCTCGTCAAAATCCCCTGTCGATTCGCCTACCTTGATGCCCAGGTCCTCGAACTTCGAGAGATCCTCGAACTTCTCGGAGGCCAAGGCCTTCAGAGGTACGATGTACAGCGCCTTCCCTCCCCTGAGGACCGCCTGCAGCATCGCGAGGTACGCTATGAGGCTCTTGCCTGAGGCGGTGGGTATGGCGAGGACGAGATTCCTGCCCTCGAGGGCAGGGCCGATCGCTTGTTCCTGAGGAGGATAGAGCTCTTCTATCCCGTCTTCCCGGAGCTTCCGCACAATCCTCGGGTCGAGGCCGAGTTCGTCTATCCTCATCGGTTCGCCACCATGACGTCCGCCGCCATAATACTTGTTCGCGGAGGCACTAGAAAGTAGGCCTTACAAGCATCATCAGTAAGTATCATATCATTGCACTGGCTAGAGTAACAATCTGGCTTGCTCGCGGCACAATCCTTATTTAGCTCCAGGCGTAATAGCTTGGACAGTCAGATTTATGGCAGCTGTTGGTGCCACTAATGACCACTAACGATACTTGGAGCTCGACTCTAGGCCTTCCCGACATCGAGGAATGGATGAAGGTCCAGAAATTCGAGACCACGGCGGATGTCAAGATACCTCCACAGCTGGTGGACCAGGTCATCGGCCAAGACGATGCCGTTATCGTGATCAAGAAGGCCGCGGAGCAGAAGCGCCACGTGATACTCATAGGAGAGCCCGGAACCGGCAAGTCGATGCTGGCGCGGTCCATGGTCGACTTCCTTCCGAAGGGTGAACTCCAGGACGTCATCGCATATCACAACCCGGACGACAACAACGAGCCGAAGGTGAGGATTGTCCCTGCGGGCAAGGGCAAGGAGATCGTCCAGGCCCAAAAGCTGGAGGCTGAGCAGAAGAAGGCCCAGAGGAACTCGTCATGGTTCATGCTCGTGATAATGCTGGTTGCCCTCGGAGTGGCCATATCGTGGGCCCAGGGAGACCTAATGCCGCTCGTCGTCATGGTAGCGCTAGGCGTGATTCTGCTGCTGTTTATCCGAGGATATTCTCAGAGGCGTGAAGCGGTCATCGTTCCCAAGCTCTTGATCTCCCACAAGCTGGATGAGCCACCGCCGTTCATTGACGCGACGGGCGCGCACGCGGGCGCCCTGTTGGGCGATGTCAAGCACGACCCGTTCCAGAGCGGAGGCCTTGAGACCCCCGCTCACGAGAGGCTCGAACCCGGTGCTATACACAAGGCGAACAAGGGAGTCCTGTTCATCGACGAGATCAACATGCTCAGAATCGAGAGCCAACAGAGCCTGCTGACCGCTCTCCAGGAGGGAGAGTTCGGCATACTCGGGCAGAGCGAGAGGAGCTCGGGCGCGATGGTCAAGAGCGAGCCGGTGCCCTGCGACTTCATACTGGTGGCTGCGGGCAACTTGGACGCCGTCGCTGGCATGCACCCCGCTCTGAGATCGAGGATCAGGGGCTATGGCTACGAGATATACATGCGGAGCACGATGCCAGATTCCGAGGAGAACCGTCAGAAGCTGATAAGATTCGTCGGCCAGGAGGTCTCCAAGGACAAGAAGATCCCTCACTTCAACAAGGGCGCGGTCGCGGAGATAATCCGTGAAGCTCAGCGGAGGTCGGGAAGGCGGGGAATGCTCACGCTCAGGCTGCGCGAGCTCGGGGGGCTCGTCCGAGTGGCCGGGGATATCGCCACCGAGAAGGGCGCGCCCGTCGTTGACGCGCAGCATGTCATGGACGCCAAGAAGATTGCGCGATCGCTGGAGCAACAGGTCACAGACCGGGCTGTCGAGCGCAGGAAGGATTACCGGCTCGCCATCACAGAGGGCGCAGTCATCGGCATAGTGAACGGGCTTGCGGTCTTGAACGCGGAGTCGTCTATGGCGGAATATTCTGGCATTGTCACACCCATTGTTGCCGAGGTCACCCCCGCGCAGACCAAAGAAGGCGGGAAGATCATTGCAACCGGCAAGCTAGGCGAGATTGCCCGCGAGTCTGTCCAGAACGTATCCGCCCTTATCAAGAAGTACACGGGCCAGGACATCACCAACCATGACATTCACGTGCAGTTCATAGGCACCTACGAGGGGATCGAAGGGGACAGCGCGTCCATCGCGGTCGCCACGGCGGTCATCTCCGCGTTCGAGGAGATAGAGGTCGATCAGTCGTGCGCCATGACCGGAAGCCTGAGTGTTCGTGGGCAGGTGCTTCCAGTCGGAGGCGTCACCGCCAAGATCGAGGCGGCAGCGGAGTTGGGCCTCAAGAAGGTCCTCATTCCCGAGGAGAACATGAAGGATGTCCTCCTGGAAGACAAGTACATCGGTAAGATAGAGGTCGTGCCGGTGCGCACACTGAACGATGTGATATATCACGCACTCGTTGGGGCGAGGAAGGAAGGACTGCTGAAGAAGCTAGCCTCACTCGTCGCGTCGAAGCGCACGGTCACACCGGCTCCGGGACCGGATAGGGCTGCGGTCCATTGACATGAGGTGTTCTTCTGCGCGGACTCATGGTAGGAAGGTTTCAACCTTTCCACAAGGGTCATCTCTCGGTCATTCGCGATGCTCTCAAGAGAGTGGACGATCTCATCGTTGTGATTGGCAGTGCTGAGGATTCTCACACGGACAAGAATCCATTCACGGCGGGCGAGAGGTTCCAGATGCTATTGTCGTCCCTCACACCGGAAGAGAGGAGGAGGATTCTCATCATCCCGGTGCGTGATGTGAACCGGTTCTCGGTCTGGGTCAACCATATAGAATCCTATGTTCCTCCGTTCGATGTCGTTTTTTCGAACAGCGACCTCACAAGGTCGCTCTTCAGCCAAGCCGGCTACGAAGTGGCCACGACGAAGGTATACAACCCGAAGGAGTACTCCGCCACTGAGATAAGGCGGCGGATAGTGGCGGGTGAGAAGTGGAGACACCTTGTTCCGCAACCCGTCGCTCGGATGCTAGAAGCTCTGGACGTGAAGCAGAGGCTGCTCGATGCTGGCATGGAGCCTCCGAAATCGAGGAGTGGATGCCGTGCTCGCTGAAGAGCTCGGGAGCATTCTCAGGGCAAAGAGACTCTCGATAGCGACAGCGGAATCGTGCACAGGGGGCAAAGTGGGTGATTGGATCACCGACGTTGCTGGCAGCAGCGATTACTATCTCGGCGGAGTCGTTTCGTACGGCAACGATGCGAAGATCAAGTTGCTCGGCGTGGACAAGAAGATCCTGGAGACCAAGGGCGCGGTGAGCGAAGAGGTTGCGATCCAGATGTCCGAAGGTG
>MGVW01000036.1:0-12458 GCA_001800675.1 Euryarchaeota archaeon RBG_13_57_23 | reverse complement strand
AGGGCCGACGGGAGCGACACGATCGAAACCCGTTGGGTTGGTGTATATCGCCGTCAGCTCCGAGAAGGGGAGCGTGTGCGTGGAGAACCGCTTCCGAGGGTCGCGTCAAGACGTGAAGAGCCAGTCCGCTGAGAAGGCGCTGGCCATGCTCAAGGATTTTATCGAGACAAAGCACGCGTAGAGAGATCTTCAATCGGGCCGTTGAAGTGGCCAACGAAGATTCTTATACTAACATTCCGATTTTATACGCGCAACGCACACGCGCGAAGGCTAAGGCTTTCTTATGTCAGAAGGGGATGTTCAGAGGATGCCCACTGGAGTCGCCGACTTCGACTCCATCCTCCAAGGCGGCTTGCCGAAAGGTTCAGTCGTTCTGCTGCTAGGCGACGTTGGAGGGGGCGGGCTGGAGTTTGCGCTCACATCTGCGGCGAAGATTGGAATCGTCAAGGAGTTCCCAGATACGAGGAATTTCATGCTCGGGGATGCCGGCAGGGCGGGCGTGCTCCCGGACAAGATCAGCTACGTCACCTTCTCGCGATCGAAGGAGGATATTCTGCAAGAGGTGAAGCTGTCGTTCAACAAGGATTTCTACGAGTCACTGAGGGGCACACTTCTCTTCAAGGATTTCTCCAAGGACTACTTCGTGCACACCGTCGTTCCGACCAATTGGCTGGATTCAGAGGAGTCGGGCCTGTTCACGGACAAGAAGAACGACGGACTTCTCGAATCGATGGCGGACTTCTTCGATGTCAATGCCCCGAACAGCCTCGTGATAATCGATTCCCTAACAGACCTAGTGGTCTCTGAATCCGTCAATTTCCAGGACGTTATTGCTCTCCTCAAAGGCATCCAGCGGATGGCCAAGAAGTGGGGCGCGGTGTTCTACGTCATGCTCACGGACGAGATCCTGGACAGGAAGAGACAGCAGATGGTCATAGACAGCGTGGACGGAGTGCTCAAGTTCGAGTGGGCACGGTTCCACCACACATCGAAGAGGCAGCGCTATCTGTATGTCGAGAAGTTCATGAGCGTGCTGCCGCACTTGGACCAGGAGAGGATTGCCAGGTTCGCAACTCTCATCACAGCCCAGAGTGGGTTTGTCGTGATAAACACAGAGCGCGTGGGATGATCACATGCAAGCAACTGGAAGAGTCAAGACTGGAATTGACGGCCTGGACGAGATGCTCCAGGGAGGGCTGCCGGAGAATCATATAGTGGTCGTCATGGGCTCTTTCGGAACGGGAAAGACCACGCTCGGGCTTCAGTTCCTGATGGAGGGCCTCAGGAAGGACGAGCCATGCATATTCATCTCGCTCGAGGAGGACAAGGAATCCGTGGCCAGGAACGCTTCGGCCTTCGGGTGGGACATCTCAGGAGCTCTGGAGAAGAAGAAGCTGGGACTGTTCAAGCTCGAGCCATCGGATGCCAAGACCACGATCACTCGGATCAAGAGCGAGCTCCCCAAGTTCGTGAAAGGATTCGGGGCCAAGAGGGTCGTGGTAGATTCCGTTTCCTTGCTCAACATGCTTTTCGCGGACGAAAACGAGAAAAGGGCGAACCTGTTCAATCTGTGCCAGCTGCTGCGTTCGACGGGCGCGACCACGATGCTGACGGCAGAAGTCAAGGACGAGAATCCCAGATCCTCCCGAGATGGCCTGGCAGAGTACACCGCGGACGGCGTCATACTGCTGCAATCGGACGAGAGCAAGGAGGGGGGCGAGGTCCAGCTCACCATAAGGATTCTGAAGATGCGGAGGACCGGGCACTCAAGGCGAGTCAAGCCCTACTCCATCACCGACAAAGGGATAACCGTTCACGCGGGCGCGGACGTCTTCTGAGAGCCCTACGACTTTCCGATCAAGGAGCCCTTCAGGACATCCTCCATCTTCTTGTCGTCGCTCTCCGCGGTTCTATCCCATTTCGAGACGAGTTCCTGGTTGATGACTCCACCGAGTCTTCTCAACCCCTCGGTGATGAGCTCGTCGGACGGGTGCGTGAAGTTCAGTCTCATCGTGCTCAACCCGTCCCTTGGATCGGCGAAGAACGCTCTCCCAGTCACGAAGGCGACTCTCTTCTTGAGGGCTTTCTTGAGTAGCTCCGAGGAATCTGTGCCATCAGGGAGGTTGACCCATAGGAACATGCCCCCCTCGGGTTTCGTCCACTTGATGCCATCTGGCATGAACTCGTCCATCCCGTTCAGCATGAGGGACATCTTGCGGCTGTAGATCTTCTTGATCTTCTCGATCTGTGGGTCGATGTGTCCTCTTACAGTGTATTCATGGGCGACCCTCTGGCCGATGACGTTCGTGCAAACATCCGTCGACTGCTTGGAGATAACGAGCTTCTTGAGTATGTCCTCTGGAGCGACCACCCATCCGACCCTCAGACCAGGTGCGAGTATCTTGGAGAAAGTGCTCATGTAGACGACGCGGTCCTCGTCGTCGTAGCTCTTGATCGGGCGCAGGTGCTCTCCGACGTACCGTAGTTCGCCATACGGGTCGTCTTCGAGGATTATGAAATCATACTCCGATGCGAAGTCGACCAGCTTCTTCCTGTTCTTCTCGGGCATCGTTACCCCCGAAGGGTTCTGGAAGTTCGGCAGCGCGTAGACGATCTCGGGTGGGTTGGATCTCTTGGCGAGCTTCTTGATCCTCTCCTCGAAGATGTCCATGCGCATGTTGTTCTGATCGATCGGGATTGATTCGAAAGTCGCCTGAAGAGCCCCGAAGCCAGTTATCGCTGCCAGATATGTCGGAGCGGTGACCACGACCGTGTCACGCGGGTCTATGAATATCTTGCCCATGAGGTCGATGGCCTGTTGCGACCCGCTGACTATCAGTACCTCCTCCTTGGTGCAGTCAATGCCCTTCTTCTTCATCCGGCCGGCTACCGCTTCCCGGAGTGGAGCGTAGCCCTCTGTGATTCCGTACTGAAGCGCCTGTCCGCCGTCCTTCTTCAGGACATCGTTGAGTATCTCCCTGACGATTTCCGTGGGGAACGTCTCAGGATTGGGGAAACCGCCGGCAAAAGAGATCATGTCAGGAACCTGAAGAAGCTTCAGCAGCTCCCTCACTTCCGAAGCTCTCAACTCCTTGGTCCTGTCGGAGAAATGCCTCGTGAGATTGATGGCCATCCCGCCTTCCTCTGCGTGTCTCGCAAGAGGTTGCTCGCATCATAATTGTTTTCAGGATACCACGCAACAATGCACCCGAGAAGCGACTCACCACATCGCTTGTCAGTGCGCGCCACGATACCAAAACCATTAAGAGCAACTACGGCCTACAACGCAACTGGTCAGATGAAACTCACACGCCAGGGGAAAGTAAAAGATGTGTACGAGGTCGACGCCCACGCGTTAGAGTTCCTGTTCTCGGACAAAATATCAGTCTTCGACAAGACGATTCCTTCGCTCATACCCAACAAAGGCGAGACCCTGTGCAGATCGAGCGCTTTCTGGTTCCAGGTCGCCCGGTCTGTTGGCATCAAGACGCACTTCAAGGAGCTCATACCTCCGAACAGGATGAGGGTCGAGAAGGTTCAGGTTCTGGAGTACTCTAAGATCAACAAGAAAACGACCAATTACCTGATCCCTCTAGAGATCATATCCAGGCATTACATGGCCGGCTCGCTCTGGGACAGGATTCGTAGCAAGGAGATCAAGCCGGCCAAGCTCGGTTTCAAGGAAGGCAAGGAGATCAAGTACGGCGACAAGCTCCCAGAGCCTTACATCGAGGTCACGACGAAGCTGGAGAAGGTCGACCGCCTCCTGACGAAGAAAGAAGCCCTCAAGATATCCGGGGTCACGAACGCTGAATACGATTCCATCGTCAACTCGGTTCTGAAGATAGACGACAAGATCGCCGAAGAGGTCGAGAAGCGTGACTTGATTCACGTGGACGGCAAGAAGGAGTACGCTTTCGACGACCAGCGCGAGCTCATGATCGTGGACACGTTCGGCACGGCGGACGAGGACCGCTGGTGGGACTGGGAGAGCCACTCGAAAGGGCAGCCGGTCGAGCTCAGCAAGGAGAGCGTCCGGCAGTACTACAGACAGCTGGGGTACTACGACAAGCTCATGGAGGCCCGTAAGATGGGCAGAGCTGAGCCGAAGATACCAGCGCTTCCAGAAGCGAAGATCAAGGAGGTCTCGAACCTCTACATCGACATGTTCGAGCACATCACGGGCGAGTCCTTCAGGTGAGCATCCACTTTTCCGCAGCGGTCCGAAAGATTAATGGTTCAGGTCATCTACTGGACTGGTCGCATGGAATTCCACGGCATCGAGGACTTCATGTTCTATTTGAAGGGGCGCTACGACCTCAGCGAGCGCAAGCAGGAGTGGCGGGCGCTCACTGGCAGGAACCACCTGAAGTCCGAGTTCGACACATTCATCTTCACCGACGAGACGGTCTTCCAGATCAAGGCCAAAGAGGTCGCTCCCAAGAAGATGGCCGCCGTGGCCTCGGAGGTCGGGGGGCCTTCTCCAGACCTGCTGGAAGTAATCAAAGGAGGATCGCCCGTGCCGCTCAACGTCATCGCGCGGTCACCGTCCGCGTACTCCGTCATTATGTTTGGCATGCAACAGTACTCGTCGGACATATCGGACCTGCTCAGAAGGGAATACTACTCGTCGAAGCAGGACCAGTTAGAAAGAGACATGCAAAGGGGTTTGGACGTGCTCCTGCAGAGGCCTGAGTACAGGCACGCCTACAGGAGCCTCAGCGAATCCCAGGAAGGGTATTTCGCCTAGACCATCTTGCCGTCCATGTACTGCTGGTATCCTCCGAGGTCCAGCAACCCGTGGCCGGAGAAGTTCAAAGCTATGATCTTCTTCTCGTTCTTCTTCTTGGCCTCGAGCGCCAGGTCCACTGCAGCCTTGATTGCGTGGGCCGTCTCCGGCGCCGGGATAATCCCCTCGGCCCTGGCGAACATGACTGCGGAGTCGAAGACCTCCTTCTGCTGGAACGCAACCGGCCTGACCACCTTCTTGTTGACCAACTGGCTTACGGTCGGAGCTGCCCCGTGGTACCTCAGCCCGCCGGCATGTATCGGAGACGGGACGAAGTCGTGACCCAAGGTGTACATGAGGAGCAAGGGGGTCATTCCCGCAGTGTCTCCGAAGTCGTACTCATACTTGCCGCCAGTCAGGCTTGGAACGACCGTCGGCTCGACGGCGATGAACTCGGTTTTCATCTTCTTCTTCAGCTTCTGGCCGATCGCGGGGAATGTGAATCCGGCGAAATTGGATCCCCCTCCGACGCACCCGATCATGTAGTCGGGCTCCTCGTCGAGCTTCTTGAACTGAAGCAGGGTCTCCTCTCCGATGATCGTCTGGTGCATCATCACGTGGTTCAGGACGCTTCCGAGGCTGTACTTGGTCTTCTCGTCCCTCAACGCCACCTCCATGGCCTCGCTGATGGCGATGCCCAGCGAACCTGGGTGCTTCGGGTCCTTCGCGAGCATCTTCTTTCCAAACACGGTCAGGTCACTGGGAGAGGGGTGGACCTCGGCCCCGTAGATTCGCATCATCTCGCGCCTGTAAGGCTTCTGGTCGTACGAAGCACGCACCATGAAGACATTGCATCCAAGCCCGAAGTGATTACATGCGAGGCTCAGAGCCGTGCCCCACTGGCCGGCCCCGGTCTCGGTTGTGAGTCTCTCAACGCCCTCCTTCATGTTGTAGTAGGCTTGGGGGAAAGATGTGTTCGTCTTGTGGCTACCCGCCGGGCTCATGTCCTCCCGCTTGAAGTAGATCTTCGCGGGAGTCTTCAAGACCCTCTCCAGCCCGACTGCCCTCTGCAAGGGGCTGGGCCTGTTTATCATCATGTATCCCTGAAGGACCTCCTCGGGGATGTCGATGTAGCTGGCCGAGGCCATCTCTTGTGCGATCAGCGCCTTCGGGAACAGCGCCTCCAGATCCGTTGGCGAGATGGGCTTCTTCGTCGCGGGATTTAGAGGAGGAGCGAGCGGCTCCGGAAGGTCAGGCAGGATGTTGTACCATTTCCTTGGCATCTCTTCAGCAGTCAGTTCCGTCTTCACCGGCTTCATTGGAATTCCTCTGGAAACCATGACACGCTGTACAATATATATCTTTTTCGAGCAGTAATGGATAGAATTGTACTGAATCAGAAACCTGTATGCACATATCTGTACGTCAAGCTGGTCACTTCAGATAGATGAGTCGTCCGTGCTTCTGGTCCCAGATCCAGTCGTCCTCGGTGGCCGCATCTTCGCGCTTCGTGATCATGTTGTCGAGCTTTGCGTCCAGGTCGTCTGCCTCGTGTACCGCAAGGGCCTCGGGGAACAGCGGTTCCACGGGTGATCCCCACTCTCTCCTTCCATGGTGAGAGAGCAGTATGTGCCTGAGCTTCGAGGCGGTCAGTTCGGGGAATCCCTCGATCTCGGCCATCCGGCGGATGAGCTCGTGGTCTCCCAGGATGATGTGCCCGACCAGGTTCCCTTCCTCGGTCATCGTGATGTTGCTCGTCACCTTGAAGCTCTGGACCTTGCCGATGTCGTGCAGGAGGGCTCCGGCGACGACCAAATCCCTATCGAGTTCCGGGTGTAGATCCACGACCCGCATGCATAGCTCGGTGACGTTGATGGTGTGATACAGCAGGCCGCCGACTGCTGCGGAGTGGAGCGTGATGGATGCGGGGCTTGCCGCGAAGTCGTCCATGAACTTCTCGTCCTTGAAGAAGGCGATCAGTAGCTTCCTGAGGTACTCGTCCTTGACGCCATAGACGATTTCCGCAAGCCTGCGCTTCAGGTCGTCGATGTTGTCATACGCTCGGATCAGCTGGGAAAGGTCGTACTGACCCTCGGGCACTCTGGACACGGAACCCCCATTCTTCTCGCTCACGGATATCTCCAGAGCTCCCTTGTACTCGGCCACTTCGCCCTTGACGCTGACCACCTGCTCCCTGTCGAACGAAGCGAACAGTTCCTGGACCGCCTGCTTGTCCTGGCCCCCCCAGTACTTGACAGTCGTTTGGCCGGACTTGTCGGCGACCCTGAACTCGAACATCGAACCGTACTTGTAGTCCGAGACTGGCTTCTTGTAGTTCACCGAGAAGTAGCTGTCCACGCGGTCGCCTGGCTTGAGTTCGCTCACGAGCTGCTTCTTTCCCATCGATCTTCTCTCCCTTTGCGGGCCTTCCTCTGATCTCGCTATGGGCAATGGTATGTATATCCTTCTAATTGTGGGTGCGCCGAATGTCCTGCCCCGGAGCTGTTTGAGTGCGGTATGCTCAATAGCCATGCCCGCGTCCGTCTCCGGGGTGCTGGTGTGACAGTACATCCGGCCGCACACGGACGCGGATTCGTCATCGGGGTAACATTGGATCGGACTGCTTGTAGGCTACGCTAGCCCTTGGCGAACTTCTTCATCAGGTTCTTTTCGAGCTTCGCCGTCCTCTTCGGGTCCTCGAGCCATGCCCTCATCTCCTTCCATATTGCGGGGCAGTGCTCCCCGTTCTTGCCTACTATCCTGGCGATCTCCAGCTCGATCTCCTTGGCATTCTCCTTCGTGACCTCAATCCCGAGCTCCTCGAAGTATCCCTTCTTTCTCAGGTGCGTCACGAAGCAGGTCACTTGTTCACCATCTTCAGCAGTTCCGCCATGCGCGTTCCGAGCTCGCGGGCGTTCTTGAGCGCCTCTTTATCCTTCTTGATGTCGCCCCTGTCGCTCGCCGTGCCCATAGCTCCGAAAAGCCCGCCCTTCGGGCTTGCCACAATGACCCCATGGAATGCGTAGAATGATAGTATCTGCAGCAGAGCGAGCTCCTGACCACCGTGGAACCCCGCGCCGACGGTTATTGCCCCTCCGACCTTGTTCCTGAAGTCCTGATCGATGTACGCGATGACGCTTCGGTCGAAGAATGCCTTCATCTGGGCCGTGACGTCCGCGCCGTAGACGGGGGAGGCCATCAGCAATCCGTCCGCGGCCCGCATCTTCGTGAGGAGCTCCATGACATCATCCTTGATCGGGCAGTGCCAGGATTTGGTGTAGCAGAGCTCGCACGCGTTGCACGGCCTGACGTCGTAGTCCCTGAGCGAGATCGACTCGACCTCGATTCCGGCCTTCCTGAGCGCCTTGGCCGCTTCGCCGATCATTGTCTGGGTGTTCCCGTCCTTCCTCGCACTGCCGTTTATCGCGACGACCTTCATAGCGCAGCTCCCCTAGCCTCGAGCAGAACTGAACCGGGCTACCTCGGCAAAAATGCTTCCCTCTCTGAATACAAAAAACTGCCTCGGCCCCGCATCCCACGGGGCCGAGCGCAGGCCAGTCTCCCTCTTTTTTGCGCGTCACCAGCACTTAGAGAACCCGCATGTTCTGCAGACAACGCAACCCTCGACGTATTCCACCATGCTCCCGCACTCGGGGCACTCGGGACACACATCCCCCTTGCTCACGTAGTTCTGCTTGACCGCAACCTCTTCACCGGCCGATGCCGCTTTCGTCCCCCCCTCTCCCGTCAATTCTGGACGGTCCTTGACGAACCTCTCCAGGGCCTTCGCGACGGCGTCGCTGCAGGAGAGCACCATGCCTCCTGGCTGCCAGAGAGGGGACGGGCATCGGATGCCCTTGAGCTGCTTCACGATCGCCTCCGGCTCGATCCCGGACCGGAGCGCGAGCGATATCAACCGCCCGACGGCCTCCGCCTGTGAGGCCGTGCATCCGCCCGACTTTCCCATCTGCGTGAAGACCTCGCAGAGTCCTCTCTCGTCCTCGTTGATAGTGACATACAGGTGCCCGCAGCCCGTCTCAATCCTCTGGGTCGACCCGCGCGTGACATACGGCCTCGCCCTAGGGAGGCGGGACGCGTCCTCCTCTTCTGCCTCTCCCTCCTTGGCCTTCGGCTCCTTCGGGCCCTCCCCGACGCTCAGGACCTGGTCCTCGCGGCTGCCATATCTGTAGACCGTGACACCCTTGCACCCGAGCTCGAAGGCCTGCATGTAGACGTTCTCCACGTCCTTTTGTGTCGCGTCCTTCGGGAAGTTGACGGTCTTCGAGACGGCGTTGTCCGTATGCTCCTGGAAGGTCGCCTGCATCCGGATGTGCCACTGGGGGGAGATGTCCAGGGCGGTCACGAACAGCCTGCCGACGTCCTCGGGGACCATCTTCATCTCTTTCAGGGAGCCCTTGGCCGCGATCTCCTTCATCAGCTCGTCCGTGTAGAACCCGCGCTCGCGCGCGACCTCCTCGAAGATCGGGTTGACCTCGGGGAGGATGTCCTTGTCCATCACGTTGCGGACATAGGCCACTGCGAAGATGGGCTCGATCCCGCTCGAGACCGCCGATATTATGCTGATCGTGCCCGTCGGGGCGATGGTCGTGACCGTGGCGTTCCTGATGTTCTTGTACCGGTCGGCGAGCGTGCTTTGAGCGAAGCTCGGGAAGCTGCCCCGCTCCTCGGCGAGCTCGACGGACATCTTGTGTCCCTCGTCGTTGATGAACTTCATGATGTCCCTGCCGAGTTTCATGGCCTCCTCGGTGTCGTAGGGGACCCCTAGCCTGAGGAGCATGTCCGCGAATCCCATGACCCCCAGCCCGATCTTGCGATTCGCCTTCGTCATCTCCTCGATCTGCTTCAGGGGGTATCTGTTGACATCTATCACGTTGTCCAGGAACCTGACGGACAATCTGACGGTCCCCCTGAGCCTCTCCCAGTCGACCGAGGGCCGGCCGTCCTTGTGGGTGAGCATCTTGGCGAGGTTGATGGAACCAAGGTTGCACGATTCGTAGGGAAGCAGAGGCTGCTCACCGCACGGGTTGGTGCTCTCGATCTCGCCCAACTTTGGGGTCGGGTTGTCCCGGTTGATCCTGTCAAGGAACACTATCCCGGGTTCGCCGTTCCTCCAGGCCATGTTCACGATGAGGTCGAACACCTTCCGGGCCTTCATCTTCCGGACGGGTTGCCTTGAGCGCGGGTTGAGAAGGTCGTACTCCCCTTCCTCCTCCACCGCCTTCATGAATATGTCCGTTAGGGCCACGGAGATGTTGAAGTTGGTCAGCTTCGTGCTGTCCCGCTTGCAGGTTATGAATTCGAGTATGTCAGGGTGGTCGACCCGCAGGATGCCCATGTTCGCCCCGCGCCTGGTGCCTCCCTGCTTGATCGTCTCGGTCGCGGCGTTGAACACCTCCATGAACGAGATGGGGCCGCTCGAGACACCGGCGGTGCTCTTCACCATGTCGTTCGCTGGGCGCAGCCTTGAGAAGCTGAATCCCGTGCCTCCTCCGCTGTTGTGCGACACGAACCCGTTCGCCAAGTACGCGTGCTTTCCAGGGATGGTCAGGTCGACGACTTCGCGCCTGCCAGCGGAGACGACCTCGCGCACGGCCACATAGTAGTGGCCTTCGTCGTCGGGCTCCTCATGAAGCTGCCCGGTCGCTTCCAGCTCCTCGACCATGACGTCCGTCTCCGATTCCGCGAGCCTCTTGGAGAGGACGAGGGAATCGAAACCAACCTTTTCCTTGAAAGTCATGAAGGCGGACCTCGTGCTCAGCGTCAGCCTCAAGGCCTCGCGATTCGACGGTATCCCAAGGTAGAACAGTATCGACTGCAGCTCCGCAGCAAGTCTTTCGGAGCCGACCTCTACACACACGACCCCGGCAGGGGATATCCAGCCGTTCTCGGTGAAGACTCTCCTCAGGTACGAGCACAATGATTTCTCGTCCACACCGATCAGGCCATCGTCGACTCCTGACTCCGCGAACATGTAGAGTTGCTCTGGGACGCTCCTGTTCTCGCCTCCCAGCCACCCGCCGAGCTTCATCACCAACTTGTCCCCGGGCCTGAGTTGGCCTATCGTCTTCCAGGACAGCTCGCCTGTCGCGCTCCTCGTCATCAGTCTGTGGAGCGCGGTCCCGACGATCCTGTTGCCTTCCTCGGTCTCGACGGAGAACACGTCCTGAACACCGTTATCGTGCCGGGAGTCAACTAGGTCCATCCCTTCGTGCGTCTCTATCCACTGCCCCGAGGATATCGAACCTAGCTTCCTGCACCCGCAATCCGTCATCACGAGGGTTTCCGGGACGAGGCACTTGTGAATGAGAGCCGTGTACTTGATGGCGTCAAAGATCTCCTCCATGGAGTCTCCTATCGGCAACACGAAGCACGCTGACAGCTGGCCAAGCTCTTTGCCCGCGTTCATCAGAGTCGGGCTGTTTGGCATGAACTCGAGTCGAGCCATCATTTCGTAGAAGCGCTCCGCGGTCCTCTCGACCTCGCTGTCGCTCTTGCCATAGTTCCGCTCGGCAGAAGCGATCGCCTTAGCGACCCTCTCGAAAAGTCCCCTGGACGTCTCGACGATCTTCCCGTTCTCGTCCTTCTTGAGGTATCTGCGCTCCAGTACCACCTTCGCGTTCGCAGTTATCTGTGGTTCGAGCGCCCACCCATGTGAATTTGAAGAGCTCCTATTATTGAGCGCGACAGTATTCCCTCTTGAGTGACCTGTCATGGCCTACATTACTCCCCCGTTATGATTGCTAACCTGCTTCCTGAGTCACGACATAGCTCAAGGCTCACCGCATCGGAGATAGTCCTGACTCCGGATTGGCCGAAGGTGACCCCCCAACGTCCTTCCACCCCTGTGTCCACGTTCTGAGGTGAAAAGCCTTGCTATCGCGTGTATTCGCTATCGAGCTACATCGGATAAAGATGTTTTCTGACACGACCTGATAACAAAATTCACCATCAGTTCTAGTGCATCCGTTGATATTCATATCATGTTTATTATCAGATTTGTTATCATATGGACGTTCCAGCAGGTCTGACTCGTACTAGTGTCCTCCCATGCATTGCTTGTTCCAGTGGCTCCACTTGAACGGAACCTCGTTGGTTGGCCTTCCGTTGGACCGGATCTGCAGTCCCTCTGCGAACAGGCATTCCAACCTACTCGAAATGCAGATTCGCGATGATTCGGCTATAAATAGAGCATCATCGCTTTGCGGATACTGCACCTCAGAGGGTCAAAAACGTGAGAATCAGAGTGAAGCTCTACGCGGCGGTGAGGGATATTGTGGGCTCGAAGGAGGAGATTCTCGAGTTCAAGGATGGCACAACCGTCGGCATGCTCCTTGAGGATTACATACGGAGATTTCCCCAGATAGGGAGATACAAGGATCACCTGATTCTGTCTGTGAACAAAGAGTACGGGGCCCCAGCGCGCCTCTTGAGGGACGGAGACGAGGTGTCTTTTCTCCCTCCGGTCAGCGGTGGCTGATTCATCTTCCCGCAGGCCAAAGGGAAAGCCATTTATCGCAGTCTTACATACATCGTTTATGCCATTGAACGTTCACAGTGCATCTCGAAGGATGATCCATTTGCTGCTTCATCGCGTAACGTTGGAATCCGTACTGCTCTGCTTTCTCCTGATGTCAGCTATTCTAGTATCCGCCATCGGAGATGCGCAGGTCGCAGGGTCTGTTACAGAGGAGGCCGCTCCTCCACAGCC
>MGVW01000035.1:208688-220853 GCA_001800675.1 Euryarchaeota archaeon RBG_13_57_23 | reverse complement strand
ACTGTCCGTCATCACCGATGACAGGACGATACAGCTAGTGCGCGGGAACGCAGAACGGCTCAGCAAGATGTGCGATCGTGTCAAAGTCCCTCACGAGCTCAAGTACATCCATTCGCGATCTCTCGTGAACACGGTCATTGAACAGTCGAAGGGGTGCGACATACTCGTCATGGGCTCGGGACCGCAGTCCGCGCTAGAGAGGACGATGTTCGGTGCGATCTATGACAGGATCATTCGTTCGGTCGATGCTCCCGTCCTCGTCCTGAAGACTGCCAGAGGCGACAGGCCGCAACTGCAAATACCGCAGTCTGGGCAGCCCAGACCGCCGATCCCGGGCCTTGACTAGGGGACTGAACTTCCGAACAGCTCCTCGATCGCCTTCCGCGCAGTCTTGGTCATGTCCATCGCCTTCGCCTCTTGATGGGTCACCCATTTCATCTCGGTGGCCTCCGCGCTCATCTTCTCAGAGCCCCCCGCGGGCTTTGCCAAGAAATCGACGAGCACATAGTGGTACTGGATCCTGCCTTGGTCGTCCTTGTCTATCATGTCGAATACGTTGATCAGCTCCAGTACCTCGACCTCGAGGCCCGTCTCCTCCTCGACCTCGCGCGCGCATGCTTCGGATAGCCTCTCCCCGATCTCAACCATCCCGCCCGGAATGCTCCATTTGCCAGCTCCCGGTTCGAAAGCCCTCCTTATCATCAGGATCTTGCCTTCCTTTATGACGACTCCACCGACTCCGACCCTTGGTGCATTCGGATACTTCCTGTCTTGACCTCTTTCAGCGTGCTCACTGGTTTCGTTCATTTCTTCACCTTTGAGATGTAGATGATGACCGCTACGGCGACTGCCATACACAGGACAACCACGACTAGTACTGTTATGACACTGATGCCATTCTCGTTCGACGCAAGGCCATTCAGGGTGAGCATGCCTCCTAGAAGTGCCTTGGAGACCTCTATCATCTGTTCCATGGACAGTTGGTCAATCGTGTCATCTTGTGTGTGGTAGTTAGGATTGAATTCATAGGGCAATCCCGCGTCTGTTATTGCCTCGCATACAAGCATGCTTGGGTACCCAGCAACCCAGAAGGGATAGTGGTCGCTGTACGCAATAGAGGAGTCGATGACCATCCCGAGAGTGATGTTCAGTTCGTGCGCAGGGACGGCCGCGAGCACCGCATTCGCAAGCTTGTTGTATTCATTGATGAGAACGACGGCATGATTGTCGGAGCTGCCCTTGTACCCTATCATGTCTAGGATCGCAGTTCCCTCGTACGAGGCGCTCCTGGCCCTCTCCAGCTCCACAAAGTGGCGACTTCCCCTCAGACCCCCGCTCCTATCGTAGCCGGCCTCCTCCGCGCCGAAAGCCGCATACTTGATCGTGTAGTTGAGCCTGAACGCATGAAGTACCGTGGCGATTTCGATTGTGGTAGCGACTCCCGACGCGTCATCATCAGCTCCCGGCGCCGACAGGTTCTCCCCAAGCTCGAGAGTTGACGCCATGCTGTTCTCGGAGTCATAGTGCGCTCCTATTAGGAATTGTATGCTAGAATCCAGTGAGCCCTTCTGAGTGGCGACGACGTTTCTGGAAGGATGCGTTCCCGCGACGAACTCCTGGTACTCCACTTCGAGGTCTAACTCAGAGAATCTCTCGAAAATATAGGTCGCCGCTTCATCCGACTGGTTCAGGTAGAACGCCCGTGTGCCGAACGACTCCAGCTCAGCTATCGTCCCCATGATACGATTCCCGTCAACGCTGCCGAGCACCTCGTCGACGGATGGCTGAGAAGATGCGGAGGTCTTCGCTGGCACGAGGCAGACAACCAGCATCAGCAATGTAGCTAGAGCGAATGTTTTGACTGAATTCTGGGACTTGTACATCGGCCTCCGGGGATTGGTAGCGAACGATATAAAGACATTAAGCCATACAAAATCCGTGAGTCTGCATCACAGCTTCCAGCGCATCGCCACGGAGCTCGGGATGGATCCAGTGAATGCCAGGTTCTTCCCTTATTCTGAGCTGAAGCACACTTGGAGGTACGACGGCTCTCAATGGGAGTTCAAGGTGAGTGACTACCTCGAGTCTGCGCCCGAGGAAGTCATCGATTCACTCGTCTGGCATCTGCTGTCAAGGGCATCTGCCCTGAGGTGCCCTGATGGTCGAGCTTCGCCATACATCGAATACGTGCGGTCGCCCGAGCTATGGCGAGAAGCCGGTCCGAAATACCTGGCCAGGGCGAAGACGCTATCAATGGAGCCTATGGGAAAACATCGGGATCTGCAGACGGTCTTCGATTACGTGAACTCAACATACTTCTCCGGAGGATTGAAGGCGCCTGCGCTCTCGTGGACGAGCGAATCCCCTCGGCGACGGCTAGGCTACTACTTCGAACAGCTGGACCTTCTCGCGGTAAACCGTGCACTTGACTCCGAGAGCGTTCCCAGATACGTTCTCGAGTTCGTGATGTACCACGAGCTGCTCCACCACGCGGATCGAAGAGGCCGCTCTCATCGGACAGTAAGACATACGAAGGCATTCCGAGAAAGAGAGAGGGCCTTCTCAACATACTCGGAAGCCGAAGCCTGGCTCAGGAGGATTGTGGCCCAGGCCAGACGGAAGAGAGGATGAGAATGTTGTCCCCCAGGTGTAACAGCGCGGTTCATAGGATGCCAAGGCACTCTCGCCGCTCTGACCCTCCTGGGGGTTGTGTTGAGCGTCGCGTTGTCCCCTATACATGCTCCGGTGTCTCACCGTGGATTCGTAGAGGGACCCATTGTTCGACGCACTGTCGCCTGGTGTCGGAACACTGCATCACGTAGAATCAGCAGCATAGTCTTCCAGGCGATGATGACTAGGTGTTCCCCCCATATATCTCTTTCTACTTGTCTGGCAGCTCGATCCTGAGACGATATCTGCACTTCATCAATAGGCTCCAAAACGCACTGTAAAAAGGCTATACGCAGGATATCGCATAAGGGGCTGTCGTACGATGCTTGCGGCGGAGTTGGAGCGGGTCGTTGAGGAGAGCTCGAGGAAGCTATTCCAGATCTCGAAATCGCCTATCAGGTACTTCCTGCTGACGGACATCATGGGCATGACCAACGACGATGCCTTGGTGATGCAAGCTCTCGAGGAAATCAAGCGCTACCCGCCTCGAGTCAAGCTCCTTGCCACTCTGAGGGAGGACGGGACTTGGCCCATCGCGAAGCAGAGGCGCCTGGCAGAAGAACGAGGTCCAGGCCCACCTGTAGGCTGGACCTACACGACGATGCTGAGGAACCTGCACGACCTCGCAGACTACATGGTGACTCCGGACGACGGGAACGTCAGAACGGCGCTTGAGAAGATACTGAGCTGGCAGAGCAAGGCTGGATACATCCCAGGACCCACGACGAACTTGTTCCCTCTTCCTCATTACAACGGTCTCGCGATGAGATCGCTTGTCAGATTCGGGATGGAGTACGACGACAGAGTGCAGAAGATGGTGAGATGGCTCTTCAAAACGCAGCGTGCGGACGGCGGCTGGATAATCCCGTATCTCGAAGACATAAGATACCTCCCACAGTACAGGAATATGAGAATGATGGATTTCATGAGCCTTCTCGAGAAGGGGGACCTGGCAGGGTACGATCCAGACGATTTCAGGGACATTCCGAGTTGCGTCTGGACCACGATGATGGTTGTGCGGGGACTCGGCCAGAGCTTCAAGTTGGCTGACAGCAAGGAGGTAGCTCGCGGGGCCGACTTCGTGCTCAATTACTTCTTCAAGAAGAACAACCACACTGCCTTCCTGAGGTCCGCCTCTACTTGGACAAAGCTCAGGCACCCGTCCTATTTCGGAAGCGGCCTGTGCGTCCTTGACCTGTTGACCTGGCTCGGCTATGGATGTGATGATCCGAGAATGGAGAAGCCAATAAGATGGTTGCTCGGGTCGCGTTCTGCGGACGGTCTGTGGGTTCAGTCCGAGCGCCCTCATCCGGACAAAGACCAGTGGATTTCCGAGACCGCTATAAGCGTGCTGAACAGGTACGCTCAGTCCCTGCGGCACGTGCCGTTCGGTAGAGATGCGGAGATGCTCAAGCTGGGTTGCTGACCGACTTCCCAGCTCCCCCGCCCAACATTTTTATAGCCACACACTATCCGAATTGACGATGGCAGCGCTGATAGGCTGCTCTGGGTGGTCCTATGACGACTGGGTGGACAGGTTCTACCCCAGCGAGCTCGCGAAGAAGAAGGGTGAGTGGCTAGGGTACTACTCGCGCTTCTTCCCCACCGTTGAGATCAACTCGACCTTCTACAGGGTTCCCAACGAGTTCATGGTGAAGTCGTGGATCGAACGGGGGAAGCAGAAGCCCGGCTTTCAGTTCTCGGTCAAGTTGCCTCAGCTGGTGACCCACGAATCGATCCTAAAGGCGGAGGGGGAGAAGGCTGCGGCCCAGGCCTCGAGCTTCGAAGACATCTGCGTGAGGCCGCTTGCGGACGAGGGTTTGCTGGGGAGCGTTCTCGTGCAACTCTCCCCCTACTTCAAGCTCGAGGGACGGGAGTCGCTGGGCAAGCTCCGTACCCTGTTCCAGATGCTTCACACGGATGTGTACGACTACGCAGTCGAGTTCAGGCACCGGAGCTGGCTGAACGAGAAGCACAACGAGCTCGCAGCCGACGCCCTCGAGACGCTCCAGGAATTCGGTGTGGCGAATGTGATAGTCGACGGCCCCGGGTTCCCAATGACGCGGTCGCTCACGGCGAAACATGCGTACATCCGCTTCCACGGCCGCAACTACGACATCTGGTACAAGGACGAAGCCGACGACGATTACAGGATCAACAGATACGATTTCCTGTACACGCTCGACCAGCTTGAGGTCTGGAAACCGCGGCTTCAGGAAGTAGTGGCGAACAGCACCACCGCGAGGATCTACTTCAACAACCACGGCAGGGCGAAGGCCGTCAAGAACGCCTTCCAGATGATGGATCTTCTGTCGATAGCTCACGAGGCCAAGGATGTAGACATACAGGATCAGAAGAAGCTCGGGGAGTTCGGCACTTAGGCCATGAGCTCCGCCCTGCTCGTCCCATCCTCTTGCTCTTCCACTTTGATCACATAGTTCATCGAGTCCTTCACGTCCTCGATGTGAGTTATCAGGAATATCTGGCGGAACTGGCTCGACAACCTGGAGAGCGCCGACATGACGCTCCTCTTCCTGTTCGGGTCCTGGGAGCCGAAGATCTCGTCCAGTATGAGCAGGTTCATCGGGGCGGCCCCAGTGCGGTCCGCAATTATCCTCGATATCGCAAGGCGCAGACTGAGGTTCGCCAGGTCGGCCTCCCCACCGGAGAACCGGTTGATCGGGTAGAGCTGCCCTTGATCGTCGATGCGCATCTCGTAGTCTTCGTCCAGCTCGACCTTGGTGTACTTGCCCTCCGTCATCGCCTCCAGCCCCCTCGATGTGAGCTCCGACAGAGTCGGAGCGACTCTGGCGATGAGGTGGTCCTTGAAGCTCGACACTACGTCCTCCAGCAGGGAGAACTCGTCAGCGCGCTTCCTGTCCTCCTCGATGGTCTTCTTCACCCTAGCGATCTCGACCAGTTCCTTCCTCGACCGATCGAGTTCTCCTTGCGCCCGCTCGCGCGCGGAGGAGAATCGCCTCACGGTGTCCTTGGCCTTCGACAATTGGTCCATTTTTAGGTCAAGGTCTTTTATTGTAGAATCATAAAGCGCCTTCTTCGGTTCAAGGGACTTGACTATCGCTTCGTACTGTTCCTCCTCGGCCTGCCCTCTTCTGACGGACTCGCGCAAGTCATCCGTCTCTTTGTGGTAGCCGTCTGCTTGCGCCTTCAGACTGCGGAGTTCGAGGAACTCGTCATGCGCCCGCTTAAGGCTAGCATGCTCTTTCAGAACGCCTTGATGTTCGTCCTCCGAGAACGTGGATTGGCCCAGGCCTTCGCGCTCGGCCTTCCTCCCCGCCGTCTTATCGCGTAGCCTGGACAGCTCTGTCTCCATGGCTTCGATCGAGGTCTCGAGCTGCTTCGATTTGATCAACTGCTGGTCGAGGGTCTGACGTCTCTTCCTCAGAGCTTCCTCCTTTTTGCCAAGGGCCTTGAGCTCGGCGTCGAGAGCCGCGGCCCGGCTCTCGTGCTCAGCGATTGCCTTCTCCCCTTCCGCTGTTCCGTCCCTGAGCTTCTGTATCAGCAGCTCATAGGCGTCGTGAAGCGTGCGTTCGCAGGTCGGGCAAGTGCCTTCCTTGCCTGCGGCCATGATCTCATCGAGTTTCTTCCGGTCCTTGTCCATCGATTCCTTTCGTTCCGCCACCTTGTTCCTCAAGGCGCCCAGCTCGCTCGACATCTGAGATCTCGTAGCCTGGCATTCATCTGAAGACCGCTCCGTTTCCGAGATCTTCGCCGCGAGTTCGCCCACGCTTACGAGTCCGGTCCTCGATTTCGCCAGCTCGTCACTCCGTCTTGCTTGTTCTCGCTCCTCGGCGGCTATCTCGCTCGCGATCATCCGGATGCGTTCGAACTTCACCTTCTCCTTGTCGAGGAGTTCCTTCCTCTCACTGATCTCCTTCCACCTAAGCTCGTCCTTCTCGAGCTTTGGCAGTTGCTCGAGCCTTTTTCTCGCCTCTGCAAGCTTGGCTTCCAGGGTCTTCACTCGTCTCTGGAGGTCGATCACAGATCCTTTCTTCGCCTTGAGGTCCGACGCGGCTGCGTTGAACGCATCCACGTCCTTGCTCAGCTCGTCCCTATGCATCTGGGCTGCCTGGACCTTCGAGATCGCGTCCTTCTCGTTCCTCTCCGCGGCCTCGAGTTCCTTCGAGGCTGAGTCGGCGATCTGAATCAACTCCGGCAACTTCTCCTCGAGCACCTTCTCCTTGTCGCGGCCGTCCTCCGTCAGCAGAGTCTTCTCGGCTCCGGCGACTCTGGCCAGAGTGTCCTTGCGGTCCGCGCGGATTTCCGTGAGAACGTCGTCTACCGCATCGATCCTGAGCATCCTGAGGACGACCTTCTTGCGCTCCCCAGGTGCGACGTTCTGGAGCGCGTTCAGTTCCTTCTGCCGGGCGAATACGGAAGTGAAGAACGATTTGTGGTCCATCCCGATGAGCTTCTCAACGGCGCGTCTGACGTCCTTGTCGCCCGTTGCCAGGACCTTCCCCTTCGACCTCAGCTCGGCCTTCATGGAGAGGCTCTTTCCCCCCATCTCCCTCTCGATTCTGAATTCCGAATCCCCTAGCTGGAACTCGAGGATTGCGACGCAATTCTCGTTCGTGCCCGCGCCTGCCCTGCGCACGCTCTCTCTTGAGGTCCTCACAACCTCCTCGACGTTCCCGAACAGCGCCCAGGCCACCCCCTCGATCAGAGTAGTCTTGCCCACCCCGTTCAATCCGAGGACTCCGACGATCCCGTCGGGGAACTGGAGCTTGAGCTGCTTGAACCGTCTGTAGTTGCGCAGCTCCAGATAGTTGATCCTCATTCCTGGTCACGCTCCAGGTAGGGCATGCCGAGCTCGAGCAGGCGCGCCTTCTTCGCGTCTGGGTAGTCCAATCTCGAGACGAACTTCCTGAACTCATCCGCCAGCAGGCCGATCTGCGCCTCCCCGGCCGTCACCTGGTCGTCGTCCTCCTGCCTGTCGACTCTCAGCTCGAAGTGAAGGGCGCTCGAGCCGAGCTGTCTGATGGCATGGACGTCGAGGGATCGATAGGCGTCCGAAGCGACGTTCGTTACGACCATCCTCACTATCTTGTCGTCGATTCCAGCACCGCTCAATTTCCTCCGCGCTTCTCCGAGTATCTCCGAGGAAGCAAGTCCTTCTGCGTCCAGCGCGGGCAGATTGACCATTTCGCGTGTCTTGATCTCGTGGAACCGAACGGTGTGAGAGGAGAGGTCCACTTCGACAACGCCCTTCTTCTGGTCGGCCTCTCCGAATCCGAGTCGCTCGGTCGACCCCGAATAGTATGCATGGTCAGCGACGTCGTGATGCTGGTGAAAGTGACCCAGAGCAACGTAGTCCCAGCCTTTGTCAAGCGCGCTGACAGGAATAGCCTGCTCGTTGAACTCATCCATCTTGTAGATGTCCGAGCCCAGTATTCCTGCATGGATCACTAGCACGTTGAACTCACAGTCTTCTGAGGGCGCTGCCTTCATGGCCAGTTCCGCAATGGAAGGGTTGACGGAGTGCGGTATGGCGACGACGTTCGCCTTGCCGATCTTGACCCTCGCGATTCCTGGTTCGTGCACCGGATGTATGTGCTCAAGGTGCTCGAAGATGCGGAAGATGCTCCCTGTCTCTCTCAACCTTGGCGTCGAGTGGTTCCCAGAAATCAGGATCGTCTCTATGCCTTCCTGCGAGAGCCTTATCAGCTGCTTCAGGGCGAAATCAATCGCTCTGTTCCCGGGCCTCACGGAATCGAAGAGGTCCCCGGAGTGCACCACGAAATCGGGTTTGAGTGATATCGCGATGTCAATGGCCTGCTGGAATGCCCGATATATGTCCAGCTCCCTCTGGTTGATACCCTCATGTTGGTCAAGCTTCGAATACGCACTGAATCCGAGGTGCGTATCCGAAATGTGGACTAGTCTCACCTACTGCCACGCTCCAGCGCAGCGATGATCTCCTCGATCTCCGCGAGGTCGGACGATGTGTCCATCGATGCGAAAGCCCTGCGTTTGAACGTCTCCTCTAGTTTCTTGTCGATCGTCTTCACCGACCTCCACATCGCGACGCCGGCGACTGCGACGGCGGTGATGGCCAACAGCGCGAAGACTATCCCCTGCTGGATGATTGACTGGACCATCGGTGAGACGATGATGAATCCGATCACCGTGTATATCGCCAGGAAGACCCACTTCAGCGCCTTCGCGGTGTCATGGTAGCCGATGTTCTCCGCGGACTTCGTGCTGAGCATGGCCTCGCTCGTGGATATCTCGATGAGTCTGATCGACCTGCTCCAGACGCCGTACATGGTTGCAGCTACGACCACCAGAGCACCCGTGACGAGCGCAAACAGCAGCAGATCCTCGTTTATGTTCATGCTCTCAGCGAGGTCCGGAAGCATGGGGGCCGCATTTGCTGCGACGATGAGAGTGGTAGCCATTACGATGATGTAGATGAACAGCCGGGTTATACTGTCCCTCATTTCGTTTGACAGTCTGCGAGACGTTTTTGATCTGCTCCTGACGTTCCTTACGAGCAGGTTTAGGTAGGATGCCATGATGACGAACGATCTCGGGGTCCTCGTCTCGACAGCTCTCGTCAATCTGTCAGAGTATTTCACGCTGTAGGGCACGATCAGCGCTGACAGTGTTGTAACCAGGACGATGGTCTCGTACATGGACAGGCTTGGGTCTATTGCATTTGATCCGATAGCGACCGCAGCTATCATGAGGGAGAACTCACCGATCGACACCATGCTCAGTCCTGCGCCAAGAGAGCTCCTGGCACCAAATCCGAACATGAACGTAGAGAGTGTGCACGAAAACATCTTTGACAGCACGAACACCGCGGTGATTATGAGTGCGCCTATCAGGAACTTGGGCTCGAAGAACAGGCTCAGTTCGACCAGCATTCCAACTGTGATGAAGAATATGGCCCCGAAGAGGTCCCGAATCGGCTCCACCCTTCTCACGACGTCCCCCAGGAACTTCGATTCAGAGACGATCACTCCCATCACGAACGCTCCGATCGCCTCCGAGATCCCGATCCACCTGGCGAAGACGGCCATAGAGAAGCAGAGGCCGATGACGGTCAGCACCAGAAGTTCAGTGGAGCGTTGCCTTCCGACGTAGTCCACCAACCTTGGCACAACTGCCAGTCCGACAACGATCGATGCAGCGAGAAAGAGTCCCATCTTGATCAGCAGTTCGGTTATCTGGGATGTCGTGATGGCTCCCTCGGTGACGAACCCCGAGACCATTGCGAGTATCATCACTGCAGCGAAGTCCTCCACCACGAGGAGGCCCACGACCAAACGTGCCTTCTCGTTGTCCAGACCACCGCTCTCTTTGAGGGATCTCACGATGATCATAGTGGATGAGATGGACAGCATCGCCCCCAGGAGGCCGGATTCCAGGACTCCCCAGCCTAGAGCAAGCCCCAGCTGGTATCCAATGCCTATCATCAGAATGATTTCTACCGAGGCTGCAGCGATGATTGTGATGCCTATCTTCCGCAGCTGCTTGAAGCTGAACTCAAGGCCGATTGAGAAGGTCAACAGCACTATTCCCAGTCGCGCCAGCATCTGGATTATCGGTTCAGCGGAAACGATGATGGGGTCGCCGCTTGCGTCAGTTCCCGCGGTGAACTCGGCCCCTATGACAAAGGGTCCTACGACCATGCCCGCGACCAGGTATCCAAGTATCAGTGGCTGTCTGAAACGGTTGAAGAGTATGACTATAACGGCCGCCACTGCGATAACAATGGCCATTTCTATGAGAAAGCCAGTCTGCAGATCTAGCATCCTATCGGCACCGTACTTGAGCGGTCGGGGTTGCCAGCATACCCTGGCTGACGCATGTGTTTCATCTTACTTAAGAGTCATGATGGAGTCGCTTGGGTGTTCCACACGAACACTGCGTGGCGCTCATGCGTGAAAGGTTGAATACGAGGCACGCTAATCAATGTGATGGGATGCCAAACTACAGAGTGAGATTCTCGCAGTCACCTGACAGTCCGATAGTCAGGGCCAAGTTGTTCGGAATCGGCAGCGCCGGCTGCAACATCATCGAGGGGGCGCCGTTCCCCGCGGTCGCCATCTCCAGCTCGGCAGCCGACTTGGCGCGCTCACATGCTGAGAGGAAGGTGCTTGTTGGACAGGACAGGCTGATCGGGATCTCCGATGCAGATCCGGACATCATGATAAGGCTCCCTTCAATCGTGGGCCACGAACTCCCTGACATGTTCAACAACACTGAGGTGGCGTTCATGATGTGCGGGCTCGGCGGTACCTCCGGCAGCCTCGGAGCGAAGATGCTCTCGTCGATTGCGCGTGTGAAGGGCACGACGGGCATCGTGTTGGCTGCCACTCCATTCTCGGCCGAGAGCATACGCAGAAGGGAGGTCGCCTCCAGAGCCCTTCATGAGATCCTGTCGATTTCGTCCCTCTGCGTGGAGTTCGACAATGACAAGCTGTCGTCACTCGGCTCGAACATACCTCTTTCGAGAGCGTTCGGTCTGCTGAACGGGATAATGATGCGCCCAGTGATCGATTTGTCGGCGACCATGACGAGAGACGATGTCCCGGGCTTCAGGCAGGGGATAGGCGATTCGACCTATGCGCGATTCGGGCTTGGGCTTGGCAGGGGCGACGAGAGGGTCGAAAGGGTTGTCCATGAGGCCGTCACCTCTCCTTGGTTTGATTTCCCATTGATCAACGCTGCCGCGGCCATCGCCATCTTCTCCTCGGCTGACCCGTGGGACAAGGAGATATCAGAAGTGCTGTCTCGGCTCGAGGGCGTCATGCCATCGGCGAAGCTGTTCTGGGGAGCGTATTCTGATGCTTCATTAGCGGACAGGATTCGGCTGAGCCTCCTGGTGTGTACGAAGGCCTAACGCTGGATGCCGAAGTGGGGGGTCGCTGCACTCCATGCACAGGTTAATGCACCCCCTATCACCATCAGCATCCTCGCCCAAAGGGGCGATCTCATAACACGAGGGCGAAAGAACGAAAGTTGTACAGCTAGGATGCGGAATAACTGGTCTGGTATGCTCTGAGCTACTGGCCACAAACCCGAAAATAGATGAACTGATTCTTGCGGATGCCGTGACGGATGCCGCGGAGGCCATGGCCAAACGCGTGAAGAACCCCAAGATATCAGTCAAGAAAGTGGACGTGACCAAACCCGCGGAGCTCAAGAAGCTGCTCAAGGGAAAGGATCTTGTGATCAGCTCGGTCTCGTGGGGGCTTTTGAAGAACGTGCTGAAAATGGCGTGCGAGACGAAGACCAATTACATGGACTTCAGTCTTTCCGGCAACTCCATGGACGAGTTCCGGGAGCAGCAGAAGATGGTCAAGAGCAGCGGGATCACCGCCATCACCGCGTGCGGAGCTGATCCGGGTATATCAGATGTGTTCGCGAGATATGGAGCGGACCAGTTGGATGCGCCAGAAGAGGCGTACGTGCGCGACGGCGACTGCGGCGTGGCTGAGGGATACAACTTCTTCACGCTCT
>MGVW01000035.1:172771-208593 GCA_001800675.1 Euryarchaeota archaeon RBG_13_57_23 | reverse complement strand
GATGTCAAGGGCGTCAAGGTGAGGCCGATAGATGTGGTCGTTGCGCTCATGCCTAGACCCGTCGAGCTGGCTGGCAAGGTCAAGGGATACGCCGGACTGGTGGTCGAGGTCATCGGGATCAAGAACGGCAAGAGGACCATGGTCAAGATCTGGATGACCATGTCTCACGAGAAGGCCTGGGACATATGCCGAAGCAACGCCACGGGCTATCTGGTGGGCGTGGGAGGCGCTGTCGGCGCTGAGCTCTTCCTGGCAGGCGATGTGAAGGAAAAGGGGCTCATCGTGCCCGAACAGCTTCCGGCGAAGAAGTTCGTCGATCGACTAGCTCCCAAGGGAATCGAGGTGAAACAGGAGATCAAAGCTCTCTAGAGTCTAGCCTTAGCCTTCACCGGACGGATGGAGCGTTTGGAGGTTCTCCGTCCGGTCCTCATTCTTTCTCTGGTGAAAGTGCAGCGTTGTGGTCAGCCAGCGTTCTAAGTGCTTCTTCCTCCATGAAGTGAAGGCGACCGGGGATGACAATCGAGTGCGGAGTTGGCCCGAAGTCCATGTTCACAAGGCCCGAGATTCGTCCGGCCCTCACACATGCCTCTGGTGACCCTGCGCGCGCAACCACACAGACCAAGGTCGCTTCTGTGATGATGAGCTTGGAGGTCCTGCGTTCCATGTCCTGAAGTAAGTGCAGGCCCTCGTTCGCAGTCATGTACTTCGAGTTCTCGGCATCTATGTCAAGCAGTACGAGTGTGTGCAGTCCGCGCGAGAGGTTCTCCGCGATGGTGTCGTATGGACTCGTTGGCGAATATCCCTCTTGGGGGAATGGCAGGGATGTCGTCCTGCCGAACTTGTAGTGTTGGAGGCCGAGCGACCCGGGCACGGCCGTCAGCACGGAAACCCCGTGGACGACCTCAGTGCTGACGGATTGCATCTCGGCCCGTAGGCGTAGATCGACATGGGTCGTAGCCATCATTGGGTCTCCCACGACAAGGAGCACGACCCTGCTGGATTTGCATGCATCGAGTATCGTCTTCCCATCCTCGACGGCCGTCCTGTCCAGCAACTGGATCTTCTTGCCAGTGGCAGATTCGAGTCGGGAGAGAGACCCCTCCGAAAGGATGGAGGTGTACGATTCCGCGAAGACCACGTCGGCCTGCCGTATCGCATCCATCCCTCGAAGCGTGATGCTCCGCTCGTCGTGCAGGCCCAGGCCCACAAACACCAGCCTGCCCTCAGCTAGCGCCATCATCCCTTGATTGGGCATCCGAGTAATGTAGTCTTCTCTCGAAGGCGGTCTCCGATTGAGTTATCTATCGAGTAGTCTGATTTGCTCCCTCGATGGAATCCCTGTGTCTCGTGGTTCCGAAGATGAGAGCGGAGCCGATCCGTCGGAAGCTGATGGAGAAGGGCATCCTGAGAAAGGAGCTCCAGATACGCTCCGACAAGAAGAACGTCTACTTCCCCATCTCTCAGAGGATAGACCTCGGTCTCCCGATCGAGACTGCGGACTTCAAGGAGTCCGAGGAGCAGGTGACGGACTACCGCGTGCTCGTCGACATCCCAGACGAGCTCCGGCCCCTGCTGCCTTCATCCTACGATACCCTCGGAACCATAGCAGTCGTCAAGATGGCAGACGAGGTCGCGCCCTTCGCGAAGCAGATAGGACAGGCGATTATTGCCACTCAGAAATCGATCAAGACTGTGTGCCAGGATGCAGGTGTGATAGATCAGTTCAGGACGCGGAACGTCAAGGTCGTCGCAGGAGAGAAGACGACCGAAACCCTCCACAGGGAGTACGGAATGGTCTTCAAGATCGATGTCGCCAAGGCCTTCTTCTCGCCCCGGCTCGCGACGGAGAGGGACATAGTCGCCAATCAGGTGAAGCCCGGCGAGGTCGTCGTGGACATGTTTTCTGGCGTCGGACCATTTGCCATCATGATCGCAAAGACGAGGCAGCCGAAAGTAGTCTACGCCATCGATGTGAACCCCGACGCCATCTCGCTCATGAAAGAGAATCTAGCCCTCAACAAGGTGGCGTCGGTCACGCCCATTCTCGGAGATGCGAGGGCGGAGATTGCGGGGCTGGAGAAGGCGGACAGGATTATCATGAACCTGCCACACCAGGCGAGCGACTTCATCTCCGACGCGATAAGAGCGCTGAAGCCTTCCGGTGTCGTGCACTACTACGAGATACTCGAGGACTCCAAGCTCGGTGAGCGACTGGACATGATTGCCAACCTGGCAAGGGGGGAAAGTCGAGTGATGAAGGAGTTGGCCAGGAGAAAGGTCAAGAGCTACTCCCCAACCATGAACTTCTACGGATTGGACCTTCAGTTCGTCTGATCACGCTTGGGCTGAAGTGTTATGCCCCTCTGTCCCTGGTAGTTACCCGAGCGTTCCTTGTATGCCTTTGCGGGAGGGGTGCGCAGCTCCTCGAAGACCACCTGCGCAAACCTGTCACCGATTCTCACTTCCACCCCGTCTCCAGATGCATTGTACGCTGAAAAGGTCAGGTTCCCGTTGAACCCAGCATCGATTCTCCCAAAAGAGGACAATATGCCTTTCCTCACCCAAGTCGTCCTGATCCATATCTCGCCTACGATTGTCTCGGGAAGGACGAGGTACTCCTTCGTCCCGATGACGAACCACGATCGGGCCGGCACATTGACGACACCGTCCTTCTTGCGGAGATCGGTCGAAGGGACCCAAATCTCCTCTATCGTGACGTCGTAGCCGTTGGGAGTCAGATTGCTTTCGCGAAACCCGTCGATTCTGAGACTGCCGTCCTTCAGCATCCCCAGTATGTCATTGTCTGACAGGACCGCCACCCGCTCACCCGCGCTTCGAAGGCTTCTTGCCCTTCGGGGGTCTCTCTGCGACCTCATCCTCACGCTGGAGCTCATCCGACGCTTCCTTTGCCAGCTTCGAGAACCTGCCGAAGGCGACCGGCCACTTCTGCTGCAGCTCGATTGCGAACTCCTCAGACAGGGAAGACGGATCTCCGAGGTCTATTCGTCCAAAACCTCTCTCCGTCAGGATTGGGTTGACCTCTTCCACAGATTTGGCGATGCGCTCCCAGGAGTACAGTTGTCCGATGCCTTCAAGGTCCTTCTGGAGATCGATCATGTTGTCCGTTCCGAGCCGCGACAGTAGGCGTTTGTACAGTTCCGCGAGATCGTCCGAAGTCCTCATCGCCTTCTTGCGGAGTCTCAGCAAGTACTTGTCCAGCTCTCCCTCGGTCATCTGCGATAGCTTCCTTGGCGATGCGGCCATCGAGTCCCTCGCCTCCGAGACTATCGCGGGGGCGAGGTCGTTCTCGATCGATCTGATCAGGACTATGCCGTGTCTCGCAACCGCGGCTTTCGCCTCAATCAAGTCCCTTATCAGGCCCGGATCGAGCGAGACGCCCATTTCAACACCTTACATCAGACCTTGGTCAGACCCTCGACGGTCTTCTTGTCCAGCTTCTTGACGAGTTCCACGATGAGCTTCACGCAGTTCTCGGCATCCGAGATGCTCATGATGCCGGCGTGAGAGTGGATGTGTCTGGTTGGCACTCCGAGGACTACGCTCGGGCAACCGGCGTAAGACATGTGTATGGCGCCAGCGTCGGTCCCTCCTTTGACCTGGGAGAGCTGGTACGGTATCTTGTTCTTCTCAGCGGTCCGGATGACCAACTCGACCAGGTCCTGGTTGGGTATCATCGAGCTGTCATAGGTGGTGACAGAAGGGCCCATGCCGATCTTGGCTGCCGCCTCGTGTGCCTCGATCCCGGGCACATCTCCCGCAATGTCAACTTCGAGCGTGATGCACACATCGGGCTTCGTCACCCATGCGGTCGTCCTCGCACCGCGGAGGCCGACCTCCTCCTGAGTCGTCGCTGCGCCGACAACCGTGTTCGGATGTTTGATCTTCTTGTCGAACAGCGTGCGCACAGTCTCGGCAGCGATCCAAGCGCCGATCCTGTCGTCGAAGGCTTTCCCGAAGGCCAGAGTGTCGACGCCCTTCCTTTTTCCGTCCTTGAACACTTTCTTCTGCATCGTCGAGAACGAAGAGTCAGGAATGACGGGGTTTCCGACCCTCACGCCCATCTCCTTCGCCTCGTCCTCGTTGGAGGCGCCTATGTCGATGAACATCTTCTCCTTCAGGATCACCTTGGTTCTCTCCTCCGCGGTCAGTAGGTGCGGAGGCTTCGCGGCTATTATCCCAGGCACGATGCCTCTGGCAGTCCTGACCTTGACCCTCTGCCCGAGGAGCACCTGGTCGAACCATCCGCCCAGCGGGTTGAACGTGAGGTATCCGAGCTTGTTGATCGAGGAAATTATGAACCCGACCTCGTCGATGTGGCCAGGTAGGAGCACAATCGGGCTGTCGGCGGTGCCCTTCTTCTTGAACATGAGCGATCCGAGCCGATCCGTGAAGACCTCGTCGGAGAATCGGGACACATACTCCCTGACAATAATGGCGGGCTCTCTTTCGAACCCCGAAGGTCCGAAGCAATTGCATAGCTCTTCAAGGAATTCCATCGCTTGCTGGTCAGTCAAATCTGCCACCTTGTCGCGCGCATCAGGTTGACAATAGATAATTCTATCTGTTTCATGCATTTGCAGACTTGCTCCTCGAACCTTGCCGAACCGGTTTACTCCCTTTCGGGCCAGAGGGAGAAGTTATAAATTCGGATAACAACATCCCGCGCGTCGTGGGAGGCCAGTTATGTCGGTAGTTCTTCCAGGTCTCAAGTACACCAAGGACCACGAGTGGGTCAAGGCCGAAGGAAAGCTCGCTCAAATCGGGATCACGGATCACGCCCAGGCGGAGCTCACTGAGATTGTCTTCGTGGAGCTTCCGACGATAGGCAAGGATCTGAAAGTCGGCGAGATATTGGGCAATGTGGAGTCGGTGAAGACCGTGTCTGAGGTTTTCGCGCCCGTCTCTGGCGCAGTCAAGGAGGCAAATGACAAGCTCGTGGACTCCCCGGAGCTTCTGAACAAGGACCCGTACGGCCAAGGGTGGATCGCGGTCATCGAGATGAGCGATCCGGGCGAGCTGTCGGCGCTCATGTCCGCGGACGAGTACAAGAAGCTGGTCGGCGAGTGAGCTGAGGGTTTCAGGACTTACGCTCCCATGGGTGGGTCGATGAAGAAGAGCATCTCTGCAGATGAGGCCGAGGACTGTTTCTCCGGGTTTCCCGTCGTGCTGGGGACGGTCGGCGGCGAGAAAGACAACATAATCACGCTTGCCATGTGCCATGTTTTCTCCTTCAGGCCGCCCTACATCGGAGTCGGGATCGGGCCGAAGCGGTTCAGCCACCGGCTTTTCAAGGAGAGCAAGGACTTTGCCATCAATGTGCCAGACCGCAGGCTCCTCAGGGAGACGGAGGTGTGCGGCTCGAAGTCAGGGAGGCGGGTGGACAAGTTCGAGGCATCAGGCCTGACGAGGGAGAAGGCATCCAAGATTTCCGCGCCATTGATCGCGGAATGTCCTGTCAACATCGAATGCGTGAAGGTGAAGGAGGTCGAGGCGGGCGATCATACGTGGTTCATAGGGGAGATAGTCGCCGCAAGACAGGATCCGCACTACGACAAGGCGGACATGATGTTATATTGGGGCGAGTACAGGGTCATCGGAGAGTTGTTGAAGTAGGTGTTCGAAGTGGAAGTCAAGGACGCGATCAAAGCAAGACGGAGTATCAGAGAATATCAGAGCAAGGATATCCCTCGCGATGTTCTGGAAGAGCTTCTTGACGCAGCGAGACTGGCTCCGTCTTCGAGCAACCTGCAGGCATGGAATATCGTGGTCGTCACTGATGACGCCGTGAGGAGCAGCCTCGTCCCCGCCTCCGGCAACCAGAGCTTCGTCGGGCAGTGCTCCGCGTATCTTGTGGGAGTGGCGGAGGACGATTACAATGCGATCGACCTGGCAATTGCGTTGGACCACCTATCCTTGAGGGCGGTCGAGCTGGGCTTAGGCACATGCTGGATCGGCGACTTCGACCCGGAGATGGTCAAGAATATCCTGGGGATACCCGGCAACCAGAAGGTGCACATCTGCATGACGCTCGGATACCCGGCTCAGAACCCTTCGACCAGGAATAGGAAACAGCTGGACGAGCTCTTTTCCAGAGACAAGTGGGGTTCGAAGTGGAAATGACCAAGTCATCCTCGCGCCACTCGAGGAGCAATTGTTGTTCCCTTGTCGGGATGAATGCCCTGGCCAGGTAATTTATAAATCCCCGTAACATAGTCCAGTAGTCGCAGAGGAGCACCCGTCTTCTTCGACCGGAGGACCCAGAGTTGTACATATTCAACACATGTCCCAGAGACTGCTACGACACATGCTCCATCGTGACCCGGGTCAGGAACGGAAAGCTCCACACCATCGAGGCTAACGACAAGCAGCCCTTCACAAAGGGATTCCTGTGCCCGAAGGCCCAGGGGCTGAGCCAGTACGTCTACTCGAAGCAGCGCGTGCTCTATCCGATGAAGAGGGACGGCCCTAAGGGCAAGGGCAAGTTCAAACGGGTTTCTTGGGACCAAGCGCTCCAGGACATTGCCGACCAGATCAGGGAACGGTCAACGAAGTACGGAACGGACTCCGTGCTTCAGTTCGATTATGCTGGGACGATGGGTTTGATCCAAAGGGAATTCCCCAGCCGGTTCTTCAACGCCATAGGCGCTTCCAGGATCACACACACCATTTGCTCGAGGGCGGGAGACAAGGCTCTCGGAATAGTCTGGGGCTCGAGCCTGGGGATGCTTCCCGAGGAGATCGAGCAATGCAGGCTGATTGTCGTCTGGGGGATGAACCCTGCGTGGAGCACTCCGCACGGCATCGACATGATCAAGAAGGCCCAGAAGCGCGGGGCGAAGATATACGTCATCGACCCGATAAGGACCGCTACCGCAGAGTTGGGCGTCCATCTTCAAATCAAACCAATGTCCGATGCCGCCATGGCGCTGGGTTGCATCAATCACATAATCGAGAACCGGCTGTATCCAGAGGAGTTCGTCAAGCTCAACACGACGGGGTTCGAGAGGCTCGTTGAGATAAGCAGAAAGTACGACCTTAATGCGATGGCGAGGTTGACGGGGCTGAAGACGAGAGATATGGAGGACTTCATCGCGGACTACGTCTCCCTGCGCCCCAACTGCATCATGATGGGATACGGGATGCAGAGGCACAGGAACGGCGGGGAGATGATACGCGCGATAGGCATCCTGCCAGCGCTCATAGGTGAGAACAGGGGATTCTTCTACTCGACGGACATCGACGACTTCGATAGGGCCTATCTCGAGGGGACCACACTCACTTCGAGGAAGAAGCTCCAATACAACATGGTCGACATCGGCAGGACCCTCGAGTCCGGGAGGATCAAGATGATGTTCGTCTACAACTCCAACCCGCTGGCCACCCTGCCGAACCAGACTTTGGTGCGCAAAGGGTTCGCCAGAGATGATGTGTTCACGGTGGTCCATGACCTGTTCATGACGGACACGGCGGACTATGCGGACATCGTGCTGCCAGCCACTAGTTTCTTCGAGCACTTCGACATCCACACATCATACATGCACCAGTATCTTTCATTGAATGAGAAGGCGATCGAGCCCCTGGGGGAGGCCAAGTCGAACAGCGACTTGTTTCGGGCGCTTGCCGGGGCGATGCGCCTAATATCCAGGGAGCTGTTCGAGGAGGACGAGAAGATTGCCAGAACCCTGATCTCCAAGAGCAAGGTGGTCGAAGGGACTTTCGAAGACCTGAAGAAGAAGGGGTTCCTGCGAATGAAGGTACCGAACAGGAACGTCTACGCCACACCCACGAAGAAGATCGAGCTCTTCTCGTCTGCGGCTATCTCGGAAGGGCTGGGAGGACTCCCGGTGCATGTCGACGTGGAGAAGAAGCTCCCTTACCAGCTCCTATCCCCGGTGCACAGGCTGCTGGTGAGATCTCAATACCATCAGATGCATCTTGAGATCCAGCCGGTCGTCTACGTCAACGCGAAGGACGCAGAGGACGAGGAGATGGAGAATGGCGGGACGGTCACGCTTGCCAACGAGTTCGGAGATTGGACAGTGAGGGTGGAGATATCTGCCAATGTCCCCAGAGGCGTGATGGTCTCGTATTCGGTGCTTTGGCCGAAGCTCTCGGGAGGCAAGAACGTGAACTTCCTCACGACCGACTTCGTCCAGAAGTACGGAGGCAATTCGGCTTTCAACTCGACCTTTGTACGCGTGGCCTAGGAGACCGGATTGTTCGCGGTGTTCTGGTGCAGCTCCTTGCCCCAGAACTCATCGTGTATCGCCTGAACCGTGTTCTTGAGGTCCTTCTTGTCAACCGTGAAGTGGTAGGCGACCATCGATGCGCCCGCTGATATCAGGTCGACGTTGACGCTTTTCGCCGCGACGGCGTTGAAGACCCTGGCCGCGACCCCCTTGGTCTGCCCGAAGCCCTCACCCACCGTACAGATGAGCGCCATGTTGGAGACCACGTGGTAGCTCTCACCCATCGTGCCCATTAGCACTTTGAACGCCTTCTTGGCGTGAGGGACGTCGTTCTCGTCTATCAGCACCGCGACGCATGTCTGTGAGGTGGCGGCCGAAAATATGTTGATGCCCGCTTTGTGGAAGCAGTCAGTGACATCGGCGAGAAAGCCCGATTTGTATCCAGCACCCGTGTCATAGACCTTGAAGGTGGCGACATTGGGCACATAGGATACGCTCTTGATGATGTCCTTCCTCGTCATCTTGCTCTTTCCGATGACCGTGCCCGGTGATTCAGGCTTGAACAGGTTCTTGATCACTATGTCGATTCCCTTCAGTCTCGCCGGATGAACCGCCCTTGGATGGAGCACTTGCGCGCCGAAGTACGCCAGCTCAGCCGCTTCCTCGTATGAGAGAGTGTCGAGCATGAACGCATCCTTCACCAGCTTCGGATCCGCGCTCATGAATCCGTCGACCTCCTTCCAGATCTCGATCGGTCCTGCGCCTAGGGAGTATCCCACCACTGCGGCCGAGTAGTCCGTCCCGCTCCTTCCGACCGTCGTGACGTGTCCTGAATCCGTTATTCCGAAGAACCCAGTCACGACGGGCACCTGTCCCTTCTTCACGGCAGCATGCAGCGCCGGACCCATGTTCTTCTCGCACTTGTCGAGGATGGCTATCGCGTTCCCATACTGCTCATTGGTTATCATTCCTATGGCATCCGTCTCCATGGGTACTGCGTCCATGCCCTCGTGGGAGAGCCTCGAGGCGACCACTATGGTCGACAACCGCTCGCCGAAGCTGAGGATGAGGTCGTTCGTCCTCGGGGTCAACTCCTCCGTGTACGTGATGCCATAGAGGAGCCTCTCGAGCTTCGTCACCTTAGCCTCGATCTGCTCGATGGCCTCCTTCCTCTTCTGCCCGTCCTTTTTGGGGAGCATCTCGACATGGCGGAGCTTGATCTTGAGCAGGAAATCATCGATCTCGTTCTCTTGCCTGGGCTTGGACAGGAATTCCTTGATGGAGTTGGTGACCCCTGACGCGGCGGAGACGACAACAACCTTGTCCGCATCTGTATCTTTCACGACCTTCGTCAATCTGTGGAGCGTGTCCTCAGACGCGAGACACGTCCCTCCGAACTTCAGTATCTTCATGTCCTCACCTCAGCACGCTTCTGCTGAGCGCCCAGGTACTTGCTTGATGCCATCCTGGTGTGTACAGTGAGTCTCTCCGCGTTATGCTCCACCTCGACGATTCTGGGCACGCGTCCATGGGTCGCCACAGAGCCGTCGCACATCGCAAGCGCTCCGATCAGGCCCGGAGTGCTCTTGAAACCGTCGAAGCAGGTCCTCAGATCCTCGGGCAGCGATATCCGGTTGCCAACAGCGGTCGCGAGAGCGTCTGCAATCACTGCGTCCTGCGCAATGACAACCACGACGTCCGCGTTTCCGAAGCTTATTGAGTGGCCAAGTCTCCCACTGCTAGTGCAGATCCCGAAGTGCCTATCTGAACGCTCGAGCTCCAGGGCGAATGCTGAATCGCTCCCGGGCTCGGAGAAGACCTCGAGTGTCGCTGAGTCGTCCAGGATCAACGCTATGTCTCCCCCATTGTCGACCCAGCCGTGGGTGCATCCTGCGGCTTCCATTGCCTCCAAAGCCTCTTGCGCTATTGTTCCCGCGACCGTTGCCATCGGTCCTACCCCGGCTACATTGGATGCTTCGCACATCCTCTGAACGATGCGGCTCGAGTGCTTGTCTGGCTCGTAGGGTTCAAGGGTGGTCAGGAAGAAGCGGTCCTTCCTGATCTGTCTCTCGATGTCCAGACGCGCCGCTTTGATGGCGTCCACTGCTAGGGAGATGAGCTCCCTCTCCGCGCCTATTGTGGCTGCCGTCTCCTGGATCTCGACCTTTGCCGTTACGAACAGACTCATATCAGGATCTCCATCGCTCTCGGCGGACACGCGTCGATGCACACTCCGCATGCGACGCACTTCTCCTCGGTGAAAGTGATCTTCCCCGTCTTCGGGTCGTAGGCCAAGGCCTTCGTGGGACAGATGGACACGCACATCCCGCAGTGGGTGCACACATCGTCATCCCGCCTGACGCCCTCCTTGATGGGGCGGACTCCGACGCCGTTATGCTTCAGATAGTCGATGCCCCTTCTGATGTCATCCGCCTTCCCTGAGAGCTCGAGCACCATCTTCCCGCCGATCTCGTCGATCTCCGCCCTGAGGATGTTGACCATCAGGTGGTGTTTGGCGATCAGATTGTGAGTTATCGGCTGGTTCGCAAGCTCCGGATTGAAGTTGAGGACTACCTTGGTCTTCACTCACATCGCCTCCTTCTCGGTTCTGACATCTAGTGGCTTGAAGACCCGCTCGAGCGAGAAGTTCTGGACGGGCTTCTCGATCATGAACTCCTTCTTCAGGATCTGCGTCTTCAGGAGTTGTGCTATCTGCCTAGCTTTGTACAGGCTCGAGAGAGATGATGTTGGGACCATCTTGCCCTTGATCTCGACCTCGCCAGATCTGAGCGCGGCATATGAGATCTCCTTGAGCACCGTCCTGGACCTGCTCTGTTGGCTGTAGTCGAACACGGCCGTGAATATCATGTCGTTCGTGACCGCGCATGAACGCGCCATCTCTTCATCGAGAATCGGGATCGGGATGCCGATGCCCAACCCGAGAGACGACCCATACCTGGTGAAGGTCAGCCCGCGCAGGAAATCCGGGGACATCTGCTTGAGGTCGCCTATCACGGCGATCGACCCAGCAGGCCTTTTCGGGACTCCTTCCGGGGTCCTGGGGACTCCTGGGTTGAACTGCGTTCCCTCCCAGATGACGAACCCCTGCCCCCCGCCGAGGAATATCCTCGTCCCTATCCCTATGCTCCTGTAGTACGGGTCGTTGAGCAGCGGCGAAAGCTCACCGGCGCTGGAGTAGGTGGCGTTTCCGAGCTCCGGCAGCAGCTTGCCCATGTACGTGTAGAGTGTTCGCGAGGACGAATTCGTAGCCACGGCGTAGTTCTGGTAGCAGTTGCGGAGATTGAGGAGAACCGCCTGGTTGACCGTCCTGAGGCTGACATAGGTGTCGATCTCCTTCCTGGGGTAGCAGTCTGTCCCATATGCCGTGGCCTTAAGGCGGACCGCTTTGCCCCTAACAAGATCCTCTATCACGTGGGCTCCCCCGTGCATCATGTTGTTTGTCTCATCCAGCTCGGTCGCTCCCAGGTAGGCGTCCACTGCCGCCAGGCCTGCGTGAGCTTGTATTCCGTCCATCCAGACTCTCTGCATCTTTATCGGAGGGTCCGTGTGTCCGAAGTTGAAGTACGCCCCTGAGGAACACATGGCCCCGAAGGTGCCTGTGGTCACTACATCGACTTCTGCGGCGGCTTTCTTCGTGCCGTTCGACTTGACGAACTGCTTGAACTCCTCCGCCGTCATGACCACGGCGTCGCCGTCGGCGATCTTCTTCCTGATCTCCTCGTAGCTCTTCGCGCCGGGTTTTCCCTTCTTGCTTTTTTCGGTCGTGCTCAAATCACTCCCTCCTTGAATGCCAGTTCTGCGTTCAAGACCGAGCCTCCCGCTCCGCCTCTTATCGTGTTGTGTGACAGGAGATAGAATCTGAGGCATCCTTCGGTCACTCGGATCCTGCCTATCACCGTCGCCATACCGCGGGCCCTATCAGGTGTTCCCGCGTATGAGTCGAGCAGTGGCTGGGGTCGGTTCGGCTCATCCATGACAATGATTGGTTGCTCGGGCGCGCTCGGCAGTTTCAGCTTCTGTGGTTTGGCCCTGAAGCTCCTGAGTTCCTTCGCGATGGTCTTCGCATCCGGGATGGCTCGATCCCTTATGAATACCGCTTCCAGGTGTCCATCCCTTACGTGGACTCTGGCGCAAGACGCCATGATGTTCACGGGGCTGTCCACGAACCTGCCGTTCTTCCACGCGCCGAGGATCTTCTTCCCCTCGAGGCCCATCTTCTCCTCCTCGTTCTTGATCCATGGCAGGACGTTGCCGGTGATGTCGAGAGAAGATACTCCCGGGTAGCCAGCGCCCGAGAGCGCCTGATATGTGGCGACATCTATCTCTGTGAATCCGAACTTGTCGACCAATGGCTTCAGGCCAAGGGCGAGCCCAGTGACCGAGCAGTTGGCGTTCGTCACGATGAACCCACCCTTCTTCCGCCTCCTCTTCTGCACTTCCACGGAGGCCAGGTGTTCTGCGTTGATCTCCGGTATCAGGATAGGAGTGTCCGGTTCCATGCGATGTGATGCGGCGTTGGAGAATACTGCTATGCCCGCCTCGGCGAGGTCGTTTTCGATGGGCCCCGCAACATCGGACGGAAGGCCGCTGAACGCCACCTCCACGCCTTCCTTGATCAGCGCAGAGGTTGCGGTCGCCTGAATGACCTCTTCCGAAAGCCCCGGGATGGTGTCCAGATCGCTCAGTCTCCATACGTCCGCGAGCTTCTTACCCTCCGACCTGTCGGAGGCGCAGTAAGCGACGACATCGAAGTATGGGTGGTCGTTCAGCATGTGAGCGAATCGCTGGCCGATCATTCCGCTTGAGCCAAGTATTGCTGCTTTCTTCTTCGCCATTTCAGCTCACCTCTAGGTATTCCTCACATCTGTCGATGATGGTCCTGAACGCCTCGGGATCCCTGGCAAGAGCCGCGAACCTGAGTTCGGCTAGAGCTTTCTCCATGCCTGAGATCATATCCTTGGATTTGGGGTTGAGGAGTTGAATGTCATGATATACTCTTCTGCTCTCTTTTGAAAGCTCGATGGCACTCCTTGCTAGACGGTCGAAGGAAGGCCCTTGCACCCGTGCGAGTTCGGCGAATGGGATTCTTGACTTCTCAGCCGTGCTGGCAAATGCGATCGTGCACAGATGCGGGAGGCCGAGCACATACGCCATCAGCTCGTCGTGTCCGTCCACTCCAATCTTCGTGACCTTCGCTCCGGCCGAGGAGAACAAACCGACGATCTCCCGATCCGCTCCAGCGCAGCCGCACTTGCAGACAAGCACGTTTCGCCCTCTTGGGGAGGCCACGCCGGGGCCGAACATCGGGTGGACGCTAGTTATGCGGGTACCCCTTCCCGCTGCTGCTTTGATGTCTTTGGCCAAGTGATCCTTGACGCTGCAGATGTCGAAAACGGTCCCTTGAGGCGACGACCGAAGGACTTCTCTGAGTTCCTTGGCTGCAACGCCCAACGGGCTCGCGATAACGACGAGATCAGATTCGCTGGCCACCTTGCGAACTGACTTGACCGATCTGTATCCTGGTAGCGAACCTCGCGGATCCCATAAGGTCACTGATGCTCCTCTGCCCGACAGGAACCTGCACATCCATGCGCCCATTCGACCAGACCCTCCGACGATGAGGGCCGATCTTCCTCTGAGGTTCTTCGCGGCATTCCTGGTCTGGATCTTGACTGCGTCGTTGATGAGAAGGACTGCGAGTTCGGTAGCGAGGTTCTCGTTGACTCCGAGTCTCCTCGCATTCCGGGCGAAAGCTGCCTTGATCTGTTTCTCTCTGGCAGGGTCTCTTGTCCGGAGGCCGTCCTTCGCCTTCATGCGACCTATCTCCCCCGCCACATCAGCCCGTCTCGCAACGAGATCCAAGAGCTGTGAGTCGATCTTCGTGATCTCATCTCGGAGTGACTCGATTTCCGTTCTTGTCAGGTGAACCCCCCCTGAAGCATGAGATCCAGGATTACGGCAGCCGTGGAGTTCTCAACGACGGGAACCGCCCTGGGGACAATGCACGGGTCGTGTCGGCCTTTGATCTCAAGTTCCACAGGCTTCTTGTCCACGACATCCACGCTCATCTGGGGACGCGCTATCGAAGAAGTCGGCTTGAATGCGACTCTGAATTCGATCGGCATGCCTGTGGAAAGTCCACCAAGCACCCCTCCGGCGTTGTTCGTCTTCGTTATGATTCTTCCGTTCCGCACGCCGTATGGGTCGTTGTGGGCGCTGCCTCTCATCGAGGCGGCCTTGAAGCCCGAGCCGAATTCGACTCCTTTCACTCCAGGGATGGAGTACATCATTGCTGAGAGCATGCTCTCCACGGATCCGAAGAACGGTTCACCGACGCCGACGGGGAGCCCGAGTACAGTGCACTTCACGACTCCTCCGACACTGTCCTTCGCCTCATGCGCCTTGACGATCGCGTCGACCATCGCCTCCGTCTTGCCCCTGTCAGCGCATGCGACAGGGCTGGTCCTCACGATCTTCTCTGCGATGCTGAAGGGGATGTCCTTCTCCACCCTAATCGATCCTATCTGAACGGTCTGGCCGAGGAATGCGACGCCCTTCTTCTCGAGCACTTGCCTGGCTATGGCTCCGCCTATGACGAGCCCCGCGGTCATCCTGCCGGAGAACTGCCCGCCGCCCCTGTGGTCGTGGTGCCCTCCGTACTTGACCAGCGCGGGGTAGTCCGCATGTCCTGGTCTGGGGACTCTCAGGAAAGCGTCGTATGCGGAGGAGTCGGTGTCCATATTCCTTACCATCCCGACTATCGGGCCACCCGTCGCCTTCCCCTTCCTTATGCCAGAGAGAATCTCCAGCTTGTCCCTCTCTCTTCGGGGACTGGTGACCGGGCCCTTGCCTGGACTCCTCCTGTCGAGCTCTATCTGAATTGCCGATTCGGAGACCCTAGCACCTGCTGGACAGCCCTCGATCTTGGCTCCCACGCACGGTCCGTGGCTGGACCCGAAGATGCCTATCCTGTACTTCACTCCGAACTCGTTCATTTTCTCACCATGAGGCGGCAGCCTAGCTGATGAAGGTCCCTGATGAACCCTGGATATGAAACGTTGAATGAATCCGTGTCATCTATACTCGTCTCAGACGAGGCTACCAAAGACGCAACAGCTGCAGCCATTAGTATTCTGTGGTCCCCTTCGGTCTTGACGGTCGTACCGTGGAGCTTCTGAACGCCGACGATCTCGCACCCGTCCTCCTTGGGCACGATGTTCGCACCCATGTCCAGGAGGAACCGAGTCGTCGTCGCGATCCTGTCACTCTCTTTCTCCCTGAGGTTCTCCCCGCCGCTCAGGACGGTCTTGCCATCAGCGACAGCACCGACTACCGCAAGAATGGGGAAGAGGTCTGGCGTGTTCCGCACGTCGATGTCGATCCCCTTCAAGTCCGCCGACTTGACGCGGACGGAGCTGTCCGTCCGAGTGACCTTGGTCCCGAAGGATCTGAGGTGGTCCAGGAAAGCCTTGTCACCCTGCGGCGAGGCCTTGTCCAAGTTCCTGACGGTGACGTCGCCGCCGGATATCGCAGCTGCAGCAAGCGGAAACGCCGCTGACGAGTAATCTCCTGGTACGGTGTAGCTCTCGCGGGAGAGCTGCTGCTGGCCCTCGACAAAGAATCCCTCCTCGTTCTCTTCCGCGTGCGCTCCGAACTCCTCCATCATCTGGAGGGTGATGTCGACGTAGGGCCTCGACCGTAGCTCTCCCTCCAGCTGTATCTGGGTATCGTCCTTCTTCTGGGAACATGCTATGAGAAGCGAGGATACGAACTGTGAGCTGATGTTGGCGGGGATTTCTGCGCGCTCGCCGGTGATCGGCCCTGTGATACTGAGTGGTGGGCGTCCAACGTGACTGAGGTACGAGACCTTGGCCCCCAGCTGTGTCAATGCATCGACAAGAGGACCCATGGGCCTCCTGACGAGGCTCTCATCGCCAGTCAATGTGGTCGTCGAGGGCAGTAGCGAGGCGACCCCGGTTATCAGACGGATGGTCGTGCCGGAGTTCTTGGCGTCGATTACCACGCGGGCCCCCTTGAGGGCGTCGCATTGTATCATCACACCCTTCGCGTTGCTCCTGAAATCGGTCCCGAGGGAGTAGAGTGCATCCAGGGTCGCCCTCGTGTCCTCCGACATCAACGGGTTGACGAGCGAGAAGTTGGAGTAGGTGAGGGCACCCAGCACCATCGCTCTGTGAGTGTAGGATTTCGAGGGCGGAGCCGTGACCGTCCCTTTCGCGACAGATGACTTGACTACAAGAGGCGTGGAACCACCTCCCTCGCTGGGACGTCGTTGATGTGCGCTCTCAGTACAGCGCCATCATGATTCTGGAGCGCGCTCATGAGCACTCCGACATCCGCCTTGTCGCATATGATCGCGGTCGCGGGGCCAGTGCCCGAGATGCCAGCAGCCAGAGCTCCCTTCTTGCGGGCAAGCTCAGCGACGTCCTCTGAGACGTCGAGGACCTTTGCATACGCTCTGGAATTGACCTCCATCGCCTTCAGGTAGCTGCCTTGCATGGCCAGCTCGTAGGCCTTCTCTACCTCCTTCCTTATGGGACTGAAGTCGAGTCCTTTGACGCTTGCCTTGGTAATCTTCCTGTCGGGCACGTGCAGGAGCACTTCGAGGTCGGGATCAAGAGTTCCCCTGTGAAGTATCGCGAAGTTCCTGTTGTCCGTCACGACGACCCCGCCGAAGTAGCAGGCGGATGCGTCATCGAACGCTCCTGTGATAGTGACTCCCGCCTTGATCGACTCCTCGATCCCGGCCAGAATGATCTCCATATCAGGAAGATCCGTTCCCACGGCTTTAGCAGTCGCCAGCGCGACGGCGTTGGACACAGCGCTGCTGCTTTTCAGGCCTCTGGAGACTGGAATCTCGGATTTGACATGGACCTCGCCGTTGACCATCCTGTTGCCGAGTGCCTTCTTCGCAATGGCTCGGACACACCCAGCGACGAGGTCGGCTCCCTCCCGGGAATCCCTCAGCGTGATCTCTCCGGGACCCTCTGTGAGCTCTACTGCGGCATCGACCTCGAGCGAGATCCCAAATGCAGCGCCCTTGCCGGTCGCGATCGCGTTCACTATCGTGGCTGCGCCTCTGCAGGCGGCTTTGCCAATCATCTCAGCGCCCTCCTCGCGACGCTCCTCATGACGCCCACATCCGGCTCCCTCCCCGTCCATAGCCTGAAGGACTGTGCCCCCTGCTGGACGAGCATCTCGAGCCCTCCGTAGACCCTGGCGCCTTTCCTTCTGGCCAGCTTCATCGCAGCGGTCGACTCCGGATTGTAGACGATATCTATGTACACGGAGCCTCGCGTGAAGAGGTTCGCCTTCACTGGGCTACCGGGCATCCCTTTCATGCCGACGGGAGTGCAATTGATCACTAGGTCATATGGCTCATCAGCGCTCATGGCCGAGCGAACTGAGACCGCCCTTCCACCGAACATCCTCGCGAGGTCCGTCGCCCTGGACGCCTCGATGTCCGCGACCTCGAATTTCGCCCCGAGCTTCCTGAGCACGTACGCGACCGCGCGAGAGGCACCGCCTGCCCCAACGATGAGGACCCTGGTGTGTTTGGTGATGTGTATTTTTCCTTCAACCAGAGTTGAGAAGCCGAACACATCCGTGTTTTCTCCTATAATCTTACCGTCTTTGAACCTGATGGTGTTGACCGCCTTTGTCGCGGAGGCCGATTGCTCCGTCCGGGTTGCGATTTCGAAGGCCGTCCCCTTGTGCGGGATCGTGACGTTGAGCCCCTGGAAGCCGATGGTCCTCAGGGTGGCTAATGCATGATGGTCGAAAGCGCCCGGTGGGAAGTCGAGTGGAATGTATGCTCCCACGAGCCCCAAATCCTTGAGCGCCGCCTCGTGCATCTGCTTTGACACGGAGTGGGAGACCGGGTGCCCGACGAGCCCGAAAACCAGCGGCCCTGAATCGAAGAGCTTCTGGGTATTCACATCGAGCTGGCCAGGAGCCGCCTCCTTCCCGCCAAGGCAGGCGAACATCATCGCGGATCCGATCCTGCTCGCGCAGACTCTGGTGAGCCTGCCCTGGTCTCCCATGCCGATGATCACGAATCGCTTCCCACGGGTCGCGTATTTCATGCCGATGTTGGCCAGCATGACTGCCTGAGCGGCGTCCTCGCACTGCATGGCCACCTTGCCGACATCGCCTAGCATGCACGCTTGGTTGAGGGTCGATTCGACCAGCCCTTCGGGAACAGGGTTCCAGAAATGAGCGGATGCGATCGTCACAGGTCGATCCTTGCTCCCTCCGAGCTCTCTGAGCAGCGCGCGGTCGCTTCCGATTTCAAGATCGACGCCGTGGAATCCAGCGCGGACTATCTCCCGCAGCATCGAGTCTCTGGCTTTCGGACCCAGCTTCGATTTCCCGCCCTCTTCTTTCGAGCGAAGAGTGGCGATCGTCGAGCCCTGGCACGCATCACGTATCCTGGGCAGGGCTGACGGTTTGAGGTTGCCGAAGTGATCCAGCCTGACCTCCACCGCATCTGCTCCCTGTCTGAATGCTGCCTTTGACGAGCCCGAAACTCCAGCAATGCTTCCCCCGACGAGAGAAGCGACGATTATGGTCATTTACTTCTCCCGGATGGTCTCCTTCACATACATCCCGAAATGCCTGCCTCCGCGCTCCAGTTTGATGAGGATCGTGTCGCCCAGCTTGAGCTTCGAGACGGACACGACCTTTCCCTTCGAGTAGACCCTTATCGTCTCCGCGTTCTGGACGATGGTTGAGAATCTCTCCCCATCGGCGTCTGCCTCGATGAGCAGGAGGGGCCTCCTCTCCACCTTGGTCCTCCCGACCACCACCTTTCTTGTGTGCCCGTCCGCACCCACGACCAGCGCTTCGTCTCCTCCCTGGAGCTCCGAGAGGTATCTCGTGCTTCCGTCAGGCATCAATATATATGCATGCACTGGCCCGGCGTTCACCCTGAAGGGCCTGGACGCTGCGTATTCCGATCCCAGGGTCTCTGAGTGAATTAGAAAGAGGCATGATGACTGGTTGCCTATCAGCATGCCCTCGCCTATCTGGAGCATCGAACAAGTGTCTATGCAGACCCTGTCCCCGAGGCCGAGTTGTCTCAGGGAGGTTATCTTGGCCTCTTTCAATTCGAGTTTGGGGGAGCGCTCCTCCAATAGCTTCCTCAGCTTGGCGAGCTCCTCCAGTTTTTCGGGCACAATCAGGACCCCATCTGCGCCCCGCTCCATGGTCTCGAAGAAGAGCTTAGCCTCTTCGGACGTTCTCGAGAGCATCAGGAGCTTGGACCCGGAGCCCTGGAAGTGGACTATCAGGTTCTCAAGAGGGATGACCTTCCAGTCCTTCGCCGAGATGACGACGGTCTTGCCCCTCTCCGCCAGCTTCTTCGCGCGCAGTTCGTCAGCTTTCCCCCTTATCTCGACCAAGTGCGCGACCGTCTCATCGTCTTCCTTGATTTCCTTGCCGTCGATGACGAGCGCTCTGAACCTGCCCAGGTCCGTGAAATCGAGGTCGCGTCTCTCGAGGACCACGGTATCGAAACCGTTCTCCAGAGCGGAGAGGACTATCTTCTTCCTGCTTTCACTACTGGGTTGGAAAAGGGCACCGACCCAGATTTGGCGGTCGATCAGGTGATCACCGCCTGTACTGATCCTTGGGCGGCATGCCCTCGAAAACTATCTGCGAGAGTCTCCTTGTGATGCCGGCCACATCCTCGTGCTGGAACACGTTCCGGCCGATCGATATGCCCATGGCTCCCGCCTGCATCGCATCGTAGACCATCGAGAGGAGGTCGAACTCCGAGCCCATCTTCGGCCCACCTGCGATGACCACTGGTATCGGGGTGCCCTTGACGACCGTTTTGAAAGTATCTATGGACCCGGTGAAGTTGGTCTTGACGACGTCCGCCCCGAGCTCGGCTGCCAGCCGGGCGCAGTGTGAGACGACTCCGACCTCGTACGAGTCCTTGATGTTCTTCCCTCTCGGGTAGCACATCGCGAGAAGCGGCATGCCGAGTTCCCTGCATCTGTCCGAGACCATGCCGAAGTCGGAGATCATCTTGTCCTCGGCGTCGCACCCCACGTTACAGTGAATGGAGATCCCGTCCGCCCCGAGCGCTGCGGCGGCGTCCGCCCGGGCCACGAGGACCTTGTAGTTCGGGTCTGGAGAGACAGAAGTGCTGGCGGATATGTGCACGATCAGACCGAGCTTCGCCCCGAGCGAGGGGCCCGCATACGGTACAAGACCCTTGTGTATGACTATCGCGGAGGCGCCCCCCTCGGCGACCTTGTCTATAGTAGTTTTGATATCAGCAATGCCCTGGACGGGACCCAATGATATCCCGTGGTCCATCGGCACGATGACGGTCTTCCCTGTCTTCTGGTTGAAGATCCGCCTCAGCCTGATCGTCTTTCCAATCATGCCCTCACCATTCAAGTACCGTGCTATTCTGTGTCAATGTGTTCGCCATGTAGCTGGATGTATAAGCTCCTTGCTACCGGGCCAGAGTGCGATTGCGTACATTGGACGCAATATTAATCTATTACTGTACACATGTAATCATCCGATTGATATGTGGGACAAGATTGCGAACTACTTCGAGAAGTACCCGTCCCAGGCGAAGGTCGCCAGATACCTCTTGAAGTACGGGCTGCGGATTGAGAGGGACGAGGTCCTGTGCGGTGATGTGCAGATCGCAGATTCCGCGCTCGCAAGAGCTGCAGGCGTCGACCGTAGAGTCGTGAAGTCGACAATCGAGACCATCAAGGGCGACCCAACGCTGCTCAAGTTCTTCTCTCAGCTACTCCCGACCAACCATCTCAAGAACGCTGCGTCCGCCATGGGTTGGACCGCCATCGAGATAGTCCCCACGAACGCCCACGAACCGGGCATCATCGCGGCGGTGGCTGACATACTATCCAGGGGCAACATCAGCATCAGGCAGGCCATTGTGGATGACCCCATGACGTCCGAGGAGCCCAAACTGTTCATCGTGACCGAAAGCCAAGTGCCTTCTGAACTGATACCTGCGATTAGGCAGGCAAAGGGCGTCAAGGGCGTCACCATCTACTAGCTCGGACGGTGGAGAGCGACTCTTCGGACCCGTGAAACACATGCCACCGATGAGCGAGAATTCGAAGGCATATCTCGCCGTCGGAATCGCAATGGTCTCCGTTTCTTTCGCCTCTCTATTCATCAAGTGGAGCGAGAGCCCACCGTTCATCATCGCGGCCTACAGGCTCGCCATGACCTCTGCCATACTGCTGCCGTATCTGCTGTTCACGCACGGATTCAAGGAGATCATGGGATTCTCGAGGAAGGAGCTCGCGCTCGTGGGCCTCAGCGGCATAGCGCTTACCTTCCATTTCGGTCTCTGGATAGTGTCGTTGTCGCTCACCCTCGTGGCCACGTCCGTGATTCTCGTCACGTCTCATCCCATCTTCGTGGCAGCCGTGTCCCACTTCCTGCTGAAGGACCGCGTGAGGCGCATTGCCGCGTTCGGGATAGTCATCGCGTTTTCCGGGGTCGCTGTCATATACATAACGGACTACTCAAATGGGTCAGACACGCTCCTCGGGGATCTTCTGGCGTTCCTGGGAGGCATCTGCGCCGGGATCTACTTCCTTTCCGGCAGGGTCGCCAGAAGGACCCTTTCCGTGATTCCGTACTCGTTCTCCGTATACGGTCTCTCGGCGGGGCTGCTCTTCATCTCAGCATTCGTCGCAGGGGACCAGCTTCTTGTCAGCGATAGCAGGGAACTCACCCTATTCCTCCTCATGGCCATCATTCCCACGATCCTTGGCCATACCATGTTCAACTACGCGCTTCGAAAGCTACCCGCACATATCATCTCCACCAGCGTGCTCGGAGAACCCGTGGGCGCCTCGATCCTGGTCTTCGCGCTCCCTCCGAACGAGATCCCGGGAACCTGGATCATCCTGGGGGGAGCCCTAGTGGTTCTGGGACTCTACATAGTGCTCGCGAGAGGATATGGCCGGGAGCCTGAACAGTTGAGAGAGTAGATTCCGCGGTTCGCACAACCGGTTCTGCCACTTGTTGTAGCTCGCACCACCGTATCTCTCGAGTGAACGGTATGTCAAGCATCGCCAGCAATGGTTTGGTCGCGTCAATCCGCGATTGGTGCGAGTTCGGCAATGTCTCCGATCTCAGGCCCTCATACATGATAAGAAGGCACGACGAGGCGTCGCGAAGGCGTATCATACCCACGCTGAACTGTCCACAACGGCCGAAAAACCTTAGACGGGATAGCTCACTTCAGGTGTGGGGGAATCGATATCTCTAAAGAAACAGGTAGGGCTGAGTTCGCAAACAAGATCGATCCAGAATACTGGGCGCATCGCGAACTCAGCGAAATGGATGCGTATAGCCACCGGATTGGCATGGAATTCCGAGAGGTCTGGGGCGCAATACTGGAGTTGAACAAGGAAATCGAAGCCCTTAAGAAGAGAGGGGTTTGACTCCGACCTCAAATGGAAAAACCAAGCAACTTTCTTGCCGAGCTGGCAACCGGGCTTGATTGAACGCTTTACATATTTGTCTGGCTTTAGCACCCGTACCTTTCAAGTGAAAAGGATATCCCCCTCCTGGTTCTAGCATCATTCATGGCTCTCAACCTAGACGAAGTTGACAGGAAGATTCTAAGAGAACTCCAGAGGGACGGAAGGGCGTCCTTCAGGGACATATCATCACGGATTAGCGTGAGCACGCCCACAGTAAGCTCCAGGGTTCAAGCTATGCTCGACGTCGGACTGATCAAGGGGTATTCGACAGTCCTGGATGCCGACATGCTCGGGCAGGTATCGGTCGCACTAACCCTCGAGTCAAAACCCGCTGACATCGATAGGGTCGTCGACAAGATCAAGGATGAGGAGATCGTGAGGCAGATCTACGTCCTATCCGATTCGCGGATTCTATGCATCCTCGCGTTCTTCAACCAGACGAAATACCAGAAGTTCCTCGAGTCCTTGGGCAAGATCTCAGAGATTGTCCGCATGGACAACTCGATGGTCATGAGGGTTCCCAAGGAAAGTCCGAGGGCGGCTCTGACGGACGAGGCCGGCCTTCTGATCAAGTGCTACTATTGTGGGCACATGATGAGGGACGAGGGCGTGAAGATCAAGCTGGACGGGAAGTACCACTATCTCTGCTGCAGCGTCTGCGAGAGGCTTTACAGGGAGAAGTACGAGAAGTTGAAGAAATCGGCGGGCATCGTGAAGACCCCCATGGTTGAGGAAGTCCCCGTGCACGCCCACTAGTCATTTTTCAATTCACGCGTATTTCCCTGGATTCTTGTCAAAAGCCTTCTTGCACCCAGGTGCGCAGAAGAAATACTCCTTTCCGTTGTACTCTGATTTCCACTTCGCGGTCTTCGGATCCACTTCCATTTTGCATATTGGGTCGATTGCCATTCTTGTCATCTCCTTTGCTGTGGTGGGAGCGGAGCCAGGTCTTCTCGCTCGCGGGGCGTAGACAAGATTCCAGCTCCGCTCCGCAGCTGCTAATATCATTCGGAGAGGAGATATTCGTTGTCCCTTACAGGCTGATTGCGCGGAAACGAGGCCTCCAGTGGTCAAATGCGAATACTTATATTCGGGGAGCTGGTATGCGCACTTCGCAATCCGGTGAAGAAGCATGCCGATATTCGAGAAATCCTCCGAGAGCGCTGTCACGAGAGCGATAATATCCCAGTTCGCGAAGGACATGGACGAGAACGCCGAGACTGATGTCATCGTCATCGGCGGCGGCCCAAGCGGCCTGATGGCAGCCCGCGATCTAGCTCTTAAGGGTGTTAGAGTGCTCGTGGTCGAGAGGAACAACTATCTCGGAGGAGGTTTCTGGATAGGCGGCTTCTTGATGAACACCATCACAGTCCGCGCACCCGCCCAGAAGGTACTCGACGAACTGAAAGTGAAGTACAAGATGTACGAGAAGGGGCTTTACATGACCCCAGGACCACTTGCATGCTCCAAACTCATCGCTTCAGCCTGTGAGGCAGGCGTGAGCATTCTGAACATGGCCTCGTTCGATGACATCGTGCTCAGGGAGAAGAACAGGGTGGCCGGCGCCGTGGTGAATTGGACCCCCGTTGGTGCACTCCCCAGACAGATCACGTGCGTGGATCCCATTGCGCTTGAATCGAAGCTCGTCATAGATGCGACCGGACATGATGCGATGGTCGTGAAGAAGCTCGAGGAACGGGGCCTGATCAAGACGCCCGGGTTCGGGCCGATGTGGATCGAGAAGAGCGAGGACGCCGTCGTGGAGCACAGCGGATTCTGCCACCCAGGACTGATTGTGATCGGGATGGCGGTGTCGACCACGTTTGGCCTACCAAGGATGGGGCCGACATTTGGGTCGATGCTCCTCTCTGGCAGGCGGGGAGCGGATGTCGCGTACAAGTACCTCAAGAAGAAGTGAGAAAAGACTTCGTGGCATCGAGATACGTTCTCCCGAGTGTTCCAACGAAGTGGATCTCGCGGAAGTGGCATCTTTCCTGTCATCGATTTTTCCCTCGATGAGCGTGAGTGTCAAGCCCACGCCCTTCCGAGACTTAACGCCGCGTGCCATTGAGAAAACAGCGAGCTTTCTGGCATCATCTAGGGTGAAGGACATTTCGAGGCCTTTCGAACCCTTCGAACCTATGTATGGCGAGGTCGACTACGAAGTCAGAGGGCTCACCGGCGACGCTCGTCTCGGAGGCATCGTGTACGACGCTCGGCGCATAGAGGAGCTGTTGATTGGGCTACTGAGAACTCGCAACGGACTTGACACGGCGACGATAGTGATGACGGACAGGCTCGTCTCCACCTACTCGTACGATGACCTCCGACACCACCTGAGGACGATAGTCCACGGCTTTCCGAGCATTGTTTCTGTACCTGGATTAGTAGAGGCACCTGCGAAGCCGAGACAGTACTATATCCTCAAGCAGAGGCTGGCATCCGCAGGCGACGAGACCATGGACTCCGAGCTTCTGAAGCGAGCTTTCAAGGGACGTTTCCTGGACTACGGCTCTCCGAAGATGACAGAGGTGGCGAAGGGACTAGCGCTTCAGGCGGTCGTTCACCACCTGACTCTGAAACCATCTTGTCCTAACAAGAAGTGCCGTCTCTTCAACGCCCATTGGCAAGAGGATCTGCTTCTGTCTCAGTCGGGAGCTCCCGGACTGTGCTCGAAGCATGCTGAGTTGATTCGAAGTCTTGGCCGAGCACCGACGATATCGTGGTAGATTGCGACCAACTCCTCACGTGCGATTGTGGAAATGTGAGAGATCGCTGACGGTCATCTCCTTCGCCAATGCGTATTCAATGGCCATCACCGCAGCCCTCGCTCCCTGCATGGTAGTGAAAATTGGTATCTCCAGCTCCACGGCAAGTCTCCGCATCATGTAACCATCCCTGCGAGCCCCCGAGGCTTCGGTCGGCGTGTTCACTATCAGCTGGACATCACCTTTTCTCATCAAGGACAGCGCGTCCGGACTTCCGTGGTCCGAAATCCTGTACACGGTGGTCGCATCTACCCCTCCGCTTTTGAGCGCCTCTGCGGTCCCTCTGGTGGCGTAGAGCTGGAACCCGAGCGATCCGAGCTTCTTGCCAAGTCTTGATGCGGCAGACTTGTCCTCGTCCTTGACGCTGAGGTAGACCTTCCCGGTCTTCGGCAGCTTCTGCCCCGAAGCGACCAGTGCCTTCCAAACGGCCGCGGGATAGTCGGCGTCGATGCCCATGACCTCTCCCGTGGACTTCATCTCTGGACCGAGGATGCTGTCGACACCTGGAAGCTTCAGGAACGGAAACACCGAGGCCTTGACCGCTACATGGTCAATCTTCGCTATGTCCTTGAGGCCCAGATCCTTGAGGGACTTGCCCAGCATTATCTTCGTGGCGACCTTCGCCAGTGGAATCCCCGTGGCCTTGGAGATGATCGGGACCGTCCGACTTGCTCGCGGATTCGCCTCGAGCATGAAGACCTCTCCGTCCTTGTACGCGAGCTGCAAATTCATCAGCCCGACCGTATTCAGCGCGAGGGCGACTTTCCGAGTGATCTCCTTGATCTGCTTCATGACCCCTGGGCCCAGAGTCTGAGGCGGGAGCACCATCGTCGCGTCGCCCGAGTGCACACCAGCTTCCTCTATGTGTTCCAAGATCCCCCCTATGAAGACCTCCTTGCCATCGCACACAGCGTCGACATCGATCTCGATGGCGTGTGTGAGATACTTGTCCACGAGTATCGGGCGCTTCTTGGAGACCTTTGCGGCGCTCTTCATGTAAGTCTCCAGCTCGATCTCGTCATAGACGATCTCCATGGCCCTTCCGCCGAGCACATAGCTGGGCCTGATTAGAACTGGATACCCGATGTCCTTGGCGAGCGTCTTGACCTCTTCGAAGGAAAACCCCGTTCCGGACTTCGGCTGGCTAATGCCGAGTTCGTCCATTAGCCTCGAGAACTTCTTCCTGTCCTCCGCCAGGTCAACGGAGTCAGGAGATGTCCCCAGTATCTTGGTCTTCTTGTCCTTGAGCTCCTTCTGGAGAGGAAGCGCGAGATTGATCGCTGTCTGCCCACCGAACTGCAGGATGATACCATCGGCGTCCTCCTTCTCGATGACATTGAGCACATCCTCCGCCGTGATCGGCTCGAAGTACAACCTGCTGGATACATCGAAATCCGTGGAAACGGTCTCCGGGTTGTTGTTGACTATGATCGCGTCGATGCCCTCCTCCTTGAGCGCAAGAGCGCCGTGGACGCAGCAGTAATCGAACTCGATCCCTTGGCCGATCCTAATCGGGCCTGCCCCGACCACAATCACCTTCCTGTTGGTAGAGGTCCTCGCCTCACACTCAGTCTCATAAGTCGAGTAGAAGTAGGGTGTCTCTGCCTCGAATTCCGCGGCGCACGTGTCGACCATCTTGAAAGTGGCCTTGAGCTTCTTGCCAGCTCTCATGTTCCTGACGGTTCTCTCTTCTTTTCCAGCAATCATCCCGATGTACTCGTCGCTGAAGCCTAGGCTCTTTGCCTCGCACAGTGTCGTGTCGTCCAGGTCCTTCCTGATCCTATCTTCCATCTGGACGATGTCCTGAACCTTGCGTACGAAGAAGGGATCCCAATCGGTGCAGTTGCAGACCCATTCCACGGTCTTACCCCTCCTCAGTGCCTCTGCGATCATGTAGAGGCGCAGGTCAGTTGCGCTGCTGAGCTCTTTCTCGATCTCATCGTCAGTCCACTTGTCCGCCTCAAGTCCAGTCCTGTCGATTTCAAGAGACCGCACGGCTTTGAGCAGGGATTCCTGGATGTTCCTTCCTATGGCCATCACTTCTCCCGTGCTCTTCATCTGGGTTCCGAGACGACGGTCCACCGTGCGGAACTTGTCAAAGGGCCATCTGGGGATCTTCATCACGACATAGTCTATGGATGGCTCGAAGGCCGCGCAAGTCTTTCCGGTGATCGCATTCGGTATCTCGTCGAGAGTCCTTCCGACCGCGATCTTCGCAGCCACCCGAGCGATGGGGTACCCGGTCGCCTTTGACGCCAAGGCGGAGCTCCGGGACACCCTCGGGTTGACCTCGATGACCCTGTACTCCCCGCTTTTCGGATTAACGGCGAACTGAATGTTCGCCCCACCCTCGATCCCCAGTGCCCGGATGATCTTGATCGTCGCATTCCGGAGCATCTGGTGATCCTTGTCGCTCAGGGTCTGGGCTGGTGCGACGACGATGCTCTCGCCCGTGTGAATGCCCATCGGGTCGAGATTCTCCATGTTGCAGACGATGATGCAGTTGTCCTTCGAATCTCGCATGACCTCGTATTCGAACTCCTTCCAGCCGATGACGCTCTCCTCGATCAGGACTTGGCGAATGCGAGAGTATGCTAGCCCTCTCCCCGCGATGTCCTCCAGCTCTTGGTCGTCGTGGGCGATCCCTCCGCCCGTGCCTCCGAGGGTGAATGCTGGTCTCACAAGGACTGGGTATCCACCGATTTCCTTCACGACCTGCTTGGCCCCGTCCAGCGAATTGGCGGTCCTGCTCTTCGGGATCGGCTCTCCGAGCTCCAACATCGTCTCCCTGAACAGCTCTCTGTCCTCGGAGAGGGCAATCGCCCTCGGCTGACTCCCCAGCAGCTCGACGCCTAGCCTCTTGAGGGTGCCGTTCTCCGCGAGCTCTGAGCAGAGGTTGAGAGCGGTCTGTCCACCCATCCCGGAGAGTATGCCTTGCACCTTCTCCTTCTCGATGATCTTCGTGACCGTCTCCACATCCAGCGGCTCGACGTACACGATGTCGGCCGTATCGGGATCCGTCTGGATCGTCGCCGGATTCGAGTTCGCCAGTACAGTCGTGTATCCTTCCTCCCGCAGCGACCTGCACGCCTGCGACCCTGAGAAATCGAACTCAGCCGCCTGGCCGATAACGATAGGTCCCGACCCTATGACCATGAGCTTCTTCAGGTCGGTCCGCTTTGGCATCAGCGCACCCCCAAGGTCTTTTCGAATCTGTCAAACAGGAAACCTGTGTCCTGGGGGCCTGGATGTGATTCAGGATGGAACTGCACAGAGAAGATCGGAAGCTCCCGGTGCCTCATCCCCTCGACGGTGTTGTCGTTCAGGTTCGTCACGGTGATCTCGAGGCCAGCGTCTTCGGCAGAGTCAGCATCCACAGCGAACCCGTGGTTCTGGGAAGTGATGTAGACTCTACCCTCTAGCTTCACCGGCTGGTTGATCCCTCTGTGTCCGAACTTCAGTTTGTAGGTCTTCGCGCCGAACACGAGTGACAGCAGCTGGTGACCGAGGCAGATGCCCATCATGGGATAGTCCTCTTTGAGCTTGGATAGAGTGGACACGGTCGTCGCCAACATTTCGGGATGGGCGGGGTTCCCCGGCCCGTTGGAGATGAAGATGCCGTCGGGTTCCAGTTCCTTCACTGCCCGCGCGGTCGTGTCGAACGGCATCTGGATGACATTGAACCGACGGCGCAGCTCGGTGACTATGTTCATCTTCAGGCCGCAGTCGAACAGGGCGACCGTCTTGGCCCGCTGCTCGTCGAAGCGCAGAATCTTCTTGGTGCTGACCTTTGCGACGAGGTTGCTCTGCTCAGGATGCGCCATCTTCCTGACTCTATCCAGCACCTCGGCAGGGTCGCCTGTGGAGATGCCTCCCTTCATGGTGCCTGAGTTGCGCAGCTTCCTGATCAGGGCGCGTGTGTCCAGCCCGCAGATGCCTGGAACCTCGTTCTGCTTCAGGAAGTCCTCGATGGTCCTGTCGCAGTCGCGGTGGCTAGGCGCAACGCACTTCTCCTTGACGGCGTACCCCCATACCTGAACGCATTCGGACTGGGAGTCGTACTTGTTCACACCGTAGTTGCCAATCAGCGGGTACGAAGACACGAGGATCTGACCGCAGTACGATGGATCTGTCAAGGATTCCTGGTAACCGGTCATGCCGGTTGCGAAAACGACCTCTCCGAGAACATCTCTGCACGCGCCGAAAGCTTCGCCCTCAAAAACTGTGCCATCCTCGAGGACGAGGAACCCCTTCATGCGACCTTTGGGGTATTTGGAGGGGGGTTAAAGAATCTTGTCGTAGCTGGGCCCGTTTCCACTGGAGAGAATATCCTGTGGGAGACAATTCTTCGTCTAATCCGCCCATATTCAGACTTCTGGGCAACGTTTTAGAGCCCTGAACGCTTTCAACCAAAGGGTCGTTGGATGTTCCCGGTCCATTGCAAGGAAGTGAGCGTGAAGACGGTATCGTTCGAGCTGAACGAGGCGAACATCAAACGATTTCTCGCTGGCAAGAGGGCTTACATCCGGACCAGATACTACGTCTTCAACTCGGGGTCTGACTGGGCGGTTGCCCTGATTGTCAGGAAGACGTCGAACGACGTTCTTCAGGAGATCGCTTCGGTTCACATCCTCTCTCTCCCCAAGGACACCGCGTTCATCGAGGACCCTTCACTGGATGTTCTGTCCGCGAGTTCCATGGGAGCGATGAGGGCAGCGAAGGACAAGAAGTGCATCGTCGTCAGGGGCAGGTCTGAGCATGTGTCGTTCTTCATCGACGAACCGCCATACGACCTGACAATCTTCGATGTCGTCCCCCCAGAGCCGTCGAAGTTGGAGGGCCTCGTCCATAATGTTCTGGAGACTGATCTCCAGGATCGGTACGTGAGGGTCAAGGTGCTGACACTGGACCTGAACTCGCTTGCCAACTCTGCGGAATCAGGCATCACGATGTATCCATGCAGAGCCTCAGGGTTGAAAGCGGGGAAGAATGTGGTCTACCTCGACGAGACTCCTGAGCTCTCTCCGCAGCAGCTCGACGAAGTCACGTTGATCGGCTGCAGTCTGTCCGAGAGGATCTTCGAGGCCGTCTATGGCAGAAGGCCGAGGCTGATCAACATGTGTCCACAGGACCTCATCCGCGAGCACTCCATCCAAGGGCCTGTGCTCCTCAAATGCTGCAAGGTGAAGGAGGGCTTCGAGGTCAAGGGCAGCTACGGTGTGGTGCCATGGGGAGCGAGGGCCAAAGAGGTTTCCGATGCTCTCCGGGCGATTCTTCGCTAGATGTCCAGATCGTTCTCCTTGAATCTGATTGCCGGGCATGCGCCAAGGCAGGCCCCGCAATGCGTGCACTTCGAAACGTCGATTCGTACCTGTCCGTCAAGAGATAGCGCATTCGCCTCGCACCTACTTACGCAGATCCCGCACGCAGCACAGTCAACCGCCCTGAAAACTACCTCTCTCAGTCTGGCGGCCTTTCTCTTCAGCTCCTGTTCGTCCCGCGCTTTGATCATGACGGGCCCTTCTCGGAACACGGTGATGGACTTCACCTCTGCAATGTTGCCGTCGGGGGATGTCGTCACCTCGCCGATGATGTTCAACAGATTCGCAACTCTCTCCATCGGGAGGGGCCTGCTGAAGATGCCCTCCATGCTCAGGCCCTCAACGCACGGGTTGTATCCACTCGTGCTCTTGAATTCCAGGGGGCCAGCATCAGGAATGGGCACCGAGGCGTTGAGCATCTCTCGGTCACCAGGAGTCAGCTCGTCCACGACGGAACTCGGGAGTCTCTTCCAGCGCCACAGATCCTTCTCGATCCAAGGCCTGCTCTTTCCTCTGGCGCTCGCATATTCATCGAGGTACTTCTGCCATCTTGCATATTCGTCGGACAGCTCTCTTGAGATTCTGAGCTCGGCCATGTCCGTGGCCGGGCACATGAAGCATCCAATCCTTTCGATTCCGCGTTCGTAAAGGGGATTGTAGGCCGCGCCCTTCGAGAATAGATAGATCCAGACATGGAGCGCTGTCCATTTCTGGATCGGCGAGGCCGCAAGTTGATTGGGAGTCCAGGGGTTTCTCCAGACCTTGCCCTTCTCGGCCCTTTGCTGTGATTCGTACGCCCTTTGGCCGATGAAGGAGAGGACCCCGTCTGGGAAGTTCTTGGCGATGAGCTGGGTGGCGGGTCCGAGCTTGCATGTCTTGCAGCACCAGCGATAGTCCTTGGCAGGTGGCCCGAAATGGTCCAGATTTCTCCAGAACGAGTCTCCTGCGGATTCGACTATCAGCTCGAGGCCGTATCGCTTCGCGGTATCCGACACGTTCTTTCTCGTCTCTGCGAACTCGAGTCCAGTGTCCACGAAGATGAGCTTCGGTTTGATGCCGGCCTCCATCACGAGGAGGAGTGTTGCGAGGCTGTCCTTTCCACCGCTGTACGACACGGCAACGGGAAGGTCGTTCTCTCTGACGACCTTCGCAACGAACTCCTTCGCCTGGGTAACGCGCCTAGAGATGACATCGGCATTCGCATTCACCACATCATTCCAGGATGCCCCTCGAGGCTCGACCTTCTTGACTGATTTCTCCACGGTCCACCGGGTCTTGACGGCTGTCCCCCTCTTGTGTTCCATCATCTCACGCGAGGACATCTTCGCGACTCCCAGCGAGACTGGAGTGCGGTCTCTTTCAAGGACGAGGATCTCGTCCCCGACATTGATGCCGGGATCGCAGTCAAGCACTCCAACTGCCAGCGTGCTTGCGCTCTTCGTTCTGATCGCCTCGGCCGCGACCTCGTCAATCACGACCCAACCTTTGCTGACGCGTGGCGCTATCGCAGCTGCGCCCGAGGGCCTGATTAGAAATCTCTCGCCGGTCGCAATGCTGAACCTGGAAGCTCCGATGACTACGCCGCCGATGATGACCTCATCCATGCGGTCTATGTCAGGCGCCTTGTTGAGGAGAACGATGACTTCCTCAGGGATTGCGAGCTTCCCAGTCCCTTCTCCGAACTGATTGTCAATGAGCTTTCTCATCCTGACGAGATCAGATTCGAACGCTGGGCGCGCGTCCCCCGGCGGGGTTATCTTGACCTGTCCGGTGCCGCCTGAGCAGATGCTGCAGTACTCCTGTTCGAGCACGGGCACGCTGCAGTTGTCGCACCAGCGTAGGTGTATCTTGCCCAGATGGACTGCGCCCACTGTTCTCCGGAGAGCCTGGCCTTATTATAGGCTTTTCAGTAAACTCACTGCTTGAGCGCCTTCCACTGCTTCACAACAGACTCGACAGCGTCCTTCGCCCTCTCGATCCTGTCCTCGGCCTGTAGCCTGGACATTCCGGGGCCCGAGATGCCCAGACCTACGGGCTTCTCGTATTCGACTGCCAGATCCGTCATCTTCCTCGCCGCTTGGCCGATCACGATCTGGTCGTGCTCGGTCTCGCCCTCGATGACGGCCCCTATGCACACCACGCCGTCTACGTTCTTGTTCTTCAGGAGCGTCTTGACCGCGAGCGGGATGTCATAGACTCCCGGTACCATTACCACTTTCGCGACCTCGACGTCCAGGAACTTCGCGTGCTCCTTTGCCCTCTCCAGCATCATCTGCGTGATGTCGTAGTTGTACTCACTGCAGACCATGCCGATTTTCATCTTTCTTGCCATGTCCTTACCTCCGTTTCATTATCCTCATCTGATCGACCCGACGTCTTCGTATCCCTGGCGGAGTCCTTTGCCCGCGTTCTTGATGAGCCTCTCAGGCCTGAACAGCAGGTCGTATGCGTTTGCTGCGTGCTCCCTCGATCTCCTCTCGGCCAGCCAGGCAAGTTCCTTTTCATTCTTCGCCTCGTCTTCGTGCACGAAGACCTCGACTATGTGCTTGTTCGTCATCAGTTGAACTTGGATGAGCCCAGTAGATGCTTCATGGGCGCAGATCTTGTCTATCTCCTCTTTGCCAGGCATGCCCAATGCGATCACGATATCGCATCCGGCTTCCTCAATGAGTCTCTTTGCCCCCACAGGCAGGTCCTTGACGCCTGGGACCGTCCTGCGCTCGACCTTGAAGCCCGTTCCCGTCTTCTTGAGCTCGTCGACTGCGAAACCGCCCATGTCGGCCCTCGCGAAGGTAGTGTCGACCACGCCGATTCGCTTCATCCCTTCTCGACCCCCGAGAGCTTCTTCTGGACTTCGTGGAACTCGATTATCTTGTTGATGATCTTGCGCGTGCCATCGAGGTCGTGATCAAGGTGGGGCATCCTAACGACTTGAACGTCAATCTTGCGCTTCTTCAGCTCCTCCTCGAGCTTCGTCTCATCGAATGGCTGGTCGTATCCTATCGTGATGATGTCCGGTCGGATCTCTCTAACGATTTCGAACATATCGCCACCCTCTCGTCCGAGTACAGCCCTGTCCACTGGTTTTAGAGACGCGACCAGCTCGAGCCTCATCTTCTCCGGTGTAACGGGTTCGTGTTTCCTGCGCCTGACAGTGCTGTCGGTTGCGACAACGACCACCAGCTCATCCCCGAGCCTCTTCGATTCCTCGAGGTAGTGCAGATGTCCTAGGTGGATTATGTCGAACACGCCCGTTGCCATCACGCGGACCATGGGGACTCACCTCGTCTGGAGTTCTCTCCAAGCTTCGATGACCTCGGCCCCTTCAAGGAAGGAATAGCCCATCATCTCAGCGTACTTTCTTGCCTTCGTCTTCGAGAGCGCCTTGCCATCGTCTCCCATCATCTCGCACACGGTCGCGGACGGAACCATCCCCGCCATGATAACGAGAGCGGTCGCGAGCTCAGTGTGGCCAAACCTAGTCTCGAGGATCCTCTTTGACGTGTTGAGAAGGTGAATGTGTCCAGGTGCCCGGAAGTTCTTCCCGAACTCCTGCTTGGCCCAGCCATCCTCGGTCGTGAGCGCCTTCCCAGATAGTTTGGCGAACTCGGTGATTGTGAGTGCACGGTCCTCGTCGGTTATTCCAGTGAAGGTCTTGCGGTGATTGATCGTTATGCCGAACGCGGACTTGACGTCATAGGGTATGTCGTTCGGGATCAACTTCCCCATCACGGGATAGTGCTCGACCATGCCGAGAAACAGCTCGGAGAGAAACGGCAGTCCCAAAGCTTCCTGGATGCGGGTGTCCGCAGTCGTGCATACGAGGCCTCCCGCGTCCTTCCGGAGTGCCCTGATGGCGCTCTGCGTTACGCGCTCGGAGGCGATGACCATATCAGTCTCTTCCTCACGACCGTCCGCGTCGTAGACGAGGACGAATCGTCCCTCCTTCAATTCCTGGAGAGCTTTTAGCACGGCAGCTGAAGCCATCAGCGTGAGCATGACCGCGGAGAGATATTTAGAGTGGTGCAGCTACCAACTGAAAGGTATCTAGTCCACTCTTCTTAAAGCCTCAGCGGGAGCCAGTCTGGCCGCCTTCCTGGATGGTGGCAATGTAGCCGCCAGAGTGATGACGAACGCGATGGCGAACACCATGAGTATCTCTCCCCACGGGATGACGAACTCCGACATCTTGGCGAACCCGCCCCATTCGAATATCGTGTAGGAGATGCCCAGACCCATCAGAGTGCCCACGATGATGCCAAGCAAGGAAGTGAATGAGGTCTCCAACAGGAATGCCTTCAAGATCATGTCCCTCTGATAGCCTATCGCCCTCATCACCCCGATCTCCTGCCTGCGTTCCGCCACGTTCCTGATGGTGATGATGCCGAGCCCTGCGATGCCGACTATGAGGCCCATCCCCAGGAAGATCTCCATCAGCTGCATGACGGAGGCCACCATCGTCATGACCTCCTCGACGGTGTCCCTGACAACCATCGTCGTCAGGCCGTACTCGACGAACACCTGCTCCATCTTCTTGGAGACGTCGGAGTCCGCAACGTCGGGAAGGTCGAAAGTCTCGAAGTACAGGAGCGTGTCCTTGGCCAGCGGGTTGAACGTGTGGATGAACTCATGCGAGCAGAAAACCCCGCTGATGAAGTACTGGTCCATGATCCCGACAATGGTCACATTCGCCTCTGCACCCAGCGGAGTCCTTATCGTCAGAACGTCACCGACATCAAGACTCACGCTGCTGAATGTGGTCGGACCGAACTGAGAAGGGATCACGGAACCGTCCATTATGACAAGGCTGTGGTCCTCAAGAATAGCGTTCCAGGCCTCGACATCCGTTGCATACTGGGGAGCCCTCTTCATCAGAGTGTATGTCGCCCCCGAGATCATCCGGTCGCTGAAGCCTATCATGGGATAGTCGAATGGCTCCTGTCCGGGAGCGATCACGGTTGCGGATCCCCGCGCTGCTATGTCGTAGGA
>MGVW01000035.1:104007-172748 GCA_001800675.1 Euryarchaeota archaeon RBG_13_57_23 | reverse complement strand
TCTCGTTCACCAGCTCCAAACCTGCTGTCATGTTAGATGCAGGAATTTCGAGCATCGAGAATCCAAGGATCTCGTAGCCCCCCGACAGCTGCTGCGTGGTCTTCTCGACACTCTCGCGCTGGAACGACGCGATCATGGCTATGACAATGACGGTGAACATGATCAGAGCGAACATGAAGATGGACAAGCCAGTCCGGAACTTCTTGTTCATCGGGTAGCTAATCGCGACCTTGAAGACCGGGAGCAGTGACCGCTTTCGTCCGAAGCTGGCCATCAGCCCGGACAGGAGGAGGTCGCTGTTCACCATCACGAAGATGACGCATCCGCTGACGAGAAGCAGTCCGGACACGAGGAACATCTCCATCCCACCTTCCGAAGGTCCGAAGATCTGGCCCGCGACATTCAAGGGATCCAGCACGTAGAAGACCACGAAGGCGCTGGCAATAGACAACGGGAGTCTGAAGCTCACGAATCTGGCCAAGAGGAGTGCCACTCCGAGGGCCAGCAACGAAGGTCCTGTGCTGATGCCCCAAGCATCGTCCCCGGCTGCGCCGATATATGTGAAGGCAATCCCAAAGAAGACCCCAGCAAGTCCAAGGGCCAGGTACCGCCTTCCAGTCCTGATTGAGGCAGGCTCCGGAATGTCTCTTATCGCCCGCACTATGTTGAGCTTGCTCACGCGCCACGATGCCATTACGACGGTGAGCATAGTTATGAGAAATCCAGCGCACGCGGCAATCCCCAGGCTCTCCCATTCCCAGTTGAGTGTGAACTGAAGGCCTCCATCCGAGATGATCGCCGCGGCCCCGGTCATGACGATCATCGCGATCCCGAGCCCTGCGATCGCTCCGATGCCGGCGGCAGCGAGCGCATAGACCATGCCCTCGAACATGAAAGTCTGGGTGAGATCTCCCCTCTGCATGCCGATGGCTCTGGAAATCCCCATCTCGTTCTTCCTCTCCTCCGCGAGCATAACGAAGATGTTGACAATGAGCGCCACACCAGCAATGATTGCGAACGAGCTCATTAGGACGAGCAGCTCGGACATGGTATCCGAGACCGCCTTCGCATTCTCGAGCCCGTCTGCTTTGACTGCGTCGAATTCGAAATCGATGTCGTCCGGCAGCTGCGATTCGAGCTCCTCGAGTGCTTGATCCGTGACCTTGTATCCTGAGGACTTCGAGCCTTCACAGGAGACATCGATCCTGTTGACCACGCCTGGAATCCCGATGATCGACTGCGCGTAGGCGAGGTCGACGAATGCATACGCCGAGCCACCCCAGTTGGCTAGACCAGTGTCCTTCGCGATCCAGGATACGGTGAACACCACGGGCAGGCCGTCGTCGGTGATTCCCGCCAGCGTGTCTCCCGACTGCGCGTCCACCTCCTCTGCGAGTCTGGAGTTGACAACAGCCTTCCCACCGCTGACATCTTCGATTCCCGCGGGTACTCCATCAGCGTCTAGCAACGGGTTGACCGTGGCCTCTACTTCGAATCCGAACAATCCTCCCTGGGAGAAGGCCAGGCCAGTTCTGAGGTTCTTGACCGCAAGATATCCCCTCAGCGCGCCCGAGACCCCGTCGATGTGCGGGAGATTGCCGGCGGTGACATTAGTGGCGATGCCTGAGACGATGGTGTAGTTGAAGTACGTTCCTTCTCCCGACTCGTCGAGGGCGCTGACTACGATGTCCACATCCCCCGTCTGCGTCATGACCTCTCTGGCTATGATGTAGTCCAGGGTGTCACCGGCCACAAGGGACCCGGATATCATCGCAGTGGCGATTAGCAGGCCGCATATCACAATGACCGAGTACTTCTTCCTCCTCGAGATGCTCCTCATGGCCATACGGGCGAACACACGTCGGCGAAGTGCCAGTATCCCGACCACGATTAGGACAATCGCCACCAGGATTGCGAGTTGCTGAAGTCCGTTCATGACGATGACCTCAGTACGGCGAGCAGGCGAACTCCTTCTCTATGAGCCCGTCTCTCATCATGATGATCTTATCCGCCAACCGTCCAATGTTGTAGTCGTGTGTGACGATGATGAATGTCTGCTTGTTCTCTTTGTTAAGTTTGCGGAGAAGCGTCATTATCTCTTTGGATGATTCGCTGTCCAGGTTGCCGGTGGGTTCGTCTCCGAACACTATCTCCGGTCGGTTGACCAGTGACCTCGCGATGGTCACCCTCTGCTGCTGACCTCCAGACAGCTCCGAAGGCTTGTGCGTGCTCCATTCCTCGAGGCCTACCGCCTTCAGGGCCTCGAGGGCGAGCTTCCTCGCCTCCTTGGGGGTCTTCCCGCCTAGGAGCAGCGGCAGCTCGACGTTCTCAGCCGATGATAGTACTGGGAGCAGGTTGTACGACTGGAAGATGAATCCTATCTTCTCTGCTCTGTATCGTGTTCTCTCACGATCCTTCATCTGGGACAGAGGCTTGCCGTTGATGAGGACCTCTCCCCCGCTCAGGTCGTCGAGCCCTGACATGCAGTTCAGAAGCGTGGTCTTTCCGCAACCGGAGGGGCCCATCACCGCGACCATCTCTCCCTTGTTCACAGTGAGGTTCACGCCTCGAAGCGCCTCGACTTTGACCTTGCCCGTGTCATAGGTCTTGACGACTCCCTGGGCCACGATGGCCCCGTCGCTTGAAACCGATCCGACTTTGACAGATGACTCGCTTTTCGCCACTTGCTCGCCTCCCAAACTGAGCTCTCTCCTTTAACGGAGTTATGGAAGGGGCAATCACCGGTTCATATTAGAGCATTTCCTCAGCCGACTGCAAGGCTGCCGAGTACGGATTTATAGTAACAAGCCAATGCGAGTGTGGTATGTTGGATTCGAAAGCGCGAATCGAGCCTCTGGACCAGAAGAATATGCTGGGCACGATAGAGAAGCTTCCCGAGCATCTCTCTGATGGTCTTCGGAGAGGGCGATTGGCGGGGCTTCCGAAATTCGTCCCCAAGGACATCGTGGTCTGCGGTATGGGCGGCTCCGCGATCGGCGGCCACCTCCTCGAGGAGTGGTTGGCGACAGAAACGGAAGTCCCGTGTATCGTGTGTAGCTCATACTCTCTCCCCGCATCGGTCAGCAGGGAATCGCTGGTGATGGTCGCCAGCTACTCCGGAAACACGGAGGAGAGCCTGAGCATGTTCGAGGAGGCAAGGAAGAGGCGCTCCAAGATAGTATCCATCGCATCGGGGGGCAGGCTGACAAAGATGAGCGAGTCAGTGGACGTTCCTTGTGCGAAGATCCCCTCTGGAATGGTCCCGAGGGCGACTCTCGGCTACATGTTCGGGGCCATGCTCGGCGTTCTCGAGCGATCCGGGGTAGTATCCATCGACAAACAACTGGAGGAGTCCACGAAGATGATGGACCGGACCGCTTCCTACTGCAGGCAGTCCGTCTCGACTTCGGACAATCCGGCGAAGATGCTGGCGCACGAGTTGCTCTCGTGCGTGCCAGTCGTCATCGGTCATGACATATCCAGACCGGTGGCGAAGCGTTGGGCAAACCAGCTCAGCGAGAACGCAAAGGTCATCGCTCATAGTTCCGAGCTGCCGGAGATGGACCACAACGAGATCGTTGGTTGGATGAAGGACGCCAGAAGCAAGAACTTCGCCCCTGTCTTCCTGGAGCATGACACCAAGAACAGGTACATGAAGAAGCGTATCGCCGCGACAAAGGACATGCTAGCACGGGTTACACACGTGTATTCCGTCTCCGCCTTGGGACAAAGCCCGATGGCGAAGATGTTCTCCCTCATAATGATAGGCGACTACATGAGCGTCTATCTGGCCTTCTTGAGGCAGGAAGACCCATCGAGCACCGAACCGATTGACGAGCTCAAGGAGATGCTGTCGAAAAAGTAGCGTGTGCTTCGAAGTCAGCACGTGCAAGAGCATATACGGTTCTTTGAAAAAAGTGCATTGAGAGGGCCTATGCCCTCTCTGAGGTTTCCCATCCCATCTGGGCTGCGTGATAGCCCTTCCTTCCCTTCGTTCGTAATGTTGCGGGCGCGAGAGCGTCCGCGGCTGCGTCGTTGCTAAGGCATCCGTCCCCGCATTGATGTGAATCTACTGGACTCTCATTCGAGACGCGGTCCGAGCCATCCCTTTTCTCGCATCGCGCTCGTCGATCGCCTGTGATACCTTCTGGCGAAGCGCCTCTCTGCCTTCCATGTAGTAGCGCTTCCTGTCCTCGACCCATCCCGTCAGCGCAAGCGTCACGGCCTGGGATACATCTGCAGCGTCGCCGCTCCCGACGAACATCTCAACATCTTCCATCAGAGCAGCGGGTACGATGGCGCTGATCTTCTCGGCATTCCAGGTAGCGACCTCGTCATGCAGGAATGACTCTATGGCCTGCCTGACAACATCGGAGACAGTTTGGAGGCCTGTGCGCTCGCGAATCCCTTCTAGTTCCTGAAGGTCCTCTTCGGGCAATCTGATGTTCAGCCTTGCGCTCTTGTAGGTCATTGTGATCGCGGTGCCTTGTATGACAAAATGTCATACATTCTATAAATAGCTATGCCGCAGGCTATCGACCTGCGTTTCCACTGCAACCTGTGGAACTATGTCTTGATCGAAGCAGATGCGAGTCGTCTCGGACTGCGAGAGAGAGCTCTGTGCTCAGGTTCTGTCGCGGACGTTCTGCAACATCCCGCGGTCTTTTGTGCATATGTTTTTAATCTCCGATTCTTTCCCCAGAGTCGTGCCTTCGCCGAAAGAATCCGCGCAGTCAGTGAGGGATCTAACGCGCAAGCACAATGCGTGGTTCAAGGACTCGATCCCTCTGATTGCTTCTGAGAACGTGATGAGCCCAGCGGCCAGGGAAGTAATGAACTCAGACCTCCACAACCGGTACGCCGAGGGTCTGCCGTTCAAGCGATACTACCAGGGCAACATTTTCGTGGACCAGATCGAGACGCTCTGCGAGGAGCTGGCGCGCGATGTGTTCTCATGCAAGTTCGCGGATGTGCGTTCAACCTCGGGCACTGTGTGCAACCTCGCCGTTCTGTCCGCCTTGACGAAGACCAGGGACAAGATGACGACGGTCGCAACCTCCGATGGCGGTCACATCTCCCACGCGAAGATAGGGGCAGCTGGCCTTCGCGGGATCAAGACCTACAACTACCCGTTTGACGAGAAGAACATGAACATCGACGTAGAGGGAGCAAAGAGGCTCCTAAGGGAGGTTAAGCCCAAGGTCGCTCTGTTCGGCCAATCGGTGTATCTCTTCCCCACCCCGCTAGACGAGCTCCGGGAGGTGTTCTCGGAGGTTGGATGCGCGACATGGTACGACGGCGCTCATGTTCTTGGATTGATCGCAGGCAAGAGGTTCCAGGATCCGTTGCGCCAGGGGATCGACGTCGTCTCGGGCAGTACGCACAAGACCCTGCCAGGGCCACAGCACGGGATGATCATATCCGACCTCCCGAGGGAGGGACTCGAGACCGCTCTCAGGCGAGGGGTATTCCCGGGCGTCACGAGCAACCACCATCTCCATTCCGTCGCGGCGCTCGCGGTCACGCTTGCAGAGACCAAGGAATACGGTGCGGCGTACGCGGACCAGACCGTTCGCAACGCGAAGGCACTTGGCCAGAGTCTGTTCGAGCGCGGGATGGATGTCCTCTGCGAGCACCTGGGCTTCACAGAATCCCACACTATCGTTGTAGACGTCGAGAGGTACCACGGGGGCGCGAAGGTCGCGAAATCCCTCGAAGCTGCGAACATCATACTCAACAAGAACCTCCTTCCTTGGGACTCGGACCCCGTGAAGCCTTCCGGGATAAGGATCGGTTCCCAGGAACTCACGAGACTGGGCATGAAAGAGAATCACATGACCGAGGTGGCGGAACTGATCGCGCGCGTCGCAGTCAAGGGGGAGCCTGCGGAGCACGTCTTGCCAGACGTCGTCAAACTGAAGCGCGACTTCACGAAGGTCCATTATTGCTTCTTCGAAGGAGAGGAAGCTTACGATTACCCAACTTACGACGGCAGTCTTTGATGATAGTCTCAGCTCTAGGTTTATTATGGCACAGCCTGATTAGCTATCTGTAGACCCGAATGGTTGCCCGCACGAGATTCCTTCAGCTGGCCATTGGTGTTGTCAATCTGGCAATTGTCGCACTGGCATTCACGAGCGTCTGGCCGTTCCCGAGCGGTCAGTTCAAGGTGGATCTGCCGTCGACGGATGAGGTGGACTGGGAGGTAGTAAACGGAGTGGTTCACGTGACCGCTCCTTTCTCCATCGACAACCACGGTTTCTACGACGTCAAGGACTTGACGGTCTCATACTCCGTCACGAACGATTCTCTGTACTCCTTGGCTGAGGACGATATCTCGATAGGAGATATCCCTGCCGGACAGGTCACGCCCTCTATGATCGATTTCCAGTTCGACCTGATGACTCTGTTCAACCAGGGGATTCAGTGGATGGTGTTCCACGACGACCTGCTTCGATTCCACGTGGAGGTCTCGTGCCTATACACGATGGAGCTAGTAGTCTTCGAGGCGAGCTACGAGGTCCAGGTCCCATGGCTCGCGCTGATCAGGGACTACGGGATCTCCGATATCTCCTACCCATCGACGCCTCCTCCTCTGGGCGACCCCATAGAGGTCACGATTGACTATTGGCTCCACACTTCCAGCAAGCTGGCAGGGTTGCCTAACGCGGCCGTGACGATTTCGTACTATGGAGACGGGGCATTGCTCGGGGAGACTACGACGGCAATCCAACTCGGCAGCAACTACTCGGACACGGTCCAGTTAGACGTTCTCCCTGAGATACACAGCGAATACCATGTCGTGCTCGAGCTGACTGTGGCCGGCTTCACTTTCACCAGGACCTTTGTTGCGCCTTCCCTGTCTGGGGTGATCCCGTGAGGACGCGCAGCAGGCTGTCGGATTCCGTCTGGACGGCATTCACTGAGACGATCAGATTCATCGTCGTTCCCATCGTACTCGTCGACCTGATCAACACGAACTATCCTGACCTGTCCACCGCTTTCATGCCCAACATAGTGCAGTACATTCTCTTCTTCGGTGGCATGATAACCGCTGCGAGCACACTGGAGACCGCGAACAAGCCAGGGACATTCAAGCGGATGCTGTTCGGCCTGTCCGCTCTGGCCTTCATCTGCCTCTGGTTGTTCGTGATTCTCGGCGGAGGTGTGGCCACCTTCGAATACGGACCGTACTTTGTGCGCTTCGACATGAGCAAGATAGTCCTGATCATGCTGTTTGGCATCTCGTTGAAAGGGCTCCTCGTGGTGTCCACGTACTCGACACACAAGTCCTACCTCGAGGAGAAGGAACGACAGCAGAAGGCCGAGGTGAGAGCTGCGCGGGAGCAGGAGGCCGCGCGAAAGAAGCTGGTTGCGAAGCAGAAGGCCTCGGGGCCATCGCTCTCGAGGATGTCCAAGGTGGCCTTCCAGGTCACGGCGGACGATTCGATCGGCTACGCTCCCGAAGAACACGCTGACAAGCAGTCTCATCATCATGAGAGGACGCTTGCAATCAAGACATGTCCCGTCTGCGGCGCGAAGGCGGCGCAGAAGGAGACGGTCTGCAAGAGCTGCGGAGCGTGGTTCGAGCACGGGACATATCGTTGAGTCACTTGCGCTTGAGATTCTCGACGAGTTCGCAAGCCTTGCACTTGTCAGACGTGCTCGGTTCCCCGCACGTGCACACTCGAAGCCGCGATGGGGCAAAAGTCTTCTCGAGCGCGGGGAGCAGTGCGTCGTAGCTCTTCAGAATGGAGTGTCTGGTACCAGGGGATTTGTCCTCCAGCTGCGCTATCACGGTCCTGTACTGGTTCCTGAGAGCCTCGGGCGCATAAGGGCACTCGAGGTCATGGTACTCCAGTTCGTTGGCGATTGCGTACAGAGCTGTCTCGGATTCGGGGATCAATCTCAGCGGTTGTATTCGAGGAACGAGTCCCTTCTGCACCTTCCGGTGAGGCCCGAGCCTCGCCAGGCGCTCTACTTCTCCTCTCGCGAAGCTCATCAGAATGGATTGGCATGTGTCGTCGAGGTTCAGTCCAGTCGCTAGATGGGTGGCCTTCCATTCCCGTGCAGCTCGATTCATTGCTCCTCTCCTCAACACACCGCAGAAGCTGCACGTGGCGAGGCCGCGCTCGGCCCCCGCGATCTCGTCCATTGTAATTCCATGCAGTTCGGCGAACGAGACGACTATGTGGTCCATACCAAGTCTCCTGCTGTTGCGTGCGACAACGGGAATGCTCGACTCTCTGTAGCCAGAAATCCCTTCATCAACAGTGATGGCGCAGAGGCCCATGCTCTTCCTCGGCCCAAGTATCTTGTGGACCAGATGCTGCGCGACGGTGCTGTCCTTCCCACCAGAGACCGCGATAGCGATCCTCTCCCCGCCCTTCAGCTCGATCTGCTTCCTCAGCTCATGCCGGACGCGCTTCTCGACGAAGTCACAGAAGTGGGATTTGCAGAGGTGCGCCCCGCTGTACCTGATGTGCACTATGGCCCTGCCCCTGCACTTGTCGCAGCTGGTCACGAGCGGATGATGCCGGGATGGGATATTTATTGGTTTACCGAGAACCGCTCTTCAACAAAGACATACTGGTGTTGTGCGAGCGACTGTTGGAGCGGACGAGTCGTGACGACTAGTTTGCGACCCGAGACAAGGCTCACCTTGGAAGGACGAGAAGCACAGGCGAAGTCGCTTGGTGCTCTTCCTTCGCCGTGGTCATGATCATTCAAGAACTCTGTCACTGGAATAGTCTGTAGAGCATTTCCTCGACGATTTCCCTGATGATGCGTTGCGACAACTCATCGGTCGGCTCCCTCTTGCCAAGACGAACGCTGATGGAGCTAGGAATGGTGCGGACTTTGCGTTCGTCTTGAAACATAGTCAGAAAGGAATCGTGGCGCCCCTCGAGTTCGAGGGCCGCACCAGTAGAAAGGCCTCTGATCACTTTCACTTGACCTTCTTTGTCGATGCTCAGCGTCACTGTCTCTCTTTCGCTCCTGAACACAATGGAGTTGGAACGAGAGAGGGCCTTCTTGAGTCTGCCCAGCGCTCCGCCACGCTTCTTAGCCAAGTTCTCTTCGATTCTGAGGAGATTGCGACTCAATATGCTCTCTATGCTGGTCACAGATCCTGACCCTTGAGGCCGATGCTCTTTCGCACTCTCCGCAGGGTCACCTTTCAACTCAGCCGCACATCTTCCGCAATAGACGGAGTAGTCGGGGTTCTCCGAGCCGCAGTTCTTGCATTTCACCACCGATCAAACTCCTTGGAGTTGTTTTCGCGCTCGTAAGGCCAGAGCGAAGATTACGCCGATGCTCGGCACGATCCTATTCCCTCCGTGAATCGCATTGTATTCCACTCCTTATGGTCTTTCCGGGCGGGCATGACCCCTTCCCTGAATGACCGAGAACCGGGGCGCATTGGTTACACCTAGATACCTATTTGTATGGATATCGCATTCGAGAAATCAGGGGCCACATGCAGGACGTCTGGGTCGAGAAATACAGGCCGCGGCGACTGTCCGACGTGATTGGGCAGAGAAGCATAGTGGAGCGCCTCTCTGCATATGCGAAAACCAGGAGCATGCCCCACATGCTTTTCGCAGGCCCCGCAGGATCGGGAAAGACAACCTGCGCGATAGCCCTCGCCCGTGGACTGTACGGCGAAGGGTGGCGGGATAACCTCATCGAGCTGAACGCATCCGACGAGAGGGGGATTGACATCGTCCGGGGCAAGATCAAGGACTTCGCTAGGGCCGCCTCGTTTGGGGTCTCGGATTTCAAGATCATCTTCCTCGACGAGGCGGATTCGTTGACTTCTGATGCGCAGGCCGCCCTGAGAAGGACCATGGAGCGCTACACCCAGACATGCAGATTCATACTCTCGTGCAACTACTCATCGAAGATAATCGAGCCGATACAATCGCGTTGTGCAGTGTTCAGGTTCAGGCCGCTCGGAGAGCCGGAGGTCAAGTCATACCTCAAGAGGATAGCAGCTGGAGAGCACATCGACGTCACCGAGGAAGGCTTCGACGCAATATGCGAACTCGCGGGCGGTGACCTCAGGAAGGCTACGAACATAATGCAGGTGGCGTCCTCGCTTGGCAGGAAGGTGGACCAGGACACTGTGTTCGAATCCACTGATAACATCCGTCCCTCCGAAATACAGGATCTTCTCACAACCGCACTGAACGGAAACTTCACCGCTGCCAGATCCAAGCTGGACGATCTCATCGCTCGTCACGGCCTCTCAGGGGAGGACATCGTGTCAGGCATCCACAGGGCGGTGTTCGACCTCCCCGTGGGAGAGGACTCGAAGGTGCGGCTCGTGGACCGCGTGGGTGAAGTGGAGTTCAGAATGGTCTCAGGTGCGAGCGAGCGCATCCAGCTCGAGGCGCTCCTGGCGCATTTCGCGCATGAAGGGAAGAAACTCAAGTGATGCCAGCTTCGCTGAAGTCGCTGATAATTGTTCGACGTACCGTTGCACAACAGTTATATATGGCAAGCCTCTTTGAGGCGCCAGAGGACCATACATGGCTAGGTTTCCGGAGGCCGAGGCCAGGAATCTCGTCAAGAAGATTTGTATGAACTGCAACGCGCGGAACGCTATCCGGGCGACTCGGTGCAGAAAGTGCGGCTACAAGGGCCTCCGTATCAAAACACGCGAGACGAAGAAGGCCTAGTCCTAGTCATGACGCTTGTTCTTTGGTGCGGTTTAGTTCGATGTTATAGGGTGAGCTCAGCGTGGAATAGAAAAAAGGGGTGGAGGGGACTCCACCGCAGTTGGGCATCACCCTTTGGTCACACCTCTCCTCTTCCTTCAAAAGAGCGTGTCTGCCAAAATGGCATCCCGTAACTCCCTGGCCGGATAATAACCCTTTTTGTCGGGATTGGCATTCTCGATAGAATGACGCTATCATATTGCCGGATTCACAAGCATTATTGCGTAAGGGATAATTTTATTTGATTTTCGCCAAATTACCCCTCGATGTGGAAGTTCCTCGAATCCGAGATGCAGGTGATTATCGGCCTCGTCGAGAATGCGACTAGGACTGACGCTGAGATCGCCGACATCTTCAATCTGAAGAAGGGGACTGTAGCGTCTATCCGGAGGCGGCTCCTCGACGCGGGTGCAATCACGTACGCGAATGTGCCAGCCTTCAGCAAGCTCGGGTGCGAAATTCTCGGTTTTCACATCGGAACAACCGAACCGTCCGAGAGGGCCGACACGAGGGTCAACCATTACATCGAGTTCGCCTCGAAGAGCCCCCAGATATACCACGGCATGATAGGGGGGACTTCGGTCGTGCTCTACACGGCCCTGAAGAATGCGACGGAGTTCGACGGATTCACTCAGAGCCACAACTCGTTCTTCACGGGCTCAAGACGCTCCTCAAAGGCGAAGATGACTAGCGCGTTCTTCCCTTATGCGCTCTCTAAGTGCACACAAGTTCCGAATTTCGCTTCCATCGTGCATGATCACTTCAAGCTGGACGTTCCGGCCCCGAAGTCGGTCCCGCCGACGTCCGCGGAGATCGAGAGCCCGAATCTCAGCGAGACCGAGCGCATGACGCTGGTGGCGCTCGTGGAACACCCGAGGTTCTCGGACCGGGAGATATCTGCGAAAGTCGGTCTGTCGAGGCAGGCGGTCACGAGGATTCGGAACAAGCTCGCCGAGAACGGCGTGCTGACCACAGTCTGCATTCCCAGGCTCTACAAGTGGGGGTTCGAGATAGGCGCTGTGGCGCATCCTAAGTTCAACATGGAGATACCATGGGAGAAGAGGCTGAAGACCCAGCCCGCGGAGTGTCTCGACCTTTCCTTCTTGACGCTTTCGAAGGCGGACGAGGCCGCGGCGAACTACATATTGGCGAGATACTCTGAGTACGCCGAGAAGTTGGAGAGCGTACTCGCATGGTACCACAAGGTCAAGGCGTTCGACGAGAAGCCCGAGATCACCCTGTTCCCTCTCGATCGGTGCACCGAGCTGAGGTCCTTTGACTACGGCCCTGCGGTGAGGCACCTCCTGCTGGCATAGCCGGACTCCCTGGACACGGCAATCTGTAAATATCCACCAGACAATATTGGAGCCAGGTGGGATGCTGAAAGTAACTCCTCAGATGGCAGCTCGGTGGGTCAAGGCAGTCTTCCTGATTATCATCGGTATCGTGATCCTGATCTACGCGGACCGGCTCGTCGACGACCTCAAGACCGCGATAGAGTCCAGTCTCGAAGTCGTCTTTGAGGGGACGTGGACGTTGCTCACGATACTCCTGTGGATACTGGTCGCGTGGCTGTTCGTAGACGCGGTGCTCACGATCGCACTGAGTTTCTCCGAACACAGGTACAGCCTCTTGGACGTCATGAAGCGGCTCGGGGCAATCGAGAAGAAACTGGGCATCCCCCCGGTCAAGGAAGTCCGCAAGTCCGAGGAGGAACCAGTCGAGGAGCCGGTCACTCCCGAGCCGCCTGCAGAGGAAGAACCGCCTCCACCATAGCCGACTTGGGCCGGCCGGTTCATTCCTTCTGAGGCTTCTCTCCTTTCTCAACAACGGTGTCTTCTCTGGCGCCCTGCTTCTGCGACTTCTTTGGGCAATTCATGTTCAGGCAGAGCGACCACCTGCCCTTGTTCGACATCATTACCTGAACAATTGGCGAATTGCACGCGTCGCAGGACTGGCCAGTCGCGATGATCTTCCCCTGTTGCGGGAGCGGATATATCGCCTTGCACTTCGGATAGTTCGAGCATCCCGCGAACCTCTTGCCTCTCTTCGACTGGATGCTCTTTATGTCTCCGCCGCACTGCGGGCACTTCCCAATGTACCTCTCCTTCTTGGCTCCCGCGCATGCAGGGTCGATGCAGACCACGATCGGTGCCTGTCCCTTCGCGATCGTCTTCACCTTGGGTCCCCCGCAGACTTCGCACTTGTCGTCGGTGGCGAGGATGAGCATGCCATGGGGCAACGGGTAAGTGTTCCTGCATTCGGGGTAGTTCGTGCATCCGGCGAAGCTGCTCCCATTCTTCATCCTGATCTGTATGAGGTGGCCGGTCTCGCACTTGGAGCAATGCCCGAGCGTGTGCTGTTCTCTCAGGGCCCTCTTTATGTCGTCCCCGATCTGTCTCTTGTTCTTCTCCAGAACCGTCATGATGTCTTCCAGCATCGCCTGGCTCTCCTCGACGACCTCGGCCTGCTCCAGCTCTCCGCCTGCAATCATGTCCATGTCGGTCTCGAGGTGGGAAGTCATCTTGACGCTCGTGATGTCGTTTGCGTGCCTCTCAAGGGCTCCGATGACTGCGACGCCGCTCTCGGTCGGCTCCAGGATCCTGGCACCTTTCACGAACCCGCGGTCGTACAGCTTCTGGATCGTCTCGTGTCGGGTGCTCTTCGTACCCAGGCCCACATCCTCCATCTTCTTCACGAGCGAGCCCTGGGAGTATCTCTCAGGTGGCGTCGTCTTCTTCTCAGTCGAATGGACCCGTAGGACCTCGACCGAATCGCCCGCGGCGAGTTTCGGGAGCTTGACCTCTGTGTATCTATAGTATGGATAGTACTTGCGCCACCCGGGGAAGGTTACGATGTAGCCCTCGCTCATGAACGGCTCTCCCCCGATGTCCACATCGACCTTGGTGATCAGCGTCCTGCACAATGGCGCGACAGATGCGAGAAACCGCCTAGTGACCAGCTCGTAGACGTCCCAGTAGTGTCCTTTCAGTTCTCCCTTCTTCGCCGCTTCCACTGGATAAATCGGCGGATGGTCGGTCGTGCTCTTCTTTCCCCTGGACGGCCGCAAGGTCTCCTGTTCAAGCAGCTCCTCCGCCTCTTTCGAGAACTCTGACTTCTTCAGCTTCTCCAGTATGTTCCGGAGGCTCAGAGACGGAGGATAGACCGTGTTGTCCGTCCTGGGGTATGAGATGTATCCATCGGTGTAAAGGTCCTCGGCGATCTTCATCGCCTGAGCGGGAGTGAGGCCGATCTTGTTCGCTTCCATCAGGAAGGCGGTTGTGCTGAACGGTATCGGAGGCCACTCTTCGTTCTCGGATTCCTGGAACTCCTTCACTGTGCCCGTCTTCGCGGTCTTCGCCTTCGTGACTGCGGCATGGGCTTGGTTCTTGTCGGTGAACTTGCCGTTCTTGTGTGACGCCTTGAACTGCATCTCCTTCCGGAGGTCCGCGTTGACCAGCCAGTAGGGTGTAGGGTTGAAGGCGGAGATCTCCCGTTCTCTGTCCACGATGAGCGCGAGAGTCGGGCTCTGGACCCTTCCGACAGAGAGGAAGTCCTTGCCCAGCTGTCCCGACGCGAGCGAAATGAACCTCGTGAGGGAGGCCCCCCATGCGAGGTCGATGAGCTGCCTGGTCTCTGCGGCTGAGGCGAGCTTGCGGTCGAGATCCGTGAGCTCTGAGAACGCCTTTTCGATCTCCCCCTTCGTCAAAGCGCTGAATCTGGCCCTCCGTATGGTTCCCTTGGCCTCGGCTTGATCGAGTGCCTCCGCGCCGATGAGCTCCCCTTCGCGGTCGTAGTCCGTCGCGACGATTATCTCGTCGGCGCCGGATGCGAGGTCCTTCAGCGCGTTCATTATCTTCTTGGCCGAAGGGTCGACAGTCTTCTCCGGTTTCGCATAGACCAGCTCCTTCGGGGGGACCGAGTCCCAATTGTTGTACCTCTCCGGATAATCAAGCAGAATGATGTGCCCTCGTAGGCCGATGACGAAGTACTGGTCCTTGCCACGAGAGAAGGAAAGGACTTGAACGCCGCCGTTCGTCTGCGTTTTGTGAGTGTTGTCGGAGAGTATCAGGGCAATTCTCCGCGCGGCGTGATTTTTCTCTGTGACGATTAGCCGGCGCATCTGTGCAAGGATGATTGGAGGCTTATTTAATGTTGATGGGTGGGCGCAAACTGGCATGCCAGATCAGTGATCTGGCAGCTGAAAAACCAGTGCGTTCCTACTTCCATTTCCCCTTTCTCAGGTCTAGGATCTCGTTCCTGCGTCGTCCGAGCCCGAGGAGCACCACGCGCACTCCGATCTGTTTCTCGACGAATTGCACATACCTCTTCATGTTCCGAGGCAGCTCGGAGTAGCCCTTCTTGAGGATCTTGGTCATCTCCTTTTCATCGATGTCCTCCCATCCGCGCAGTGTCTGATACTTGGGCTCGCATCTCGCCAGCTGTCTGAGGTCTGCCGGGATCCTTGTCACTTTCTTCCCGTCGAGCATGTAGTGCGTGCACACCTTCAGCTCGTCGAACCCTGAGAGGACGTCTATCTTGGTCATCGCTATCCCGGTGAACCCTGAGAGCGAATTGGCATATTTGGTGACCACGAGGTCCAACCAACCGCAGCGCCTGGCCCTGCCCGTGGTCGTTCCGAACTCCCCGCCTTTCTGGGCGATCTTGCTTCCCATTGAATCATGCAGCTCCGTCGGGAACGGCCCTTCGCCTACTCTGGTCGTATAGGCCTTGACCACGCCGTAGACATCGTCGAGCATAAGGGGCGAAATGCCGGAGCCTGAGGCCGCATTCCCCGCGACCGTCGTCGACGATGTGACGAAAGGATAGGTGCCATGGTCGATATCCAGAATCGTGCCTTGGGCACCTTCGAAGAGCACTCTCTTTTTCTTGTGAAGCGCGGTCTCCACGATGGCGCCTGTGTCCGTGACATACGCTTTCAGCCTGATGCCGTAGGCTGCATACTCCGTCTTGATCGCCTCGAGATCCAGTTTGTTCGGGTCTCCGTATGCGTCAAAGACCCTCTGCTTCAGCGGGACGAGGAAGTCGAGCTTCTCGGCGAGCAGCTGCGGGTCTAATAGATCGCCCATCCGCACTCCGAGCCGCGATACCTTGTCGGAATAGCAGGGACCGATACCTCGCCCAGTCGTCCCGACCTTGGCACCCTTCTTCATCTTCTCCTCTGCACCGTCGAGCATGCGATGATATGGCATTATCACGTGAGCGCGGTCGCTGATCCGGAGGTTCGAGACCTTGATCCCCCTAGACGTGAGACTGTCCAGCTCACCTATGAGCACATTTGGGTCTATGACGACCCCATTGCCGATGACCGCGAGCTTGCCAGGCCTCAGGATCCCCGAGGGAACGTGGTGGAGCGCAAAGAGTTCCTCGCCTATCTTGACGCTGTGACCAGCGTTGTTCCCTCCCTGGAAGCGCACGACGACGTGAGCTTCGTTGGCGAGGTAGTCCACGATCTTGCCTTTCCCTTCGTCCCCCCACTGAGAGCCGATTATCACAAGCGACGGCATCGTCTCAGTACGCGCATGCCTGGGTCTCGTATTTAAACATTCGATTTGCGCCTGCTGGAGGTCCGTTTCGAATGTTTCTTGTAGAGCTTCAGCAGCTCGGATGCGCCGAGGTCTGTCTTGATGCCCTTGGGATCGAAATGGGTCCTCGACGCCTGCGCCCCACTCTCGCGCAGGAAACCCACGAATTCCTGGAGCTTGGGCGGCGCGAGCTTCGTCTTGCGTGCGAGGTCGTCCATCACGTAATACCCTGGCCCCATCGCCATCTCTTCCGACCAGGCTTCCAGCATCTTGGCACATCTCGGGGAAGTGCCCAAGTCGCCCGTCGCTTTCATCTTCTTCACAATCTCTGGCGAGAACATTGCACGCGCCCAGATTGGGCCGGCGTAGTTCTTCTTGGGCAGGTCCTCCAGTACCTGTCTCTTCATGGTCTTCCGGTCATAGACTACGTATCCCAAACCCTTGATCGCCGCATCGGCCCTGGCCGCTCCATTCCTTATCCTCGCATGGCACCTGAAGTAGTGATCTGCATGGAAGCAGAGTAGTGGCTCGACCGCTCGATCGTGCTTCGCTGCCTCCCTTACGATGAACCCGATCAGTATCCTTAGTCCGGTCTCGTGGGCGAATGGGGATCTGCTCGAGAGTGAACCGTACCTTCTGAAGCAAGTCTTCGGGTAGGTGCCGTAAAGGGGAGCGGTGTCGGTTGCGGTTATGGCGATGATGCCATTGTTCTTGCAGCTCTGAACCGCCGCATCGATGAAGTCGACCGGCGTCCCAAAAGGATCGATGTCGATGTAATCGAACTGCTCCTCGGCCAGCAGGCTCCTGAGGTCCCTGCAATGGATTTTCACATGGCCGAGGCTGTTCATCTCGGCGTTCTGCTTCATGAGGACCGCGGCCCTGAGATCCCTGTCGTTCAACTCGAAATCCGCTCGGACGCCGCACTCGTTCGCCATCCTGAGGCCGCGCGCCCCAGAGGCGGCGAGCCCGTCCAGTATCCTCTGGCCCTCCTTCAGAGTGGCCCGGCCGAACATCACGGAGATGTCCCGTCCGAATTCCATCTGCCTGTTGTAGAACACCTCTCCGGTCTTGGTTCCCGGGCCCTTCCTCGAGAATCCTTCGGGGACGAGGAGGTCCGTGACACCCTCTCTCACCGTCGCGAGCCCGGGAGAGTTCAAACGTACTCGCCCTTCATCAGTTTGATGATCTTGTACGGGAGGAGGTTCCTGTTGATGGGCGTGACCTCCAGGATCCTCACATCATCCCTTCTCCTTATGTCCTGGAGCAACGGGTTCCTGGACTTCTTGTGGAGCGTGAGTATGATGGGCTTGTCGACCTCCATGGCGTCCTTGACGGCTTTGACGAACTTCTCGGACTCCACCTCCATCTTGCCCACCTCGTCGATGACTATGACGTCCGCGTTCTTGGTCGCGTCGTTGAGCGCCTCGACACCGACCGTATCCAAACTCTCTAGGTTGACCCCATACTTGCCGACGTAGAACTTTGATTCGGTCTCAATGTGCGCGAAGATGGCCTTCCGCTTGCTCTTCCAGTCCATTACGTAGAACCCGACCCTCTTGCCACTCTCGACGATCGGCTCGGTGACCATTCCGCCGACGACAAGGCTCTCCTCCTCAAGCATCTCAATGACCTTGATGAGGGCCTGCGTCTTTCCAGCACCCGGAAGGCCCGTGATGCCGACCTTTATGCCTCTCCCCATATTGTGATCAGGCTCCCAAAGAAACGATTTCTGTATGGTCAATCAAATATATAATGTGTGTCATATATCTTCAAATCCAGTAGGCCAGCGTAGCATCCCCAAGAATCCTTCCTATGCCTGTTCGGTCCTATCGATGAACATGAGCGGATAGTTCATCTTCTTGTCCAGCCTCATTGTGGCCCTGACTCTCGCGGTCTTGTACCTCACAGAGATCGTCACGTCGAGCATGTCGCCGGTGAGGGAGATGTAGTCGTACTGTCCCCGCTTCTTCTTAAGCTGCGATCTGTCAATTCGGACCTTGACACTCTCGACGAATGGCTGGACCATACTTCCCGCCTCGATGGCTCTTTCGAGGGTCTCGACGTTCTCCGCGCTTAGTGGCACACCTACGAACTGGTGGTATATCGTTCCGAGCTTGATCCCTGCCTCGAACGACGCCCTCTCGGAATCGGAGCAAGAGAAGTGACTATCAGCTTCTGCTTCCCTTGAGTTTCTCATAAACAGGTCCCCCGAAGACGTAGACAAGAGCCAGCGCCAGCGCGATGCTCGTGGCGGTACGTGAGAACGCTGTATATAAGGATTGGTTGCTGAGCAGTGCGAGGCCAGCGACGAACGGCAGAAGGGCCAGTAGCAGACCGATGCCTGTCGCGAGGGCCATCTTCCCATGAGGCTTGGGATAGGCTATCTCCGAGGCCATGAGAAAGCTGACAAGGAATCCTAAGCCGAGCACGAGTGGGGAGACGACCCCGAAGGTGAAGTAGTACGATGGACCCTCTGCGCCGTCTTGCGTGCCGAACAACAGACAGAGCAACAGGATGACCAGCGCGGCTGCGGGTGCGGGCATTCCCACGAAGTAGGACAGTTGGTACCCTCCTGCGCTGAACCGTGCAAGCCTGAAGAGCCCTGTCGCGAGTATCGAGATCGCGCAGATTTGCGATATCACATTCTCCGCGAAAGAGCTGTCCGGGTTGTGGAACTCTGCGTAGATCAGCAGGGCGGGGGCGAAGGCGAACGAGATGGAATCGGATATCGAGTCCAACACCTGTCCACGAGAGTGCTTGCTCCCGAATTTGCGCGCGATGTATCCGTCAAGCCCGTCCATGACCATCGATAGCAGAAGCAGACCGGTCGCCGCAAGGAACTTGCTGTCCAGGATGTACGTTATCGCGACGAACCCGAGCACCCCGTTCGCGATCGTGAAGAGATCCGCTGGCGAGACCTTAGTCCAAGGTGCCATCTCTTACCTCCGCGATGCAGGTCTTGCCAGCGTACAGCTTCTGTCCCTTCTGGACGAGTATCTGGACTTGCTCGGGAGGCAAGCGCAGGTCCACCCTCGACCCGAACCTTATCAGGCTCAGTTTCTCCCCTTTCGCGAGAGGCTGCCCCTCTTTGACGTAGAGCACGATTCTGCGCGCAATCGCCCCGGTCATCTGCACAATCGACATGTCACCGATGGTCGTCCGGAGGTCGATCTCCACGCGCTCATTCGATGGAGTTGACTTCGAAAACGCTGGTTTGTGCTTGCCTCTGACTCGGACCGCCTTCACGATGGTCGCGTCGAATGGCGCTCGGGTCACATGGACGTTCCTCAGAGCCAGATAGATGGACACGAGGCCCTTCTCAGGGTCGATCTCCCTGACCGTCCCGTCTGCCGGGGAGACGATGCCGCTGCCGATCTTGCGGGGCGGGTCCCTGAAAACCGCGGCGAAAAAGACAGTCAAGCAGATGAACGCTGCCGATAGCGGCACGAAGAATGGCAATGAGGCGGCCGACGCGATCGCGCTCATGCCGACGAATTTGCGACCCCCTCTTGCGATCAGTTACCAACACCTCGAGCGCACGGTCTCTGTCCCTGCCATCTCATCTCAAAAGCAGCTTCGCGTCTACGACCGCGGCGCCCTTCTCCCTCACGAAAACCGGGTTAAGGTCCATCTGGTCGATTCTGTCCATGTACTTCTCGCCGAGAGCAGACACCTTCAGGAGAATGTTGATGATCGCGTCGCGGTCTATCTTGATCCTCCTGAACCCCTCCAATATCGGCGCCGCTTTGATCTCCTTAAGCATCTCCTCTGCATCTTCTTTCTTGATTGGCACGATCCTGAATGTGACGTCCTTGTAGACCTCTGTGTATATCCCGCCAAGGCCGAACATTATCGTCAGCCCGAATGTGGGATCATTGATCAACCCGACGATGACCTCGACCCTTCTGTCCTGGTGGGATTCGACCAGGATCTTGTCGTCGGGGAACTTGTCCTTCATCTTCCTGAACTCTTGTTCCAGCTGGTCCTTCGGCACGTCGAGGACGACCCCTCCCACATCGGTCTTATGCAAGATGGTGGGCGAGCACACCTTGAGCACAACTAGCGATTTGAGCTTCTTCAGGTCGAGCTCCTCGAACTGCGATACGACCTGGAAATCTGTTGTCGGGATGCCCGCTTCCCGGAGTAACTCCTTCACTTCGTTCTCCGCGAGCGACTTCCTCCCTTCCTTCAACACGGATTCGATTATCAAGCTCTCCGCTCCAGCCGACGAACGTTCTCGTCGGTCTTAACCCTTGCTCCTGCGCTCCATGGCGTCTGTACCCAGCTTTGCTCCGAGGACGAGCGCGTTCCTGTTCAGGTCGTGAGTTGGTTTGGGAACTGTTTGGAGGAGCGCCTTCTCGAGCGCTTCCTTCGAGACGATGCCAGATATCTGCCGGAACGCCCCGAGCATCACAACGTTGGCCACGATCCGTGTGCCCATCTCCTCTGCCGCCTTGGTTGCGGGGACCAGGTATACATCTCCCTTCGGCCTGTCCAGCACCAGGTCTGGGTCGATAATGATCCTCGTGTCCGGCTTGCGCTCTCCGATGTATTTCGCGTAAGCCTGTTGCGACATTATCACGAGGTAGTCCGGGATCTCGACGAACGGGTACAGCATCTCCTCGTCCGAGATCTTGACATCGCATTTTGAGTGCCCGCCCCTTGCCGAGGGGCCGTATGATTGCGTCTGGATCGCGAAGTTCCTGTGCTCCTTGCCATCCTCACCGACGGGCTTGTCGTAGAGCGCAGCAGCCCTGGCGAGCATTATGCCCATGAGGACGACGCCTTGCCCGCCGAAACCCGAGAACCTGATCTGCCTATCCATGCTTCTCGACTCCGATCAGTTCCTCGTAGCATTCCCTGTTCCTGTCCACGAACTCCCCGATGGTTATCTGCCCTGCCATGTTGAGGTCGAAGTGGTCCACGGCGGCGGTCCTCACCTTGTCTCGCCTGACGGAGCTCTCCTTGAACCACTCGAGCATCTGCGTGGGATCCGCCATCTTGTTCCTTCTGCCGAAGTTGGTCGGGCACTGCGAGATGACCTCGACGAACGCGAACCCCTTCTTCTGGAGGGCGGTCTTGATCGACTTGGTGAGCTCATGCACGTGCCTTGTGGTCCACCGTGCCACATAGTTGGCTCCGGCTGCGACTGCCAGCTCAGCGAGATCGAACGGATACTCCTTGTTCCCGAAGGGTGTGGTTGTCGACAGGAAATCGTGAGGGGTCGTGATCGATGCTTGGCCTCCGGTCATGCCGTAGATGTTGTTGTTGATGCATATGACCGTCATGTCGACGTTTCGCCGGCAACCGTTGATGAAATGGTTCCCGCCGATTGCGCCGAGGTCGCCGTCGCCTGTGAACACGACGACCTTGAGATCTGGCTTGGAGAGCCTGAGTCCGGTTGCGAACGCAATTGCTCTTCCGTGGGTCGTGTGGAGCGCGTCCGAGCTGATGTACAGCGGTATCCTGGAGGAGCATCCGATGCCACCGACGAAGGCCGTCCTTTCGAGGGGCAGGTCCAGCTCGCTGAATGCTCTGTAGAAGCAGTTCATGACGGTCCCGTTGCCACACCCGGGGCAGAAGACGTGCGGCCATCGGTCCTTCCTGTAGAAGTCGAAGATCTCCATCAGATCGCCCCCATGCCCCTCAGCTTGTGCCTGACATCGCTCGGGGTCGGCGGCTCGCCACCTATCTTCGATAGCAGCTCGACCTTCTTGCACCCAGCTTCCAGGGCGACCCTCTTGATGGGCCAATACATCATGCCCAGGTTCATCTCGCAAACCAGAATCCGTTCGCACTGGTTCGCGACTTCGTATATCGGTTCCTCCGGAAGCGGCCAAAGGCTCTTGAGCCTGAGGAGGCCGACGCGTTCGTCCTTGGCGGCGACCTCCTTCGGGCCGAGTGCGGCTGAGCCGTAGGAGATGATCATGGTCTTCGAGCCCGGGGACACGAGCTCCCACTTGTTGATGTCCTTCCTGTTCTTGAGGATCTTCTCCGAGAGCCTCTTCACGAGTTCCTGGTGCGTTTTCACGTCCTCAGGTTCTATCCTGGAATCTTCTGCGTGTGTCATCCCGGTGACCATCGCCTTGTGGCCCTTCCCGAAGGTCGGGAAAGGATGCACGAGGTCGTCTGGCACATCGTAAGCCTCGTCCGCGCGCTTGAGGCCTTTCTCTTTCCTGTCGACTATCTTGAGCTGTTCCGGCACAGAGAGAAGCCCACGCATGTGTCCCACCTCAGCATCAGACAGTAGGAAGGCCGGAACCCTGTACTTCTCGGCGTAGTTGAAACTCTCGATGGTGAGGTCGAACATCTCCTGAACGGATGCGGGCGCAAATGCGATGACCTGATAGTCTCCGTGCGAGCCGTACTTGGTCTGCATCACGTCCCCTTGGGACGCCCTCGTGGGCTGCCCGGTCGAGGGCCCTCCCCTCATCACATTGACAATTACGATCGGGGTCTCAGACATGGCGGCGTATCCGATCGCCTCCTGCATGAGCGAGAACCCCGGTCCTGATGTGGCGGTCATCGACTTCGTGCCTCCCCACGAGGCCCCAATGATCGCGGAAATGCAGGCGATCTCATCCTCCATCTGGAGAAAGACTCCGTTGGTCCCCTTGAGCCGCTGCGCGAGCCCCTCGGCGATTTCAGTTGAAGGAGTGATGGGGTACCCAGCGAAGAATCGAACACCGGAGCTCATAGCCCCTTCGACGCAGGCCTCGTTGCCCTGGAGGAAGTACTCGCCTCTGGGGGTCCTCATTTCTTCAGGTCCTCCTCAGTCTCCGGGTGCCATGATATCGCCTGATCTGGACAACTAAGGACGCAGAGCTCGCATATGAGCTTCCCCTCGCGTTTGTGGTTGTAGCATTTCTCCGTGGCCGAGGCAACCGCCGCGTAGTAGCCCATCTCCGATATGTCAGCGCCTCGCGAGTAGCATTTCTTCGGGCAGATGTACACACAGACGTTGCATCCCTTGCAGAGCCTCTTGTCTATTACTGGCTTCATTGACAACTCTTCAGATACCAACCGATGAACGATATTTGAATTTAACCAAAGTAAAAAGAAACGCTAAAACCCTTGGTTCAGAGGGCCAGTGGCCGATTGTCAATGCTCAGCCCCACGAGGCCGAAATAGGTCAGATTACCAGTCCTGGCCGCCGCTCTCGTGCGAGCGTCCGTCAAAAAGGATTAATAAGAACCCGATGCTAACCCGCTCCAGAGAATTTGACAGACCTTCGAGACGAGATTTCGGAGCTGAAGAAGCAGAGGCGCGCGGTCATCCTTGGACACAACTATCAGCGCCAGGAAGTCCAGGAGATCGCCGATTTTCTTGGCGACTCGTATGGGCTCTCCGTCCAGGCGTCCAAGACCGACGCGAAGGTCATCGTCTTTTGCGGGGTCGATTTCATGGCCGAATCGGCGAAGATACTGAACCCCGAGAAGACAGTCCTTCATCCGAATCGGAGAGCGCAGTGTCCCATGGCCGCGATGGTCGACGTGAAGTCCCTGAACGAACTGAAGGCAGAGCATCCAGGAGCACCAGTCGTGGCGTATGTGAACACGACGGCCGATGTCAAGGCGGAGGCCGACATTTGCTGCACGTCCGCGAACGCGGTCAAGATAGTCCAATCCCTTCCTGACAAGAAGATCATATTCATCCCGGACACGAACCTCGGGCTCTATGTCCAGCGGTTCGTGAAGGACAAGGAGATTATCCTTTGGCCAGGTTACTGTCCGACCCACGTCAACATAACGAAGATGGACCTGCAGGAGCTGAAGAGGAAGCACCCAGATGCCGAGATCTTAGTACACCCCGAGTGCACTCCGGATGTCATCGACTACGCGGATTTCGCATACTCCACGGAGGGCATCATCAGGCACGTGGTCGCCTCGAAGAAGAAGGAGTTCATCATTGGCACAGAAGAGAACATGCTGCACAGGCTGCGCAAGGAGGCTCCGGGCAAATTGCTCTACGCTCCGCCGAACGCGACCTGCCCGAACATGCGCGAGATCACTCTTGAAGATGTGAGAGACGCCCTTTCCAAGATGCAGTACAAGATCGAGCTGCCTCCAGACATCATCAGGCGCGCCAAGGTGCCGCTCGAGCGAATGATCGAGGCGGGAAGGTCCCAGTAGGTTCTTCTCAGACTATGTCGCCAGCCCGTATGTCGGCCCGATGATGAAATAGACTCCGAACACGACCATGAGCAGGCCGCATATCCCGAAGACCACCTCGTGTACGAACGGAGTCCACAAATGCTTCGTCTTGTAGACTGTGTACGATGTGAACGAATACCAGGCCAGATCGCACCCCCAGTGGGCGACTGCGAACACAACAACGACGACCGGTCCGAACCACTGGGCGTTGAAGACCAGCAGCGCTCCCACGGTGGCCCACCACACGAAGAAATACGGGTTCGCAGAAGTCGTCAGTGCGCCAGCGACGGTCGCGCCGTACGGCATGGATTTCTCCGCATCGAGCGCTATCTTCTTCCTGGACCTGATCATGCTCGTCCCAAGGAATAGCAGCAGCGTTCCGCCCACTGCCCCGATTGCGAAGCCGACCCAAGGATCCTCGAGGAACTCACTCGCGCCAATCCCCACGAGAGCGATCAGGGCCATGAGAGGGAACTCGATGACTCCGTGCCCCAAGGCGATCTTCACGCCTGCGTTCTTGTCTTTGTACCCCTTAGCGACTGCTGCAGCGAAAACCGGCCCTGGGGTCATCACTCCAGATAGGCTGATGAGCAGGACGAAACCGAAGAAGACGAGGATGTTTTCGCTGAGAAGCTCGTACTCCACGGAAGCGCTCAGCGAATCGCGGATATTTAACCCGTGCCCCACAGCCCTCCACGCCCTCCATAAAATACGAGGAGCGCGATTCAGTGTCCCGTGATGAGAAGAGGGTCAGCTGAGGTCCGCAAGGACCCGTGATGAACCCTATGAGTGCTGACAGCAATCGATGACAGCATGTCGGAGGACTCCCAATTGGCCGCACCCAGCAGGACCAAGAAGCCCGAACGCCCTTGGGGCATCATACTGCTTGCCATGTGGGAGATCTGGGTCGGGATCCAGATGGTGATTGTCGGCCTGGCTGTAGTGTCGTTTTCGAGCACGCTGGTCGAGGGTTCGACCTGGAGGAATATCGTGTTCCTAATCGGTCTGGGATACTTCGTGATCGGCATCTCAGCCCTCCTGCTGGCCAGGGGTTACATGAAAGGATACGAGTCTTCTCGGAGGCGGGGGAGATCGGTCGCCAAAATCGCCATACTGTGGGCCATCCTCGGGGTGCTGTTCCTGCCCCCTACCCTGGCTCCCGACTCACCATTCTGGACCATCGTCGGGAACGTGATAATACTGCTCTATCTCGGAAGCGACAAGGTGGTCGCGTACTTCAAGGGACTCTCCCTATCCTGAAAAACGCAGCCGTTCTGGTAATTTATCAAGATTGATAGTCATCCGTGATTCTGACAGCTGACCGCTTTATTTGGCATCACAACAGGTAAGGAGTCAGTCACTCTCCTCTCTCTTTTTTTATTCTGTTCTGATAGCGTCAGCTGGAAATCGTCACGATGTAGTCTATGAACTTGTTTAGGGGCATTCCGTCATGCCAGCGCATGATGAGATTCCCTTCCTTGGACGGCGCGATTTTCGGAAGACGGCTGTAGACTACCCTGAGCCTGCCATTGATGGGGCCCACATCAAGAGTGAATATTCGCCACGCGTCGCCCCTTTGGCGTTTGTACCTGAAAGCATAGATCGGCATGAGGCCGACACGCCTGCAGTCATCCATCATCTCCGCCGCCTGTACCGCGAGCTTCTCGTTCCTGCTGAACCGAAGCACGTCGCTGACGGAGCTCTTGACCTCTATCGGAAGGGATAGGTCCGATCTGATTGCCACGAGGTCGACGCCCAGAGAGCCAGCGCCCCTGATTACCATGAAAGGTTTCTCCTGGATGCGGTAGTAGGCCTTCTTCTCGTTGTCTTCGCAGGTCTTCGTGACGCGGACCAGCATGTCTTCGTCCGCGCGGAGGATCCCCTTGAGCTCTCGCTCAAAAATGCGTCCCATCGCCTTCGAGACAGTAATTGGCGAGGGGCGATAAATCACTTGTTGCTGCTGTCGGTGATCGCCGAGGCGGCGAGATCGTCCTCCATCAGGTCCTGCGGAAGCTCACGGAAGAACGCTGCTTCGGCATATCCTGGACTCGCCTGCGCTTTGCAGCACTCGTCATCGGTCAAGGCGGAGTACACCAAGTGCAGCCTCTTGATAGTGATGTCCGAGTAGTGCCAGACGACATCGTACATGCCCGCAAGATCGAGGCATCGGACCATGACACCGCACTGCTCCATCGCGATACGCTTTGCCGCTGCCACAGCGTCCTCGATCGTGCTGATCCTTCCGCTCGGCAGGTGCCACTTGTCCTGCTTGCTCGTCCTGGTCAAGGCGATGCCGTTCTTGCCCGCGATCACCAATACCATCTGGCCCTTGCAGGGCGAGTACTTCAGGTCCGCGGCCTGCCCACCGAGGTCGAACTCAAACTTCCTGACCTCGAAGCGCGGGGTCGTGATGGCGAGGGCGTCGATCTCGTCCGCGGTCGGCAATTCGATGAGCATGCGTTTGGGCTTGCTGGCTACGGGACGAGCCTTGCCCTGTCTCTTGGGTATAGCACTGCCTCCCTTATGTTGGACAGTCCCAGCATTTTCTGGACATACCGCTCGACCCCGAAGCCGAACCCGCCGTGAGGGGGCATGCCGAACCTGAACCCCTTCAGGTAGAAATCGAATGACTCGAGGTTCAGGTTATTCTCCCTCATCTGCTCCGTGAGGACCGCGTACCTGTGCTCGCGCTGTCCGCCCGACACGATCTCCTGTCCCCTGTAGTCGAGATCGAAGTATCCTGTCGTCTCGGGGTCGTCGTCGAATCTCTTGGCGTAGAAAGTGCCTCTCTTAAGAGATGTAGGGAACTCAGTGATGAAATAAAGTTCACACTGTTTCTCCCGCTTCATGTACTCCCCGAGAGCCTTCTCCCCTTCCGTGCCGAGATCTTCGCCATGTTCGATCCTCATCCCTTGCCCTTTGACGATTTCGACCGCGTCCTTGTACTTCACGCGTGGGAACGGCGCTGACGGGCTCTCGAGCTTCGCGCCGAGGATCTCGAGCTCTTTCTGTGCGTGCGCGCGCACGTGTTCGATCCCTGCGACTGCGATGCCTTCCGCGACAGCCATTATGTCCTCAGAGGATTCGATGAAAGCGAGTTCCACGTCCAGCGAGATGAATTCGGCTATGTGCCTGATGGTGTCAGAAGCCTCCGCCCGGTACGCGTGTGCGACCTCGAATATCCGGTCGAACCCTGTAGCCATGAGGTTCTGTTTGTACAGTTGGGGACTCTGGGCAAGGTACGCGTTCCTGTCGAAGTACTTGATGGGGAAGAGCGTCGACCCACCTTCAGCACCAGCGGCCACGATCTTGGGTGTGTGCACTTCCACAAATCCGTTGCCCAACAGGAACTGTCTGATTCCCTCGACGGCCTTCGCCTCCACCTGGAAGACGGCCCGGACCTCCTCCTTCCGCAGGTCCATGAACCTGTTGTTGAGGCGAGTGTCGAGGTCCGCTCCGACTTTGTCGACAACACCGAGAGGCAGAGGCGCCTCCGCCCTGTTCAGCACGTCTATCCTGTCCGGGAGTATCTCGAATCCCGCCCTCGCCTCCTTGCTCTCCTTGACCATGCCAGTCACGAGCACGACCGACTCACGGGGAAGCGATGCTACGAGTTCGAAGAGCTCTTTGTTCTTCTTCTTTAGACTGGTTATCTGGATTACTCCCTCTCTGTCCCTCAGTTGAAGGAACGATATGCCGCCTAGGTTCCTGAGGTCCTGGACCCACCCGCCAACGGTGATCTGCTTCCCGTAGTGTTCTGTGGTTATCTGGTTCGAGTAAGTGATGTGCTGCCACTGGGGCAAGGGCGTACCACCGCTTCGGCATAACCTAGCTATGCATATTAACTGTTCTCTCGGAGCACGTTCGCCACCGCGGTTCTGGTAAGGTTAATGACCTCGCAAGTAATCCTCATCGAAAAGCCTGTCCCGGTGTCCTGATGGAACTCATCGTCCTCGTCTATGTCCTCCTGATGATTGCCTTCGCGAAGGGATTCGGCGAGGTCGTCACGCGCATAAATCAGCCGCCAATCGTTGGCGAGTTGCTCGCGGGAATCGTTCTCGGTCCCTTCATCCTGGGGTTCGTCTTCAAAGACCTGGACAGAATGTACAGCGACACCTTCATCCGGGATCTCGGCGACCTCGGAATGCTGTTTCTGATGCTATACGTCGGCCTCGAGTTCTCCCCGAAGCTGATCAAGGCCTCATCGATTCTCGGCGGGCTGATCGCAGCCTCTGGACTTGTCCTCCCGCTCGTGCTCGGGCTCCTTGTTGGAGTGCTGTTCGAGCTAGAAGGGTTGACCCTCGCCTTCGTCGCGGTTGCGATCTCGGTAACGGCCCTGCCTGTCACAATAAGGGTTCTGAAGGACATGGAGGTGCTCAAATCCCGCACCAGCGCGACGATAATCAGTGCAGCGCTGATTACGGATGTGCTTCTGCTTTTCACATTGGGAGTGATACTTGGCAGTGCCGAGGGGTCCAGGACAACGGAGCGCGTGCTCTACCTGTCCGTCAGCTTCGCGTTCTTCTTCGCCCTTGCTATGCTGTTCGGCCGTGTAGTCGTGCCCAGGATATACAGGCTCCTGAAGTGGATGCGGACCGGAGAAGCTGCGTTCGCGATTGCTGTCGTCATCGCTATCTTGTTCGCGGTTCTCGCCGAATGGTCTGGCCTGCCTGGCGTGATTGGAGCCTTCATCGCCGGGATGCTGCTACGAGAGGCTGGAACCGGCCTTCGTGTCTGGGCTCGCGTCGAGGACATACTCTCTGGCGTCACGATCGGGTTCCTAGCTCCCATATTCTTCGTCTTCATCGGTTTCACAGTCGATTTCTCGTTGATAATGGACCACTTGCCGTTTTTCGGTGTCGTCACCGCCGTGGCCATCCTGGGAAAGCTCGCGGGCTCGTACCTCCCTGCAAGGATGTCGGGTCTGGGCAACAACGAGTCTATGGCCATCGGTTCGATGATGATGGGCAAAGGGGCGATCGAGTTGGTATTCGCTAGGCTCGCAGTAGAGTCCGGGCTCATCCCTCCTGATCAGCTCTACCTGTTCTCAGTCCTGGTCTTGATGGCATTCATATCGACGATCCTGGCACCGGTCATGTTCAGGACTTTCTACAACCGCGGGGTCACCTCGGGCGAGATACCACCCGGGACCAGTGAGGCCTCTGATGTCGCTGAGCAAGCGGATTCGTCGCAGTACGCCTGAGGGAAGCAGTCGTCCCTAGGCTCGCGCACCGTTTCGGTTCGCCACGACTATGCCGATAACGATTATCACACCGCACAGCGCGGTCCAGGACTCGACCACCTCGTCCCTCAGCAGCCAAGCAAAGAACGAGGCGAACACCGGCATGAGGTAGATGAAGAACGCCATCCTCGAGACCTCCTCGTGCTCGAGAGATGACAGGTATAGCACGGATGAGACGGCCCCGCAGAGGAATCCGAGAATCAGGATGTTGAGCACGGACATGGAGTCCAGCTCGAATCTCAAATCGCTGTCGAACGGGACCGCTAGCGCCAGCACCGCAGTGCCGAACGCGAGCGAGAGTCCTATGATGAGGAGCGGCGGGTTCCTCTCCAGCATCCGCTTCGCAGACACCCAGGCGAGGCCGTAGGACGCGGCCGATATGAGTATGAACACGTTGCCCACAAAATCCTCATCCTCCAGCGAGATGCCCCCGCTCGCCACCAGCAACAGGGTCCCGAACATGGCGACCGCGGTGCCCACTGCCTTCGTCTTCGTCAGCTTCTCGCTGAGCAGCATGACCGCGAACAGGAGCGTCATCACAGGGCCGGAGGACTGAATGACCGATGCTATCGACGAGGTGCCGTACTGCAGGCCGATGTTCTGGGCAATATTGGGTATCGTGACGTAGAGCAGGCCGAGGGCGAGCAGAGGCTTCCACTCGCTCCGGAAGACGCGAACAATATCACTCGCTTTGTACTTCCATAGAAGCACGACGAGCATGAGCGCCGAGGCGAGAACGAACCTCACGAACCCGAGCAATATCGGTGAGAAGCTCTCGAGTCCGATCTGGATCAAGGGAAATGCGAGGCCCCATAAAGCGACCGCCGAGAGAGCTGCTGCCGAGGTGGCCAATACTGCCTTCCTTGGAGGCATGATGTGAGGGCGATAGCGAGTCAGGATTTGATACTTTGGAGAGCATGCTTCTCCTGTGTGGGCATCTCCAATTCCATCTACGAATGGTTCTCCCTGGCCTGCTTCTTCTTCCCAATCAGTTCGAGTCGATGCCCTTCCTCGTACAAGCACTTCACGGCCTTGGCTGCCCTCGACGCCGAGGAGTATACTGGTATGTTCTTGACCCTCAACTCCTGCACGACCTCATCGATCTCCGGCCCGCCCACCCAACAGGCCACGATAGGTTTCTTGAGGTTCCTCTTATCCCCGACGAGTTTGATCACGGCTCCGACAAACTCCCGAGGCCTTGCGATCCCGGCGTGAACACAGACCATTATGAGAGAGTCGATGTTCGGGTCTGAGAGCATGATGCTGCCAGTTGCGTGGTACCTGTGGAATCTAGCGTCTCCAGTCACGTCCAGCGGGTTCCTTGCAGAGGTTATGGACGGCAGGTGTGGCCGCAACGCGTCGATTGTCTTCTTGGTAAGGTTGGGCACCTTCAGGCCCACGGATTCGCACCAATCCGCTGTCATGATCCCGGCACCACCACCGTTCGATATGATGCCGACTCTTCCTCCTAAGGCAGGCGGCTGGTAGGCAAGAGCCCGCGCAAAGTCGAAAAGCTCTATGACGTCGTACGCCCTCTGTATGTGCACCTGTCTGAAGGCAGAGTCGTAGACAATGTCAGAACCGCTGAGAGATCCCGTATGAGTAGATGCTGCGGCAGAGCCCGCAGGCGTCCTTCCGGCCTTGATGACCACAATGGGTTTCTGGCATCTGCGCGCAGCGTCGAGGAACTTCTTGCCGTCCTTTATGCCCTCGATGTACATGGCGATGACCTTCGTCGCTGGGTCCTGGTCGAGGTAGTCAATCAGGTCCGCGTCATCGACGTCGGCCTTGTTACCGATGCTGATCACCCTCGATAGCCCGATGTACTCACCATTCGCGTAGTAGACCATGCCAATGCATAGTGCGCCGCTCTGGCTGATGAGCGCTATCTCCCCGGGCCGTGGCATGCCGAAAACGAAGGCGGCGTCCAGGTTGTCTATCGGGTCCTTGTACCCGAGTGTGTTGGGACCTATGAGCCGCATGTTGCCCTTCCGGGCGATCTGGAGTATCTCCTCCTCGAGCAATCTACCTTTCTCGCCCGTCTCCGCGAACCCGGAGGAAATGACAATGACGCCCTTCACTTTCTTCTTGGCGCACTCCATCATGACCTTGGGGACGGCCTCGGCCGGGACCGCGATGATCGCCAGGTCGATATCGTCCTTGACCGCGAGCACGCTGGGCTGGACCTTGAGACCCATGATCTCCGGCACTTCAGGGTTGATCGGGTAGATCTTGCCGGTGTAGCCCTGGACAAGGATGTTCTGAAGTATCTCGTAGCCGATCTTCATGGGGCTTCTGGAAGCTCCGATGACCGCGATGGATTTCGGCGAGAAAATCGGCCTGAGCTCCTCTACGGACCCCATCTCTTATTCACTCGCAGGCGTCGAAGAGTTCTATGCGCGTTTAAGCCTTTCCACACCTCGCGAATCCCCCCTCTGGTCGATGATGCCTGCCGAGCCGAGCGGGCGCGAGTGCGCTGATGGATTCGAAACGGTTAATATATGCTGAGCCTCTTATCCGCTGGACCCGAGTATCTGAGCGCCTGAATTTGCTTGGAGGAAGCTGAAATGCCGGAGAAGGTTACTGTATCGCTGATAAAGGCCGACGTCGGATCGATCGCGGGCCATTCTCGCCCGCATCCTCGGATGATGGAGATCGCCTCCGAACTCCTGGGGAAGGCCGTTCGAGACGGTCTGCTGAACGACTACTATGTAACCCGGTGCGGCGACGACATGCAGCTTCTGATGACCCACAGGAAGGGAGAGAACAACAAGGAGATACACGGGCTCTCATGGAACGTTTTCATGGCCGCCGCGAACGAGGCCAAGAAGATGCATCTGTACGCGGCCGGGCAAGATCTGCTTACCGATGCCTTCTCTGGGAACGTAAGAGGGCAGGGCCCGGGCGCCGCTGAGATGGAGTTCGAAGAGCGGCCCACTGAGCCGATGCTGGTCTTCATGGCGGACAAGTGCGGACCGGCTGCCTATTCCCTACCCGTCGCCAAGATATTCATGGACCCGTTCACGACCACGGGGCTCGTCATCGACCCGAGGGCCCACTTGGGTTACGACCTCGAGATAGTCGATGTCGTGGATCATAAGAAGGTCCTCATGAGCTCGCCCGCAGAGCTGTACGACATACTCGCTCTGATAGGCGACACGACGAGGTACGCCGTGAAGAGGGTACTGCACCGCACACTGGGCATAGCCGCTGTCATATCCACGGAGAAGCTGAACATCCTCGCCGGAAAGTATGTCGGAAAGGACGACCCGGTCATGCTCGTCCGATGCCAATCCGGCTTCCCTGCGGTGGGCGAGGTGCTACAGCCCTTCGCGTTCCCGCAGCTCGTCGCTGGTTGGATGAGAGGCTCACACTACGGGGCATGGTACCCCTGCAGTGTCGACCAGTCCGACCCGACGTACTACGATGGCCCACCGAGGGTCTGCTCACTGGGCATTCAGATCACCAACGGCAAGATCCAGGCCGCGGAGCCACCGGGCTCCAAACCTGGGGAGCACAAGCCGATTGACTACTTTGCGGGCAAGGAATGGGACCCCGTCCGGAATAAGGCCATGAGGATATCGATGTACATGCGCGGGCACGGCCCGTTCATGCCGGGCATCGTGTCCCCCGAAGAACTCGAGTACACCACCAGGCCCGAGATACTCAAGAAGCTCGAGCCCAGGATGCAGCCTCTTGAGTGAGGTGGGTGCACTGAGCGTCCGCAAGCCGGTCATCGTGGTCAACTTCAAGACTTATCCAGAAGCCAGCGGACAGGGTGCCCTGGCCATCGCTGCTCTGTGTGAGCAGGTGTCCGCCGAGACGGGAGCCTCCATCGTCGTGGCTCCTCCCCTGATGGACTTGGCGATCGTCGCCTCCAAGGTCAAGATACCGGTGTTCGCCCAGCATCTGGACGGCGTGCCATCCGGGAGCACGACGGGACATGTGACTGTGGATAACGCCAAGGCATCGGGCGCCGCCGGGACGCTGGTGAACCATTCCGAGAGACGCCTCCGGATATCTGAGATACACGAGATCATTGATCGGACCAGGGCGAACGGGCTTCTGTCGATTGTGTGCACGAACAACTTGGCTGTGAGCAAGGCATGTGCCGCGATGGAGCCCGACTTCGTCGCCATTGAACCGCCCGAGCTGATTGGCGGTGATATCTCGGTCACGACGGCCAACCCGAAGATCGTGGCGGACACAGTCGAGTCAATCAAGGCGATCTCCAGGAATGTAGGTGTGCTCTGTGGGGCGGGAGTCAAGAACGGGAGGGACGTCGCTAAGGCACTAGAACTTGGAGCCGATGGTGTGCTTCTTGCCAGCGGCGTCGTGAAGGCGAAGGATCGGAAGGCGGTTCTCCTCGATCTCGTGTCAGGATTGAAGCGCTGAGCGAAGCGTACGTGTAGCAGCGCCTGTTTTCAGTCTTCCTCTCTTCTTCAGTCCCGATGCGGCGCGTACGGATCACGGCGGTGTCATCGGCCTTGCTCTTTTCCCTCGTGGTCTTCGCGCCGTGTCACCCTGGAGGTTCGTCAGATTATACGGTTACTGGTCTCTTAGATTCGTCGTCAGCGATGCTGATTCGTGAGTTCTATCCACGCGGGCTCTGTGACGATGAGTACATAACCCTGTTCAATGCGGGAACCGCCTTGTGCAACTTGAAGAATTGGTCTGTGACTGACGGGGAAGGGACCGTTGCCATCATGCGTGACTGTTGGGTGTCGCCAGGCATGAGCATCTCAATGTCCTTCAACTCCACATCCTTCTCTGCCGTGTTCGACAACCGCCCTGCAATTGCTCTTGATGATGAAGCCGGGCCCGCTTCCGTGGTCGCAGGTACTTTCAGATTAGGCGACCTGGGTGATGCGATATCTCTTGTCGCACCAGGTGGCTCTGTCGTTGACTCCGCATGTTATGGACGACCAGGAGATACTCCGCAGCTGTGGTTGGGGGATCCAATTCCGGCACCGAAACAGGGAGAGGTGCTAAGGCGAGTGCGAAACGGACTCGGCTACCACGACACTGACAGATGCGCGGACTGGACTCCGTTTCGCGAATTCAGGTACGGATACACGGATATGCCCGGACTTCAGGTAGAGGTCGAACCTGGGCACCTGACAGCATTCACGAGTCCTGATTCGTCGCTCGCGGTCCTGATGGATGGTGTCCGCAGAGCTCAGCAGAGCGTGAGGTTGTGCGCATACGAGGCGTCCTCCGCAGAACTATGTGTCTCGCTCCTCGAGGCACTATCTCGGGGGGTCATTGTCCAGCTTCTTGTGGATGGTGCGCCTGCTGGAGGTCTGAGCGAGGACGAGATACTGTTCCTCTCTGTGCTCACGAGGAGTGGAGCCGACGTGCGCGTGCTATCGGGGAACGCGAGCAACGACATCATCCAACATGTCTACCACTTGCACGCTAAGTACGGTATCTTCGACAGTCTGGAGGTCGTCGTCCTCTCGGAAAACTTCGTCGAGTCTGCATTCCCAACAGACCAGATGAGAGGGAACAGAGGCTGGGGTGCTCTCGTCTCGAATCAGAAGTTGGCCGATTATCTGGTACGGCTCTTCGAGTCTGATTCAAGGATCACCCGACCGGATGTCAGGGCATGGCGCCTGGATACCAGGTTCGACGAAGCCGCCGTACTACCAACCCCTCAGGAAACAATTCGATCCGCTAGGGTGATAGAGCCCCTGCGGTCCAGCAGTCCCGCGACGGTCTCCGTTCACATCTCTCCTGACTGCTCAGATTCCGAACCGTTCATCTGTGGATTTCTATCCGAATCCAAATCCGTGGTTGGTGAGCAGTTCCAGAGCGATCTCGTGTGGTCCACGAGGTGGTCGAACGACACGTGCACAAGCCCTCTTGTCACTGCTATCACAGCGTCAGTCCGCAACGGCTCTGCAACGAGGATCTTGTTCGACTCCAGCTGGTTCAACCTGGAGCGGAACACCGCCACTTGCGAGTACCTGCGCGCCGAGACAGCGTCTGTGGGAGAGGCCAGCGAGTTCCGCATGATGGATCTGGAAGGGCCGGTAGGACTGCTTCACAACAAGGGTTTCGTCATCGACGAGAGACTGAGCGTGGTATCCAGTAACAACTGGGTCTTCGCCTCGTTCGCGAGGAACCGAGAGCTTGCGCTCGTCATTGATTCGTTCGAGGTCGCATCCTTCTTCTCGAATGCGTTCTCTATCGATTGGCTGGGGGACGAATCGCCGCCAGTGGCCGATGCTGGGGAGGACTTCGAAGTGCGCTTGGGCGACCGAGTTGTCCTGAACGGAAGCTCCTCCACGGACGATCATGTCATCGCCTCATGGTCGTGGGATGCGTATTCGGATGGAAGCGTCGACGGATCAGCTCCAAGACTGGAATTCATTGCGCTCAAGCCCGGCAAGCACAGAGCGGTGCTGACGGTCGAGGATCCTTGGGGCAACCGCGATACTGACGTAGTCTCCTTCACCGTGCTTCCATCCTATAGCGAGCCAGCGGGGTCATTCCTCGAGAAGCACATCGGGTGGCTCTTGGGAGCGGCTGCGGCTATTGGGAGCCTTGCGGGGGTCCACCTTGCGCGCAAGATTAATCATGGGATATCCGATTGACGGGTCCACATGACCCTCGTGCGCCACTTCTCGCCGACGGACATTCCTCAGATCGCTGAGGTTGTGAACCAGTCCTTGGGCGAGAACTATCCGCCTTCCCTGTACCTGACTGTCCACAATCTCTGGGGCGAGGGTTTCTTGGTCATTACGGACGATGGGAAGGTAATTGGATTCGTGGCTGCCGTGCCGACCGGGCAGAAGGTCGCCAGGGTGTTGATGATCGCAGTTCTTCCCGAGAGCAGGAGACGGTCTCTCGGAAAAGTGTTGATGGCCGATCTATATGCAAGTTGCAGAGCCAAGGGGTTCGATACGGTCGTACTCGAGGTCAGGAAGAGCAACAAGAGTGCCATCGCCTTCTACGAGCGCGAGGGTTTCGCCATCTTCGGCGAGATCAAGAACTTCTACAGCAACGGAGAGGACGCCTGGAAGATGATGAAGAGCCTGCAGAATTGATTGCGCGCTCAGCTGTAGCCTCTCTTGTCGTCGTGGACGTGGTAGTTCCAATAATGGTATGGAGATGACTCCTTCTCGGAAGTGCTCACATCCGTGGACACTCCGGCCATGTAGCTCCCGTATCGCTCCTTGATCTGTTCCTCGACGGGACGGGCACGCTTGAGAGCATCCTTGATGTGCCTCGGCTCAATCAGCTTCGCCTCTTCCACGACAGCGACGTCGCCCGCGGCACGCACCAATCCGCCAAGCTCCCTGAGCCTCAGCGTTAGCGATTTGTCCTTGTTGTCGATGGCCTTCGCGCGCTTCTTCGCCTCTTCGATGATCTCCTGGACGGCAGCGCGAGTCATATGCGGTATCCTCGTGTCCATCACGATCTCCTGGGCGACGAACTGAGCGATCCTGAAACGGTTGTGTTCCGTGTCCGGCATGACCGTCTCCACCAGCACCTCGTATCCTCCGCCGTTTATCCTCGACCTCAGTGGCGAGAGTATGTGAGGTAGGTCCTGGATGTTGCACGCTCCCACGAATATGAAATCGCAGGGCACGCTGTCCACGCGCACGCTGGCTCCAGCGCTCTGCGGGTTCCTCCCGGCTATCGGGAACCGCTTCTCCTGCATCGCCGTCAGAATGAATCTCTGAAGATGGCCCAGGTGCGGTAGCTCGTCCACGAACAGGACTCCTTGATGTGCGCTGTGGACCGCTCCCGCCACCACTCGATCATAAGGCTGCGTGCCGAGCTGCGGATGTCCTCCGTAAGGGTCGTGTCGGACGTCTCCCAGAAGTTCGACCTCACTCGCGCCTGTGGCGAGCACGAAAGGCTTTCTCCCTATCGGGACGATGACCTTCTTTGGGCTCTCCCTCTCAAGTTCGCGCCTCTTTTCGAGTGCGGGTTGGTCGAGCACCTTGATCATCTCCCCCGCGCGTTCGAAGACAACGACCTCTTCCTTGCCGAAGCGTTTCCTGGTCGTGGTGACGCGATCCCTCCCTCCGAGCTGCCCCATCGTGACTTCGACGAGCCCGCCCAACAGGTCCCCGAACGGGTTGTTGGGTGTGGATTTGACCTGCGCCGCCTTGGTCCTGGAGCATTTCGGACAGAAGCCGTCTCTAGGGGAAGAGTACGTGCCACAGTTGGCGCATCTGTAGCCCAAGCGTTCAGCAACGTTGACAGGGGCTTCCTTCGGATCGATGAACTCTCCCTCTGCGAAGCCCTTCGTCTCGAGCTCCTTCTCGACCTCTGCCTTGTTTCGCACCTCGACGATTGGCCGCTCGGGGTTCTCTGGGTTGTGGACCACCCTGATCTCCTCGGTCGGCATCTCAAGGTGCAAGGATAGCGCCTGGGCTATCATCGATTTGCCGGTTCCGGGCGGACCCACGAGTAGGAAATGCCTCTTCTGGGACGCGGCCAGCCTCGCCAGCCGGACTGCCTCCTCCTGACCAACGACCCTCTCTAGCGGGTCGTGCGAGATCTTGATGTCCTCTGTGGTCTCCAGGTCCTCGAGATGCTCGGGGGCCTTCGAGGTGGAGTCTTCCTCTGTGGTCATTTCAGTCACGATGTTCAGCTGAGGTCTTCCTTCGTCAACACCTCGACATTCGTCGGGAGTTTGGCGATGTTCCCCAGCTTAACACCTACGACCGTGCTGATATTCTTTTCCACTGCGATATCGAGTATCCTCTGCGTGATGATCCCGTCCAGGACGACTGAAGTGACTCCTTCCATGCCTTCCTTGAGGGTGTCTGCGAGCGTGCTGACATGTACTTCCTTGAGCACGTTGCCGCTAGCATTCAGTATCTTGGCCTTCGAGGTATTGACTAGCTCATCGAGAACGCCCTTCCATCTCAGCTGCTCGGGGGAGAAGCGTTTCACAGGCTTCTCCTCTTGAAACCTGCTCGGGGGCTTCTGCTCCCTCTCTCGTCCGTGCCTGCCTCTGTCGTCCTCTGGCCTGCGTCGTTCTCCTCTGTCCTCGTCCCGTCTGCCCGTTTTTTCGCCATTCTTGGTTGATGGTCCCTGTATGTTCAACATTTCTGCAAACTGGTCCGCAGGCACCTTGTTCCGGAGGCATTTTACGATCTGCTTCTGCGTCAGCTCCTCGACCTCTTGTCCAGCAGGAGCTCGCGCGATGAAATCAACCTCGGCAACCTGCAGCAGCTCCCTCAGGATGAGTTCGCCGCCCCTGTCGCCGTCCGCGAATGCGGTCACGACCTTCTCCTTGCTCAGCTCTACAATGGTCTGGGGTATGTTCGTTCCCTCTACCGCTATTACGTTCTTGATGCCGTATTTCAACAGGTTGAGGACATCGGATCGCCCCTCGACCACAATGATCGCATCTGAGTCGTCGATATTCGGGCCCGCTGGCAGCCGCTCTTTTCCGTAGTGAATGACCTCCTCGATCTGGACGGATTGCCGAACACTGTCGGCCAGGTCCACTCCGCTGACCTTGGAGGCTTTCATCAGCTCGTTCAGGAGCTGCTTCGCCCTTTCCACTATCTTGTTCCTCTTCGAGACCCTGACGTCCTCGATCTTCTCGATGGTGATTCTGGCCTTGCACGGCCCGACTCTGTCGATGGTCTCGAGCGACGAAGCTAGAATGGCCGTCTCGACTTGGTCAAGGCTTGATGGCACATACACTATGCCCTCTGACTTGCCCTTCGTGGACGAGACTTCCACTTCGATCCTTCCGATCCTACCGCTCTTCTGAAGATCTCTGAGGTCGAGCTCGTCACCGAGCAGTCCCTCAGTCTGTCCGAAAATTGCACCTACGATATCTGGCTTCTCGACGATACCGTCCGTGGACAGCTTCGCCGAGATCAAGTATTTCGTTGTACTTGGATCTATATCCATTGTTTCCCTCCTTGCCTGAAAAACAGCTTTGTCGACGAGCTTTCGCTTCCTCTCCGGCTCACTGCTCAGCTACCAGCTGCGCGGTGCTCTCAGGGGTCGACACACATCTACTTTATGAGGTAGAGTGGCCGCTTCTAGGCGGACCTCTCCTCCTTGACATTCACTTGATCATATGATGAGATGTCAGTTGAAGGTTGATGCGCTGTTCTTCGGTAGTACTAAGACGCCCTCGATTAAATACTTTTCCTTCAGGCAAATAATAATTAGGAATCAGCCCAGCCAGTACCTGCCCGCCGTCACCCTCCGGAGACGACAGATATCAGCTTGAGTTCGTCGCCGTCCTCGAGGGGCTCGTCCAAGGGCACAGGCTCGTTCCCGCGGATGGGGATCCAAGCGTCGGGCAGCAGTCCGATTGCGCGTATCGCTGCTTCAACAGTTGCGCCTTTCTCGAGCTCGATTCTTCTGGACTCTTTCCTCGTTGGGAGAAGGTGCAACGTGACTCGCATCGGCTTACCGACAGCGTTAATATGGGCACTCGTAATAACGCTTTCTATCCAGCTGGTTGCCGAGGTAGCTAAGCTCGGTTTAAGGCGGTAGCCTCGAGAGCTACTGGTGCTTGTCACCACGGGAGTTCAAATCTCCCCCTCGGCGCTCACAAGGCCCCGAGCCGTGTCATGGTAGCATTAATTATGACCCGGAACATACTCAACCCGTTCTCATGCCAGCGAAAAAGATGCTCCTCGTGGTCTGTGACGGTCTCTCGGACAGGCCTGTCAAGGAGTTCGACAGGAAGACGCCTCTCCAGGCCGCGAAGAAGCCTGCCATGGACGCTCTGGCGAGACACGGCATCAGCGGAACCATGGACGTGATTGGACACGGGATAATCCCGGGGAGTGACACGGCTCATCTTGCTCTCTTCGGATACGACCCGCACAAGGTCTACACGGGCAGAGGCCCGATCGAGGCCGCCGGGGCCGGCATAGCGCTTCAGCCGGGAGATGTGGCCTTCAGGTGCAATTTCGCGACCGTTGACGGGAGAATGAAGGTCATAGACAGGCGTGCTGGGCGGATCAAGCACGGCACGGGTGAGCTCGCCGCCGCCATCTCCGGGATGGAGATTTCAGGCGTGCAGGTCATTTTCAAGGAAGGATCAGAGCACCGCGGCGTGCTCGTGCTGCGCGGCAAAGGCCTGGATCACCGCGTGACGGATGTCGACCCCCATGCCGAGGAGAAGATTCACACCTCTAAGGCCCTTTGTCCGCAGGGCAAGAAGACCGCCGAAGTGGTCAACGAGTTCGTGAAGAGGTCGTCAGCGATACTCCGGAAGCATCCAGTGAACGTCCAGCGCGTCAAGGAAGGCCTTCCCCCCGCGAACGCCATCCTGCCACGAGGACCAGGGAGCATCAAAGAGCTCGAGCCGCTGTCGGAGAGATACGGCCTGAAATGCGCCGCTGTCGCAGGGGTCACTCTGGTCAAGGGGATATGCAGGCTGGTCGGGATGGAAGTCCCAGACGTGCCCGGAGCTACGGGCGGCCTTGACACGGACTACAGGGCCAAAGGCGAAGCTGCGCTTAGACTATTGGCCACGAACGATTTCGTTTTCCTCAATGTGAAGGCGGGGGACGTCGCAGGCCACGATGGTGATTTCAGGAACAAGGTCAGAGTTGTCGAGAGCATCGACATGATGCTCGGGCTGATCTTGAAGGATATTCACGAAGACGTAGTCGTTGCGATAACCTGCGACCACTCAACTCCAGTCTCAGTCCGGGAACACAGCGCGGACCCTGTCCCGTTGTCGATATCAGGAGGGGGCGCGAGAATCGACGGGGTCAAGGAATTCGATGAGATCTCATGCGCTGCGGGCGCACTCGGCAGGATACGCGGAATGGACCTGATGCCGATAATGCTAGGCATGGCGGATAGGGCGAAGAAGTTCGGCGCCTAGCCTTATCAGCATGCTCCCCGAGATGACAACAAAGGGCAGCTCGCAAGCGGAGTGGCTCAGTTGTCTGATAACGATTTGTTGATTATCTGCTCGTGCACGTGGCCAGTGACCTTAACGTCGGCCTTCTCGGTGCCCTTGAGCTGCCTCAGTCTTCTCTTGATGTTGTGTGCGAGCTGGATGCCCAAGGGACAGAACTGGCTCGTCGGCCTGAAAGTGAGGCTCACGGACGACTTGGTGACCTTCAGCTCGGATATGAGGCCCATGTCGTAGACACTTATGTTGGAATGAGGATCGATGATCTGCTTGAGGGCAGCTATGACTTCTTTCTCGGTTGGCATTAAATGTCTCCTTTGGTCGGTTGATGTGTCGGCGGTTCATTCGAGTGGCATTAGATTAACTTAGCGCAGTTCTGTTGTGGGATGTCAGATCGTCTGTCTCTGTTTCTTGAAGTAGTCTAGCACTATCTTCCTCTGTCCTTTTCGCAGGATTTCGGACAGGGTCGATGGAGAGACTTCGAACATCCGCGCAAGTTCTCGAAGGCTTATCCTTTTGGGATAGTCGAAATAGCCTCTCTCGAACGCCACCTTTGCAATCTTGTCCTGCCTCTCGGTCAGACTCTCCTTGTCATCTATCTTCGTCAGCTTCACCAGTTCGGCCTCGACGCTCTTGTTCTTCAGGTGGTCGAAGATGTCCTTCAAGACGGCCTTGTCGCTAAGGACCAGAGTCCAGTCGACCTTCCCGTTGTCTCTTGTCTCAGCCGATATGAGGAACACGTCCGAATCCGTGAGAATCCTGCAGATGTCACATCTGGAGGTCGTGACTGCCCCTATCAGCTTTCCCCTCTCGGTCATCGTCGTCTCGACCTTCGTCACCATCGGGTTCTTCCTGATATCTCTCAAAACCTCGTCCATCACATCCTGAGGCCCCGCTATCTCCACGAGATCCTTGACGCCCCTGTCAGAATACGGGACCCTGTCAATCACCTTGATGGTGACCGGGTGTTTCTCAGGTATCTCGCTCATCCAGTTCTGCGGGATCTTGAGCGATATGACTGCTTCCATCATGCTGCGACAGTTCCCCTAATACAAATGCGGGGAATATGAAGGGCACTTCCATATTTCTACTTTGGCGTGAGCTACTCATTGCCTATCCGCAAGGCAGCGCACTTTCGCTCGTCCAGCGCGCCATTTATTAAGCGCTCTTCTGATTACTGACATGGGATGGACCTCTCACAGGTGAGCCGCTCAGGGACAATGGTGGACAACTCTTCTCTGTTCGAGGAGATTCTATCCCAGGACAACGCGGCCTCTCCCTCGGCCCGCTGCGTATTATGCAAAGGCTCACGGATGCTCTGCGGGAAGGATCGTTGCTCGGTCGTCGCGCGCTTCTATTCCGCCTCAAGAATTCGCCAGCAGATCGACAGAACTGACATCGACGGCGCCAGCCCGCCGAGCGTGTTCGTCGGGAGATTCGGATACCCGAGGGTGGCGATTGGCCCGATGATACCTCCTTACCATGGCGACACATCCATGATGGATACACCGGAGCGCTGGAGTCATCTGACGATCGACGACATCATCGATTTTCGCTCCACGATGGTTCGGGGGATGCACACCGTGAAGGTCCATGATGTCGAGAACCCGGATAGGTTGGTTGTGAGGACACGGGACCTCGCGTTGGCTAGGACGCCTCCGGATGTCTTCGCTGAGTTCGAGAGGAAGCCGTTCGGAAAGCTCACCGTGAACGATAACGCTGAGCCCTTCGGGCCATCCGCTCCGTTGAGGAAGTTCGATGTCTCCAACTACAAGTTCGACACTCGGCTGGAGAAGGCATACTTCGACACGGACTTGAAGGCCAGGGATGCGATGGTCTCGCTCTATGGGAACGGTACGCTCGTCTCCCAGATACAGAGGGCGTTCAGTGTCGGTGCGCTCGGGATCGGGAAGAAGCGCAAGTTCGTCCCAACACGATGGAGCATCACAGCGGTCGACTCCAATCTGGGACTTCACATGCTCGAGACCACCAAGACTCTTCCAGTCATAAATGAGTTCCGCGTATACGAGTCCAGAAGCCTGGACAACCGATACACGGTGATCATGATGCCGACGAGCTGGAAGTACGAACTCATCGAAGCCTGGTATCCGAGGACGGCCTGGAACCCGTACGGTAACAGGATCGCAATAATGGGAGATCATGAGTTCTATGATGGGAGGACCACCTACGCGAGCATAGGAGGATGCTACTATTCTGCGCGTCTGGCGGTCAACGAGCTTCTGCAGCGGGAGAGACGGCAGGCGGGGGTCGTGATTCTCCGGGAAGCCCATCCAGGATACATACTGCCGGTTGGCGTCTGGAGCGTGAGGGAGACGGTGCGCGCTGCCATGCGGAGCAAGCCGAAGCGCTTCCCCGCGCTCAACGACGCCCTTGCACACGTATCGACGGTCCTTGATATCCCGATGTCCAGGTGGATCAAGAACAGCGCGATACTGAAGGACGCGCTCTATCAGAAGCGCATCGACCAGCCATGGGGGTTGAGCTAGATGGAAATGAAGGTTGTGGAGTGCACGACCGCGGTGTCTCCCTCAAGACTTCCCGGGTTGGACTGGGCCGTGAACCCATATAGGGGGTGCGCCCACGGATGTCTCTACTGCTACGCCCAAGACGTCACTCGGTACAAGATGGACACGAGATGGGGTACATCAGTGGAAGTAAGGGTGAACCTGCCGCGGCTTCTGAAGAATGAGCTCGCACGAGGCGCGCATGGTGTGTACGGGGTCGGAACAGTCACTGATCCTTATCAGCCGGCCGAGGAGAGGTATGCGCTCACACGGGCCTGCCTGGGGACGTTCAAAGAGGCGAATGCGAACATCAGCCTCCTGACGAAGTCCGCTCTGGTGCTGCGCGATCTCGACATCCTGAGGGGCTACGAGAGGGCCGAAGTGGGAGTGAGCATCGGGATCATCAACGAGCAGATGGCTGCCATCCTCGAACCCGGCGCGCCTCCCCCGCAACGCAGGTTCGAGGTACTCCGCGAGTTGAATGCGGCCGGAGTGCGAACCTACCTGATGGCGGCTCCCATCTTCCCAGGCGTGAGCGATTCGGATTCGGACCTTGAGCATTTGGTCGCGAGCGCCCACGATGCTTCCGTCCGCACGATCATGTGGGACAAGTTCAACTCCAGGCCGCTCGCGATGAGACGGCTGAAGGACTGTTTGCCGAGACTGCCCGTTTCTCAGGAGACGCCTGCATCAAGACTCTTCAGGGTCCGTTCGACGCTGCTCAAGGAATGCGATCGGTGGGGGATCGCGCTCCTGGACGCGTTCTAGTCATCATTTCTAGGATAGCCCCCCTCTCGAAAGGCACTGTTACCCGTGGAGATGCATAGGAACAAGCCTTATATAGAAGTCCTAGCATATTCGAAACCTCGGAGGCATCAATTTGTTGGGAGGCCAACCAGTTATCATACTGAAGGAAGGAACGGAATCAACGCGCGGAAAGACCGCTCATAACAACAACATCATGGCTGCGAAGGCGGTCGCAGATTCCGTGCGGAGCACCCTCGGTCCTAAGGGCATGGACAAGATGCTCGTGGACAGCATGGGTGACATCGTCATCACGAATGACGGAGCAACTATTCTGAAGGAACTAGACGTCGAACACCCCGCGGCGAAGATGATCGTCGAGGTCGCCAAGACTCAGGACGACGAGTGCGGCGACGGCACGACATCTGCTGTGGTCATTGCAGGAGAGCTCCTGAAGAAGTCCGAGGCGCTGATCGATCAGAACGTTCACCCTACGGTGATCTCGAACGGATTCAGGCTTGCCTCACATGAGGCGCTGAAGATTCTGAAGAATATGGGCATCGAGGTTTCACCCACCGACAGGAAGACCTTGAAGCTAGTCGCACAGACCGCGATGACCGGCAAGGGAGTGGGTGGCGAGCTGGATCTGCTGGCGGACATCGCTGTGGAAGCGGTAATGTCGGTTGCGGAGAAGGTGGATGGCACTTACAAAGTCGACATCGACAACGTCCAGGTCGAGAAGAAGCACGGTGGCGCAGTCTCTGACACGAAGATGATCAAGGGGCTTATCCTGGATAAGGAGAGAGTGCACCCGCGGATGCCCAAGGTTCTGAAGAACGTGAAGGTCGCCCTCGTCGACTCCGCTCTGGAGATCAAGAAGACCGAGGTCGAGGCGAAGATCCAGATCAGGGATCCGATGCAGATGCAGAAATTCCTCGACGAGGAGGAGAGGACCATTAAGATCATGGTCGACAAGGTCAAGAGATCGGGAGCCAACGTCCTGATCTGCGAGAAGGGTATCGATGACCTGGCCCAGCACTTCCTCGCGAAGGAAGGCATCTACGCGGTTCGCAGAGTCAAGAGATCCGACATGGAGAAGCTGAGCAAGGCCACGGGCGGAAAGATCATCACGAACCTGGACGACCTGAAGGCGTCCGAGCTGGGTGCGGCCGAACAGGTCGAGGAAGTCAAGATTTCCGACTCCGACATGACCTACATCACCGGATGCAAGAATCCCAAAGCGGTGTCTGTCCTCATCCGGGGCGGTACTGAGCACGTTGTGGACGAGGTCGAACGCGCACTCCACGACGCCTTGAAGGTGGTCGCAGTCGCAATCGAGGACGGAGTTGTCGTACCTGGCGGAGGCGCCTCCGAGATCGAGCTCTCGTTGAAGCTGAAGGGCTATGGTCAGAGCGTCGGGGGAAGAGAACAGCTGGCCATCGAGGCATTCGCTGAGGCCCTCGAGATTATTCCGTGGACCCTGGCCGAGAACGCGGGCATGGACGCCATAGACGTTCTGATAGAGCTGAAGAACGCCCACAACAACAAGAAAGGGGGCAAGAACTTCGGCGTGAACGTCCTCCAGAACAAGGTTTCCGACATGATATCTGCGAAGGTCATCGAGCCCATGAGGGTCAAGACCCAGGCAATTCAGTCGGCGACCGAGGTCGCGTCGATGATCCTGAGGATCGATGATGTCATTGCCTCGAGACGGATGAGTCCATCGGAGGCGGGACCTCCGAGGGGCGGCATGCCGGGCGGCATGGGCGGCGGCATGCCTCCAGGAATGATGTAAACCTCTTGTTTCACGTGATCAGGGGCCGCTCGGCCCCTTCTTCTTCCGTCCTGATTTTTCGTTCACAAGTTTCTGCCCGGCGGATGTTGCGCTGCGCGCCTATTTTTATTGATATGGTGTTATATTTTCGAGCCTCATTTATATGTATGTTCAGTAATTATAGTGCTATAATTCACGACATTAGAAACCGTTAAGTAGTCTGGATATGATGCTCGACATCATCGGAGAGGAGCGCAATGGTGTCGGAGAAACGTGGGCACGGTGCCAAGAGCCAGGCGATAGAAAACGCTGATTCCATGGCCGCACTGCTGAGATCCGTGGCAAACCCAGCCCGGATTCAGGTCCTGGGCGTCAGCATGCAGGGAGACACGAGTGTGGCGGAGCTGATGCAGGCTACTGGGCTGTCAAAGACTGCTCTCTCGAACCACCTGAACCAACTGATGGGAGCTGGACTTGTTCAACGTGTGGCTCGGGGGGAATATCGGACTACGCTGGATGGACGCGGACTACTATCAGCTGCCTCGAGTGCATACCGCAATTCATTGAGGCGAATCCAGGAGGAGAGAGAGATGCTCAAGAGAACCTATGCAACCGCTCTTGCTGGGGAGATGGATGTGGAGAAGTGCGAGCTGAAGAAGATCGAGTATCTGCCCTGCTGGCTGTCGTATCTGGGCGCAATGGGAGGCTGTCTCAGGTACCTCGGAGTGAAATGTAGTATCGTTGACGTGGGAGGCCACTCCGGTTACCCTTTTCTGATCAATGTTTCCAAGGGGGAGACTTGCCCAAGTGGACCGACCGCTCTGCACGTGAAGACGTTCAAGAAAATGGTCCATGGAACTGAGAGCCTGGGACGGAAGCTGGAGGTCTTCACTTACCCTCATTCGTATCCGGCGAGGCATGGGAGGCCGACAGCCCGAGAAATCGAGCTGGTGAGGGCCCTCTTCGAACGGATCAAGAAGGAGATACGCGAGAGACAGAAACCAGTGGTTCTCTGGGGTCTTGCAGCGCCTGAATACGGCATAGTTAGTGGGTATCTAGGTGATTCATACCTGGTGAAGACATTCAGAGGGGTCGCTGAGCCTCCACAACCTGAGGATCCAATACCTTATCACGACCTCAAGGCGGCTGGCTGCATCGACGCTTTCTACTTCGGTCAAGGACTGCGTATATCGCCATCGGCAGCCAGAACGGAAGCCCTCGTACGCGCGCTCGCCTTCGCTGATGGTGACGTGGACGTCCAGACGAACTATGTTGCTGGACCGGCAGCGCTGGATGAGTGGGCGGATGCGCTTGAGACAGTGAATGGCACAGCACAGAACTACATGGGCAACAGCTACGTCGGGGCGTGTGTTCAGGAGGGGCGTGGATTGTCTGCAGCATTCTTGAGGCAGATGTACAAGAAGATGCCTGCAAAGCAATCTACGCATCTGGCAAAGGCTTCGGAATCCTATGAGAGGGGCTCGCGGCTAATGCTTTCTTTCACGAAGATGTTCCCGTTCAAATTCAACGGAGATATGCCTCTGCGGAAACGAAAGAAGGGTGCGCAGATTCTGCGTAAGGTTCGATCGGAAGAGGAACGCGCCATAAAGTGCATGCGGAAAGTCTGCTAGGGAAAACGCCGTGATGTCATCTCCTATTGCACCATTCCTCCCTCTTTCGGGGTGTTCTTTATCTGATGGCTATAATTTTATGCCTGATTTGAGTTTTTCATTCATAAATATAGCTCAGAGGTATTTGGGCACTCCGTAGACAAGTGGCTCTGGAATCATTGCCAGGCATGGGATTTGCAGGGTCATCACGGGTAATCTGGCTATGTCATATTCCGATCTATTCTCGCCTCGTGGATCTCCCCTTCTTCGATGGATGTCCGCTTCAAATCAAGTAGCAACGTGACATGCTTGACCGTGTCACGGACGGGAGGCGTGCTACGATTTGTCTCGCCGTCTGCCGTCGTCGGACGGAGTTATAGTCATGGTGATGAAAATACTCCATAGAACCAATAGTGAATATACAAATATAGCTAGCAGGTGAAAAAGGGGGATTTCTCTTGCCCCCGTAGGGGGCAAGGGTCGATTGGTGCTCGCGGATCCTGATTCTTCGCGCCTCCGTCTGGGGTTTCTTGGTATTTTCGGGCATATAGTGCTAGATATTAGCACGGTTTGAGATGGACAACACTACTGGGTTGAGAGGGATTTTCGTGCTCCGTATCGGAAACGTCAACAAATAGGGTATAATGCGACGCTTTTTGCGGGCTTTCAATAGGGGGAGAGCGGTCGAGGGCATTTTGGACACAAAATGCGACATTTTTAAATAGGCACAAACCAATGCTTTGTCGGACATTCGTCCGAAGACGAAGGGATGGGGTAGCTAGCATGCGCAAGTATCTCAAGCAGGATGAGCTCAAAGCTCTGCTAGAGGCACCTAAGCGGATGAGAGATCGTCTCATCATCAAACTTCTATACGAAACGGGGATGAGGGTCGGCGAGCTCTGCTCCTTGACAATCGGTGACGTGGACCTCGAGTCGGGAGAGATCACAATACAGCAGGCGAAGAGGCACGAGGAGGGTCGCAAGGTCCCGTTGGTCAACAGTTGGACCAAGTCGATGCTAAGGGACTACATAGGCAGCCGCAAGATCAGGAAGGATCCCCTTTTCGTCTCCAACAAGCGGGGTCCGCTGTCGCGCCGGCAGGTGGAGCGGCTTGTAGCGAACTACGGAGCCAGGACAGGTCTGGATAAAGATAAGAGGCATCCGCACGTGCTGCGTCACACGCACGCTGTATTCGCGCTCAAATCGGGCATCGATCTAAGGACTCTTCAGCAGAATCTGGGTCACTCCAGCATCGAAGTCACCGCCATCTATCTCACCATGGACATAGATGACAGAAAGGAAGAGTATTCGAAGCATCCACTACCCGGAATGGAGGAGCTGGCTGAAGGCGATGAGCCTCACGCCGAAACGGAGCGCGTCGTCGTGCCAGCATCTTCTGCGAATCACACGAACTCGTTCGTGGTCCCGAATGATGTTTAGTTGTGAACTAAACTATTTTACCCATTATATCTTTTACATATCTCTTTTTATGTGAGACATGTCCGGGACTCTTTCCCGAGAATTTTCTGTGCAATTTCGCAGATGCTGTGCATTAGTCTATAATACGCGATGCGCAACTCACAGTTCAGATGCAGGACGAATGGACTGAGAAGTATCGGCCGAAATCCCTATCCGAGATTATCGGGAATGACAACGCGGTGCGCTTGATCAGGCGATGGGCCGATTCGTGGGCGCGAGGAACCCCACGGCTCAAGGCGCTCGTGCTGAGAGGGGAGCCAGGCATTGGAAAGACGAGCGCTTCCCTGGCCCTTGCGCGCGACATGGGATGGGATTTCATCGAAATGAACGCATCCGACCATAGGAACGCTGCGTCAATCCAGAAGGTCGCCGGTGCTGGCGCAGTAACGCAGACTTTCACACCAGACGGTGACTTCCTCTCCTCAGTTCACGGAAAGCGGAAGCTCGTGATCATCGATGAGGCAGACAACCTGTTCGGGAACCAAGACCGCGGAGGGGCAAAGGCGATTGTGGATACAATCCGGGATTCTGGGCAGCCGATCATACTCATCGTCAACGACTACCGCGAGCTCACGAGGAGGGCCTCAGCCATCAAGACGCTGTCGGGGAGTGTCATATTCAATCGCCTGGATCCGAAGGTCATCGTTTCAGTGCTTGAGTCGATAGCCATCAAGGAGAAGGTTCGCGTCGACCGAGATGTTCTGATCAAGATAGCGGAGAACTGCGGGGGCGACATGCGTGCGGCGGTCAACGACCTTCAAATGATGGTGGAGGGAAAGGACGAGATCGGCCTGATGGATTCGCACGCGATGGGCAAGAGGAATCAACTGAAGGAGCTGAATGGATCACTAAGGGCGATGTTCGGGGCCAAGACTCTGAAGAGCGCGAGAGACGCGACTCTCGACCTCGATATGGATCCAGATGAACTCGTCAAATGGATCGAGGAAAGCATACCTTCGGAGTTCAGGCATCCAGGAGACATGGAAGAGGCTTTCGACGCCCTTGCTCGAGCAGACATCTACTTGGGTCGGACAAGACGCTCAAAGGACTATGCTCTTTGGGCATATGCAAAGGACATGATGACCGGGGGCGTTGCCCTCTCAAGAAGACATGGCCCGCGTCCCGATGTCCAGGAATACAGGTTCCCATCGCATATCATGATGCTTTCGAGAGCCAAAGGACCCAGGGCGATTCGAGATTCAATATCATCGAAGCTCGAAGGACATCTGCACATGTCGAAAAGGGCCATCAACTCGTCAGTGCTACCGCTTCTGACCGCAATCACTCGCAACGACTCTCAGCTTCTGGTGAGTCTTGGCGCCAGGTGCGGACTGGACGAAGATGACATCGGCTTCCTAATCGGGTCGGACCCAGATTCTCCGCAGGTACAGGAGATAGTCACCAAGATCAAGTCAGAATTGGGGGGCGAGAATGATGACGCGACGTCAGCAAAACGCAGCTCCAAGTCCAGGGACGGGAAGCGGTCCCTGAAGGATTTCTGAGGTGTGGATGATTTGGATAGCAGGACCAAGGAGCACCTGGAACGACAACAGTATCGCATCATAGGTGACACTGGCGCGGTCAAGCTCTGCCATTGGATGCGACAGAAGCTGATACACGGCCGTCCATGCTACAAGGAGGAGTTCTACGGCATTGACTCCCACCGATGCATGCAGATGACTCCTTCAGTGAACATATGCAACTTCAGGTGCCTCTTCTGTTGGCGGTTTCACGGCATGACTGGTTTCGAGAAATCCGGCTATCCAGAACCGGAGCAGCTTCTGGAAGATTGCGTCAGGGAACAGGCGCTCCTCGTGTCTGGTTTCAAGGGCGATTCGCGGTGCGACCCGAAGCTCTGGACAGAGGCGCGGGAGCCGAACCAGGTCGCGATATCGCTCTCTGGCGAACCTACTCTGTACCCTATGCTTGGCGAGTTCATTGAACTCTGCAAAAGGAGGGGCATGACCACATTCCTCGTCACAAACGGCTCTGTTCCCAAAGCGCTGGAGGAGCTGTCTACCATGCCATCGCAGCTGTACGTGACAGTTGCGGCCCCGAACAGGGAGCTCTTCGAACGACTCTGTGTTCCGCAGACCGGCAGAGCCTGGGAGAACCTCATGAGGACGCTTGAGTTGCTTCCCTCGCTGTCCACAAGGACGGTGATCAGGCACACTCTCATCGATGGTTGGAACCTTGGCTGGGAGAAGGAGTACGCACGCCTGGACGAGATCGCGAGACCGATTTTTATCGAACCGAAAGGATATGTCTTCGTGGGAGACTCTAGAACAAGGATGAATGCCTCGAACATGCCCTCCCACTCAGCTGTGAAGGAGTTCTCGGCGAGATTGGCGGAACAGCTGTCTCTGGATGTTCTAAGAGAGCGAGAGGACAGCAGGGTGGTCCTGATCGGGAAGAAAGGGTCGAGGCTCAGAGTCAGGGACTGAGGTCACTTCAGTCTGATGGTCTCGAGGTTCAACGGGGCACGCGTCTCTATGCCGAATTTCTTGTACAGAGTGCTCGCCAAGTCAGAGCACTTGAAATCCTCTCCGTGGCAGATTATGATCCGTTCTGGCCTGGGCTCGAGCGTGCTCACGTAGTTGATGAGCTGTCTTCGGTCGGAGTGACCAGAGAATCCGTCGACGGTCTCAATGTCCATCTTGACATGGAGCTGGATGGGCTTCCCGCGCTCGTTCAGATTGATGTCACTCCATCCCTTCTGTATCTTCCTACCCATCGTGCCCTCGGCCTGGTAGCCGACGAACGCAATCGTGTTCAGTTCGTTGTCGCACCAGGCCTTGAAGTACTCCATGACGGGTCCGCCATTCATCATGCCGCTCGTGGCGAGCACGACGCACGGCTCTGGGTCGTGACAGATAGTCTCCCTCATCTCCGAGGAGTCAACGCGTTTGAATATGTCGGACAGGAAGGGGTTCTCCCCCATCTGGAATATCTGCGTCCGGAGCTGGCTGTTGAGGTATTCTGGATATGCGGTGTGGATCGCGGTCGCCTCCCAGATCATCCCGTCTAGGTACACGGGCACCTTCTGGACCTGGTGGTTCCGCATCAGATCCTCAAGGACTAGCATGACCTCTTGAGACCTCCCGACAGCGAAGACAGGCACGAGGACCTTCCCGCCTCTGTTCAACGTGGTTCTGACGATCTCCTTCAGCTGGTTCCCCGCGTCCTGCCTGCTCGGCTGCATGTCGTGGTAACCACCGTATGTGGATTCAATGACGAGGGTCTCCAGCCTGGGGAACTTGTTGACGGCTGGATTGAACAGCCACGATTTCTCGAACTTCATGTCGCCCGTGAATGCGATGTTGTAAAGGCCATCTCCCACGTGGAAGTGCGCGATCGACGATCCCAGGATGTGACCCGCATTCTGGAAGGTGAGCCTGACGTCAGGTGATATGTCGGTGGTCTCCCCGTACTTGAGCGGTATGCAGTGAAGCACAACATCCCTGATATGGGACGATTCGTAAGGCGCCTTCTTCGCCTCTCCCACGGCGACCTTGATGAAGTCCAGCTGGAGGAGCGACATCAGGTCCCTTGTTGGAGTTGTGCAGTAGACCGGTCCCTCATATCCATACTTGAACAGCGCCGGAACGAGTCCGCAGTGGTCGAGGTGCGCGTGAGTGACCACAACTGCGTCTAATGATTCCAAGGGCTGGAGCTCGGGAGCATGCAGATAGGGGGTCGAGCCGCCGTTGTCTGCGCTGACTGCGACTCCACAGTCGATGAGCACCTTGCTCTCCCTGGTCGTCAGCAGCGAAGCGCTCCTGCCAACCTCTCTGTAGCCCCCTAGTGAGGTGACCCTCAACCAGGTCTCCTCGTTCAGTCTCTGGCGCATCAGCTTCCTGCCGACCTTCCGGAGGAAATCCTTCCGTTCATCCTGCATCTTCCGCAGGTAGTTACGGATTTCGCTGACCGTCTTGGAAGGGATAGGAGGTGCTCGGACGACTTTGGGGGCCCAGCCAATCTCCTTCTTGATCTCGTTGAGGACAGCGCCGTGCTTGCCTATCACGAGCCCCGGTGAGATGGCCTCTATGGTCACCTCTCCGCTGTCGTCATCAAAGTAGATGTTTGTGATCTTCGCCTCTTCCGGGATGATCTTGCGAATTTGCTCCTCTGCGTTCTCGGTATTGGCGAGCATTGTCGGGTCTGGCCTGATGGCCACCCTGCGCCTGAGGCCCTGCGCCAGCTGGCGCACTAAGTCGTTGTTGTGCGCGAATTCCTCGAGGTTCTTCGTGTAGATGACGATGACCGGCCCCTCGAAGTCTATGTCTGTTATCTCGATGTTGGTCGGTATCGTCTTCCGAACGGCCTCTCTTGCATCTTCTAGAATCTTCTCTACGCCCATCTAGCTCACTCAGCTATGTCTAAAGTTGTTCTCGGCAGAAACGCCTTGGTCTTATGCTCGTGAATCAGGTCAGCTTCAGTTTCGACAGACGTTTCTGGATCTCCTTCTCGTCGAGCGGGTTGAACCCGTCCTTCGTTATCGTCACCACGGAGTAGCCGTCGCCAGATGCAGCATCTCGCTTCATGGCAGCGTGGAGCGACCTTATGGCGAGATCCATGCCGTCACTGACGCTCAATCCCTTCTCGTAGTGGTCCTCAAGGACGCCGTAGACGAACGGCGAACCCGATCCGGTCGTCACATAGTCGTCCGGAATGGCTCCACCGACCATGTCCAGAGCATAGACATGGCTTCCGTCTCTGTCTATCCCTCCCAGGATCAGGCCCACCCAGTACGGATAGAACCTGCTTCCGGCGAGGATATTCGATGTGAGTGTCGCGGCCGACCTGACGGTCATGGGCTGCCCGCGCTTGAGCTTGTATAGCTCAACCTCGGCGGTTATGTACCGCGCTAGAGTCTGCGCGTCCCCCACGACGCCTGCGACCGTGAGTCCTATGTTGTCATCGATCTTGAACAGCTTCTGAGTGGTCTTGTGCGCGATCAGAGTGCCCATCGTGGCCCTCATCTCCGTCGCCATAACGACCCCGTCCTTACAGACCATGCCTATGGTCGTCGTCCCCTTCTTGACATCCTCAATGTTCGTCATTAAAGAACACCGTCACTGAAAACTCACTAGCTAAAAGGCGTTTCCGAATAATCCCCATGCCAGTATATAATTGTTTGTCCCTACTGCCCCGGGGAACGGGCACGAAAGGTACGTGCTCGGAAGGGGCAACGTTTATGATGACTGGCGAACAATATTGACCCGAGATGGGTAGCATATAAGTCCCTTCCATGTATGCACGCAACCTGAATTGGTGCCGTGCTCCAAAAGGAACTGGAGGAAGGGCCTTGCGTCAGGAATACAATTGCCTGCCCATCTCACCCCTCAACGACAACATAAATAGTTTTACGTGGATTTACACAGGCCGATGGTGAGAAGATGAAGATACTGGTGGTCGACGATTCTGAGGCTTTCCGCAAGGTGATGATCGAGCTGCTCGTGCGCGTCGGTTTTCATGACACAACGGAGGCGAAGGACTACGACGAGGCAATGCAGGTCTTCCGGAAGGAGAGGCCCGAGATATCGTTCGTGGACATGATCCTTCCCGGCAAGTCGGGCGTGGAGCTCACCAAGTCCATGCTGTCCGTGAACCATGAGGCCAAGATCATCGCTATGAGCTCGATAATCAACAAGAAGATGATTCGAGAGGCGCTCGAGGCAGGGGCGAAGGACTTCCTGCTCAAGCCAACGAACGAGATCGCCCTCAACGCTGTGCTCACCATGTGGAGTGATTGAATGGCCTTGTTCTCCAGGAAGGCGAGAGCTCCTAGGGCTGACGGGGAGAAGGGCCTCGGCATCACTAGAAAGTACGATCTCGCTCCTGGACATTCGTATGTCGTCGAAGAGTCCCCTCCGGACATCAGCTTCGACGCGTTCGTGAACATTGTGTCCACGGTCGATTCGGGCGGCAAGAAGTCCGTTGGGTTGGCAGTCAGCAGACTGCACTCTGACCTGATACGACAGAAGTACGGTCTCGAGACCACCCCGATATACTGGCTCGCGACTCGGGCAGGCCAGGACGTGATCTCCCCTACCAACCTGGGCATACTGACCCACACGCTCATGCAGTTCGTGGAGGACAACGCGGGCGGGATCATACTTCTTGACGGGATCGAGTACCTCGTGTCGAACAACGACTTCAACAAGGTGCTCCGGACGATCGACCAGGTGAACGATCACATATCGCAGAGCCAGGCCATCATGATCATCCCGGTGGACCCGCGGGCCTTCGACCAGAAGGAGCTCGCCCTCCTCGAGAGGAACATGGAGAAGATCGCCTCCAGACCGAAGAAATGATTTTGGCTCGAGTTCCGGCCTAGCCAGCTATCAATGATGTGGCGACGAACAGCAGCTCCGACACCAGGATGCAGGAGCCCAGAGAGAAGGCCAGCGACTCGCCCGAGCTCCTTCCTTCGATCCCCCATATGAAATATTGAACCACCGCATTGGACTCTGCGAGGAACGCCCCCAGTACCAGGAAGAACACGCCGGGGTTCAGGGACCCGGCGCCGCTCCCCGCGATTGCGCCAAGGGTCATGTACATCGCGAATGTGACCCCGAGGACCACTGGCGCCAGCACGAAGCTCGTGATCTTCATCATCGTTATCGTGGGCTTCAGCCTGCTCCGCAGGCTGCGCTCTGTTTCTCGCAGCTCTCGGATGTAGGTTGCCAAGTCCATGGCAAGCAATCCAGCGGCGCGTTCGTCCTTCGAGGCGGCTTCCTTGACGACGTTCAAAGCCTCGAGCGCCTGGGCGTCTGCACCGCGATTCATCTTCGCGCCGCTACTCGGGCCCGGCCTGTCGTAGCTGGTACCCAGGATGCTGCCCTCGATGTACGCCCGCGGCGCGCCATCCTGCCCCTTGCACGCTTCGCAGATCGCAGACTCGAAGTTTTCTCCTTCTACCATGCGTGCGCCTGTCCGGAAGAGGACTTCTTCGGACGCTTCCTGGTCGCCTCGCGTTGAGTCCGGCCCCCTTCTCCCGAGATACAAGAGAAGTATCGACGTGGGGACGGCTGAGCCGATCAATATAGCAGCTGCTCTCTGGATGCCCTCGAGCCAGATGGTTGCCAAGGTCACAAACAGTATGGTGCAGCAGACGGACGGGGCGATAAGCCTCCATGTTGTTCGTGATGTAAGCGCTGGCCTTCCGTCCCGTGATTCCAGGGGATGTCTCGTGACAGAACTCATAGCGACCAGCAGCCCGATAGCCGGGAACATGACGTTCATGATGAACGCCACCTGAGGCATGCCGATCGGGCTGGTCCCCATGTTCGGCCCGATCGCGCCCGACGAGGCCGTCCAGACATCCCACGACAGCATCGGGAGAAGTGAACCAACCATGAGAGGCAGCAGGATTGCGAGACCGAACATGACCATGCTCGGAGTCGACAGCGAGAGAGCGTATTCCTCAATCCTTCGCTTCACGCCGAGAACGGAAGCATTGTTCGCTCTGTCGAGTGCCCTTCTCCTTCCGTCTTCAGTGGCCTCGCAGGAGGCCGTTATCAGCGCGTTCACGGCCGTCTTGAGTTCGCTCCCGAACTCCGACCAGCGTTCTCCGAGATTCTGGAGGGCGTTCTCAAAGCTCGCGAATCGTCCCATGATCACTCCCCAGGTACACGCCTTGAGCTCTACTGAGAACCGGTCCTTCTTCGTGCACGAGAAAGCAATCGCACGAGAAAGGGACGGTTCCCTCCTGAGGCTCATGACCATGAGGCTGATCGCGCCAGTAGAGTCCTTGATCACCTCGGAGGCGATCTTGCGGGATAGCATCCTGGGGTAGCTCTTGACCAGTTCGCCTACCAGCAGTGGAGCTATGATCGTCATCAGTATCAGCAGTAGCGAGTCCTTCAGGCCAAAGACCAGCATGCAAACGGCCGACGCGCCTGCGAACGCACAGCCGACGACCAGTGCAGCCGCCCTCGAGGCACCAAGTACGGTATCTGATCCGATCGGCAGGTTCGAGAGGTCTAGTGCGTGCGACAGTTCCGAGGCATCCTCGGGCTTGGTCAAAGAACCTCCTCTTCCCCTCAGGGCCTCGCCTGTGCGCGCTAGCGCGACGCATGCGCGCACATACGGATGCGTCCCGGGCGCACTATTGATGCGGCCTCTCATTCAGCCAGTCCTTCCAGGCGCTAAGCGCCTTCTCCGGCCCTTCAGGGTTGAAGAGCCCGTGAGTGAGAATCTCGTTGGACTTCGTTCTGAATTCATCGCCCGTGAGCCTGGAGTCTGGGCTTTCCGCCAGGACCTGGTCCGCATGTGATTTCGCCTTGACGATGTTCAGCAGCTGTTCTGGAGAGGAGCCCAGGGCTGCTGCGCACCCCCGCAGTGTTTTGCAGTTCTCGGTGAACTCATTTGTCGGCATGGCGCAGGTGCATCCGCTACGCGTCGTGAACAACGGCACAAGCTCGACGGACTGGCCTCTAGGCCTGACCTCGGCGACCTCAACGACCCGCCTCTCGAATCGGGCGCCGTCTGGAGACCGAATGAGGCCTATGACAACTATAAGATCGGTCGAGGAGAACGCCCGTTCGGAAACTCCCAGATCTTCTACGGCCCTGTCGAGGACTCCTTCGGCCGAGTTACCGTGGATGGTCCCTAGAACGGAAGAGCCCGCGCTTCCAGCACGCATGCTCTCGTAGAGCACTCTGGCCTCGGTCCCTCTCACCTCTCCCATCACGATGGCGCTCTCGCCCATTCGCAGGCTCACCCTGAGGGCGTCCTCCGCGGACGCCTTTTCGTCGTGCTGCCCGTGGAATCTCAACGTCTGGACGTCGAACCCAAGCGACTGCATCCTCGACACGGGTATCTCGGGGGTGTCTTCGATCAGCAGTATCCTTTGAGAGAGTGGGAATTCCAACATCATGGCTCCGAGTAGTGTGGTCTTTCCGGCCCCCCTGCTGCCTGCGATGAGCACGGACCTCCTGCCAAGAATGCAGCACCACAGAAACCCCGCGAGCAGAGGAGAGAGGCAATCGTTCTTCACGAGCCCCGGAAGGGTCCATGCCTTATCCGAATGCTTCCTGATGGCCAAGGAAATGCCCTTATCGCTCAGGGGCGGCCCAACGAGGGTGACTCTTGCTCTGAGGCGTCGGATGTCCGCCTCGAGCACGGGGTGCGCCTCCGAGAAGGGAAGGCCCGTCTCCAACTTCACCCTGGAGACAAAGCCCTGGAGGTCTTTTCGGCCGATCAGCATGTTCGTCCGACACTTCTGTCGGACACGCTTGTCAGTATCCGACCTTAGCACGACCTGGACCGGGGTCTCCTGAGACGGCGCGTCGATGTAGATGTCCTGGACCTTGTCGTCCTCGAGCAAAGTCTCGATCAAGCCGTAACCTGCGGTGTACTTCGCGAGTATCTCGGCGAGGATCTCGGCCTCGCCTTCGAGAGCCTTCCCACTGACCGTACCGCCAGGAGCTGAGTCGAGGTGGGCGTACAGGTGGTCCTTCGCCTTTGTCTTGATGAACGACCTCAGGGTGGTGAGGTTGCCAAGTTCCAGCCCGGAAGGAGGCTCATCGACGATCCTCTCGATCACACAAGCGATCGCGCGCATGAAGAGGGGATTCAATTCATACTCCGGTGGGGAAACGGAGTAGAGGCTGAAACTGCACCCAGACGGAGACGACACGACCACGCCAACGCCATCAACGCTGTACCTGTCCACTATCTCGTTTGCATTCTGGCTACCAGTCCTGAGCCAAGAGGACGCAAAGCACGGTCTGGTATCGACGCATGCGCCTTTCGCGATCGTAGGTCCATCGGGACGGTCCAACCGGAGGACGGGCAGAGATTGCGTGTCGCCTTCGCGTGGAACGGAGAGGATACGCGGTTTCGGGACTCTTGCCTCCAAGCATCTCACCCCAAACATCACGAGCCGCACTGAAGTACTCTTGAGACGCAAGCCGGGGCACTCTCGCATGCTGCCGCTCCGACTCTTTCCAGAATAAGGCTCGTCATTGCGGCACGGTCCTCGGGCGGGCACAACGGCCTCTCCACGAGTCTCAGCCTCGCCTGCAGGAGCACATGGTGTGCACTGGCAGGGCATGTCCGACACCTTCTGTCGGACGGAGGCTCCAAAGCCGCGATCCCTCTTCGGAGGGAAGCAAGCTCTGAGGCCGCCAGCGCAGCTGCCTTCACCGCTTCCCCTCTATACCTCTTGTGTATGTACCTTCTGAGCACGATCGAATCTGGCTGAGCCCCAGAGGCCATGATGTTGAGAACTCCGGCGTAGCACCTCTGGTTGCAGAGGTCGTGCGCCCCTGGACAGGCGTTGCAGTCTATGCTCAGGACAAGCTCGTCATCCTCCAAGAATTCATGCGGACAACACGTCTCGGGGCTTGTGGATGGGGCCATCCTCTTGGTCGGTCCTTGCTGGTGTCTCATGATTGGGCATCATGCGGCCGTGCACTTCTATGATGCTCATGGTCGTACGCTACATGTAGCCGATGGCTAACTTCCAGTGCTAAGACATCTTTCGTTGATGCGTTCGGACGAATCAGGCGTTGCCGGCTTCTTTGAGGATCTACCCGTCCTCGCGTTCGTTCTCTGCGGCGTAATGCTGCTCGTTTCCTCAGGCCTGTGGACATCCGTGAGGCTCGCAACCCTGAGAGAGGATGAGCAACTCCAGGAGCTGGCCAGTCGCTCCGTTGAGAGGATCGTCCAACGGATTGAATCGTTGACAACCACCTTCGAGACGCCGATGCTTGAGTCGATCGCTCAGTCGAATCTGTCTCAGTTCGTTGAGGAACTTCTCGGATCGATACACTTCTCAGTCAACATCTCCTCTCCGCACGCAGCGAACGGATGGCACATGGGGTTCAGAGACGATTGCTCGGGCGGAATCACAGACACTGCATCTGCATCCAGGCTGTTCAACGCTCAGGACAGCACGGGGATGGTCCTGGTTATCGAGGTGAGGCTGATTGTCTGGAAGGATTGAGTCGGACGACCTCGGCCAGCTCGCCATAATGGATGCAGTGGTGTTCTTCGCGGGAGCGATCCTGATATCATCATCGATACTCTCTTTCTCGAACATTCAACCTGCAATCGAGGAGCAGAGCGATGCATCGCTCGAAGCCTCCTATCTTCTCGACTGCGTTCTATCCGCCTCAATCGGCTCGAACCTCTCAGTCGATGCCGGTCATCCGATGCATCTGTCCAGGCAGACACTTGTTAGGGATTGCATTGCTTTCGAGGGAGACTGCCTCTTCAGGGGTGTCGAAGCGTCCGGGTTCTCTGATCTGAACCTTATCGTGATGCGGATGCTGAAGGAGTGCGCGCCGCCCTCCGTGGACCCCTACCTCCTGATCGTGTACAAGAGCTACTCGGAACCGTTGCTCGCGCTTCCCCACATCCCCGATGATGTTAGAGAAAGAATCGCCAGCTCCGTCACGCTGACTCTGGAAGGAGGATCAGAGATCATGGTGGTCCTAGTGTTATGTCCACCCGCGCCTTCTGAACTCGATGAGATTTGAGGTGGCTATCTTCACCTTCTTCCTGGCGTACCTCTCCCCTCTGAGCAGGTCGATGTATGAAGTGATCATCATTATGACGAGGAAACCGACCGCCAGCCATAGGTAGCTGCGATTGTCCGTGTACAGGTACAAGGCGACGAGCGCGGGGACGAAGACGTACAGGAAATAGTTCGCATAGGTCAGAGAACTGTTCGGGACCTTTATCACAGTAGCTGGACCGATACAGGCCAGGCATCTGTCCCGCTGCTGGTACCACGTCTTCGCCCGGACATCCTTGCATTTCGGACAATAGAGGTACTTCACGGACGTTCCGAATGTCGGAGGCATATATATCCCCATGTGAGACCTGTGCAAAACAGATAACCTCAATGGTCCATTATGTTGCGTGGGCGCGCAGAAGGCTCCGGAATACACTGCCGAAGAGCTGATCGTGCTGGCATCAATCCGGAGGAGCTCCGGACGGACATGCAGGAAGTGCAAGTGGCTTGTCGCCAAAGGCGGTCACAAGGGTTGCTATCCGAGCGGCAAGTACAGGAAGTGGCTCTCGCAAATCGAGTTCGAATCAGGTTGCGACATGTTTCTGCCCGAATCTGATAAAGGCTAGTGCAGGGGCGCGGATTCGAACCGCGGAACCACTGCTGGACAAGGTCCTAAGCCTTGCGCCGTTGACCGGTCTTGGCTACCCCTGCGAATGCTTGGCTGGCAGATATCTCATCATTATAATAAAGAATCGACATCGAGGCACGGCCCGCGTCAGTCCTTCTTTCTAATCAACTGCGTGAGAAACGCATCCGCAGCGCTCTGGGCCAGCTCGGGCTTCGCGGGGAATACCCGTACCTTGACGCGCACCGAGATGACGTCGTCCCCCGTTCCGAGCTTGATGATTCCCTTGAATGCCGATTGCTTGTCGACCTTGACGAACAAGTTGCAGCCGTCATCGACACGCGCGTTCAATGTTCCCTTGAGGGCCTCGATATCCTTCTTGTCGAACCTCTCGAAGAACCTGATAATGTCGTCCTCCTTGTCCACCGCAACCTCCACGATCTCAATGGGGTTGCCGTGATGCCCTTCCCCGCTGGTCACGTTGAAATCCGCTTCTCCCACTGTGCTCAGGACGGCCATCTTGACCTTGTCCAGATCCTCCGTCGCATGGCTGTACGCCCTCGCGTGGAGGATCGAGAATATCTTGTTCACGGTCCGTCAAATCGACGAACAGATATCTAATGGCATCTCAAGAACGGATCCCGAAATCCTGTCAAGATGGACCCGTTCCAGAATCATGCTGGACGCTAGTAGCAGAGTCAGTACTTAATACCGCACACTTCCTAGACCTTCAAGGTGCAACCTGTGATTGAGGTCAGGTTCCACGGACGAGGTGGCCAGGGTGTGGTCGTCGCTTCCGAAGTCCTGGCAAAGGCTGCCTTCAAAATGGGGTTCGAGGTCTCTTCTTTTCCGTTCTTCGGCGTCGAGAGACGCGGTGCGCCGGTGACCGCGTACGCGCGAATCGATGAGCACCCCATAAGGAACAAGTCGAGCATCTACGAGCCAGATTACGTGGTCGTTCTGGATAGTTCCCTCCTTCGGGGAATCGATATCCTCGAAGGGCTGAAACCGAGCGGAAAGGTGCTGATAAACTACCCTGCTGGCAAGAAGCTGCCGGACCTCCCTCAGCGATACAAGTACTTCCTCATCGACGCGACCTCCATTGCCGCCGCCCACGGCATCGGCTCTCAGACGGCACCGATCGTCAATACGGCGATCATGGGAGCCTTCGCGAAGATATGTGATAAGGTGGCGCTCGAGCCCGTCTTGGAGAGCATACGCGAGGTTGCTCCTGTCAAGGAAGAGGAGAACGTCGCTGCTGCCAAGGAAGCATACGAGCGGACCACAGAGGCAACCCCATGACGAAGAGCTACGAGGAGATCCCCCTGACGCCGATCTCTGACACCCCCAGCACTATCAATCTCACGGGCTACTGGCGGGTCATGAGGCCGGTCGTCGACAAGTCAAAATGCAAGAAGTGCACCATCTGCTGGAAATTCTGCCCTGACGGGGTTATCAAGTTGGTCGATGGCGAACCCGTAATCGACCTACAGTACTGCAAGGGCTGCGGTGTGTGCTCGTTCGAATGCCCGGCAAAATGCATCATCATGGTCAAGGAGGGGGACCTGTGAGAGAGGTCATGACGGGCAACTACGCGTCCGCCTATGGCGCCAAGCTAGCGAGGGCAGAGGTCATCGCCGCGTACCCGATAACGCCCCAGACATCGATCGTCGAGAAGCTGGCGGACTTCGTCACTACGGGGGAGCTCAAGGCGCAGTTCATCCCTGTCGAAAGCGAGCACAGCGCCATGGCCGCGTGCATCGCGGCAGAGACCGCAGGTGCGAGGACCTACACGGCGACCAGCTCGCACGGACTCACGCTGATGCACGAGGTGCTGATATGGGCGTCGGGGGCGCGGCTGCCGATCGTGATGACGAATGTGAGCCGGGCCATGGCGCCGCCGTGGAGCGTGTGGGTGGACCACATGGATTCCATCGCGCAGAGGGATACTGGCTGGCTCCAATTCTTCTGCCAGAGCAATCAGGAGGTTCTGGACACAATAATCATGGCGTACAAGGTCTGCGAGAGCAGCGGGATCATGTTGCCGGCCATGGTCATCATGGATGCGTTCATACAGTCGCACACTTCGGAACCGGTAGACCTCCCGGACCAGGAACTCGTGGACTCCTTCCTGCCGCCGTACTCGCCAGATCTGAAGATCGAAGTCGGGAAACCGATGGGCTTCGGGTCCTTGGTGAAGCCGGATCAATACATGGAGTTCCGGTACAAAGCGATGCTCGGAATGAAGGCTGCCAGGGACAGGGTCCTGAGGGTGGAAAGGGAGTTCAAGAGCATCTTTGGGCGGGAGCACGGAGGACTGCTGGAACGCTACGAGTGCGACGACGCGGATGTTGTTCTAGTGGCTGCTGGCAGCGTAGCCGCGACCGCGAAGGATGTCGTGGACTCCATGCGCGCCAAGGGACACAGGGTCGGGCTGGCGAGGATCAGGTCGTTCCGACCTTTCCCTCACGACGAGATAAGGGCGCTAGCGGGCAAGGTCGAAGGCATGGCGGTGCTGGACAGGAGCTACACGTTCGGAGCCGCGGGTGCCATGTTCACGGAGGCGAGAGCATCAGCGTATTCCGTTCAGAAAAGACCAGTGATGAAGAACTATATCGCAGGCCTCGGAGGCAGGGACATCACTCCGCGCATACTTGAGAGGATATTCGAGGACATCCAGGTGGTCTCGAGGCGAGGAGCCGAGGACGAGGTCGAATGGGTCGACGTCGCTGGGCTGCAGAGGAGGTGGCGATGATGGGCAAGCCGACGATCCCCGAGCCGGAGTTCACCTTCCCCGGAAGCACCGGCTGTCCAGGCTGTGGAGCCAACCTCGTCATGAGGTACCTCCTGAAAGGCCTGGGCGAAAGGACCATACTCTCCATCCCGGCATGCTGTTGGGCGGTCATGCCGGGCTACTGGCCAAGCAACTGTCTCAAGGTCCCGCTGCTCTACACCGCGTTCGAGGCGACGGGGGCTGCAATGTCTGGCCTGAGGGCGGCTCTTGATGCCAAGGGCATCAAGGACGTTACCATCGTCGGTTTCGCGGGGGACGGTGGCACTGTCGACATTGGTCTTCAGGCCATGTCCGGCGCCGCTGAGAGGCGCACGGACGGCATCTATGTGATGTACGACAACGAAGCGTACATGAACACCGGAATCCAGAGGAGCGGCTCGACGCCCTGGGGCGCATGGACCACGACGACGCCAGTAGGTTCCACGCACGGGTTCAAGCACGAAGCCAAGAAGGACATCATGGCGATCATGCAGGCTCACAGGATACCTTACGCAGCGACCGTGTCCGTGGCGCACCCTGAGGATTTCATCAAGAAGGTGGTCAAGGCGAGAGAGGTCAAAGGGTTCAGATTCATACACGCGATGTCCCCCTGTCCGCCCGGATGGCGCATGAATCCGATGCATATCGTCGAGGTGGCCAGGCTGGCGGTTGACACGCACGCGTTCCCCCTGTACGAGATAGAGAATGGGAAGGTGAGGATCACGAGGAAAGGCAAGGGCACGCCAGTGTCCGAGTACCTGAAATTCCAGGGACGGTTCTCGCATTTGACGGACGCGGAGATCGCCTCGATACAGAAGACGATCGACGAGAACTGGCAGATGCTTCTGGCTAAAGAGACTTCAGGCACGTGAGCTCATTCGATTGTGGCCAGCTTCTTCCTCTTGTAGCCAGTCAGCACTTTTCTCCGACCCCCTAGAGCTTCATCAAGAGTCAGGTCCCCTGTGTCGACTCTTAGGATCGGCGTGTTTCTGAGCTTCGTAGGTGTGGAGACTACCATGATGTTCCCCACCCCCACCTTGCGGATGACGCGAGGCGATATCTGTTGATTGCCTCTGCCGAATATGAACCCCTGGGCGCCGATCGGCGAGACCACAATCCTCGCGTCCCTGTGTTGGGCGAGGAGTTCCAGGATAGTCTTCTCGGAGGCATCCTCAGCGAGCGTCTTTCCATCAAGATAAACGTCGACCCCCAAGAGGGTCTTTCGGAGGCCAAGGTGTCCTGCAATCGACTCGGTTGTGCTGCCGGGGCCGATGATATATACGACGCCCTTCTCGAGAGACTCGGCGACGTACTGGCCCAGCTCTTCGGATTCATCGTCGGCTGAACCGGAGTGGTAAGTCATCTTGCTGGACTGCATGTGCGTAGTGTCATCTGGCACTCTTGCATATCCGAAAAGCTTTGCCTGGAGCACTCCTTCTCTGAAGCTCTCCTCATCGACGTCCATGACCTCGGCTTCTCTTGTAGTTCCCGATTTGCCGAACGCCTCCACCGAGTCCGCAGCAGCCTCTGGCGTGAGCGCAAAGACCGCAGAATGCATCTTCACGCCGCTCGGTATTCCAACAAGCGGGATCGCACTGCCAACGGCATCAAGTAGATCTCTCGCAGTCCCGTCCCCTCCTGCGAAGAGGATCAGGTCCACGTTCTCAGCTAGGAACGCCTTGCCGGCCCTGACCGTGTCGGTCCGTGAAGAGGGGCTGCCTGGGATATGAACGACCCGCCCCCGCAATCCGGCAGATTCGAGCTCGGCCATGCCCATCTCGCCACCACAGGTGGCGAACTCGATCTCCAGCCCCCTGTCCTTGATGGCTCTGAGCGCAGCCTCTGCCCTGTGCGGTGATACTCTCTGAGCACCCCTCGCGACAGCTTCGCGCAGTATGTCCGCCCCGTCCGTTCCCTTCAGGCCGACCGCTCCTCCCATCCCGGCTACTGGGTTGACGACGAAACCGACCTTCACGCTTCTCTAAACCGGTTGCGGCTAGAAACCATTTGCGATTCGCAAGGCCAGTCCGACATGTGGTGATAGAACACGTAAGAGGTTTTGCGTCGCACATGCGCCAGCAGATCGGAGGCCTATTCAATGCGAGCGCCTGTGCGTTTCGCCTTGCAGTTGCTTATCCGAACATGCTTGGGCCGAAGTTGTCGAACATCGTGTCGAAATCTGCATGGATCATGTGCTCTTCCTGCAGGTCGCTAGGCGGTGTCGGGGCCGATTCGTCCACTGCGTCCGAATATCCCATTATGTCCTGCACCATGTTGCTGACATAAGAGCTCGTCTGAGAACACACTGACTCAATGATGCGAAGCACGCTTCTGTCCACGATCTTCAGAGCCTCGCTCATGGGCATGTCCGCGGCTAGCTCGATTACCTTGTTGTTGTCGAGGACGACCGTGAAGTTCGCCTGTTCCTTCAGCCTGGCGACTCCGTCTGATGCGATCTTCTTCCTTCGCTCACCCTCGTGATCGAATGGTGTGATGGGTACTGCGAATGTGACTGCATTGATCTCTCTGGAGACGCTGGCAACCACAGGCGCAACGCCCGTGCCAGTCCCACCGCCCATGCCCGCGACGACGAACACGATGTCGTATCCCTTGAGCGCTTCGCGGATGACTTCCCTCGCCTTCTCCGCGCAGTGTTCGCCCACCTCTGGGTATCCTCCCGCGTCTCGCCCGAACGATACATCCTTCCCGATGAGCACCTTCTTGTGGGCATCGATGGCCCTCAGACGCTCCTCGTCCGTGTTTATCGCCACGGTCTCCACTCTGTTCGATTTCCAGTAGATTCCATGCACGATGTTGGAACCAGCTCCGCCGCAGCCAACGACTGCAACTGATGGCTCTCCCAGGCTTGTGCCTATTGCGTTTATCAGTTCTTCCGTTCTGTTCCCTTCCGCCGTCATCCCTTCGGCCTCCGTCACTCCCGGACCTGTCGATGGCCGACTCTCTTGGGAGAGTCCCCACCGCCGGTCAGAGCGCCCCACAAAACGGTCATTACTCGTCTGGAACGATCTTGAAGCCGCTCCGTTGCTCGTTGGCATCTTTCTTGAGTCCTTCCACGTGCTCCTCGTGCAGGAACTCGTGCCTCGCAGCATCGGCGATCGCTTCGGATACAGAGCTGTACACGCCCTCGGACACGAGCTGCCTGATTGTGTCGAGGACGAGCAGCGGCATCTGCACCACGATCTCGTTCGGCCTTCCCTTCGTTCCCTCACCCGCACCCGCGCGCATCTCGATGTATGCGCGCACGGCTGTGCGGGCTAGTTGCGACCTGTTGGAGAACTCATTGCTGTTCGAGATGAACTCATCTATCAGTTTGAGGTCATCTGCATCGAGGCGGATCGTTATCCGCTCGCTCTCCAACGGGTCAGACATTGTGTGCATCCCATCCCGATTTGTTGACGCAAAAGGAACATATGTCAGCCGATGGTATATATTAATATGCAAAATGTCTCATTTCGTCGGAAAATGTCATACTCGCACTACTGGCTACGTACCTTCTAACGCTCAGTAACGCGCCCCAGCGGCGCGGATTGATCCTCCAGATCCGTGCAGATTCCGATCGCGCACGTCCCATTTCTATGTCGCTTGGCGCGACATCGGTTCTGTGGCCGTTTCCGTGCGAGGACTTCACTATCTCATTCATTCTCGCTTGACGAAATTTCGCCCTGTCTACCTTTGGTGTTTTCTCGTGATTGCGAGCGTCGAGCCGAGAAACCTTTTATCTGCATCAGGTATTCTCTGCCCTGCTGGCTTTCAGGATGAGTGTTGATTTCACCGCCATCGAGGAGAAATGGCGCAAGGCCTGGTATGACGCCAAGATCAACGAGTCGGTGCCGATTCCAGGCAAGAAGAAGTTCTTCATGATATTCGCCTACCCCGGCGTGACCGGATATCTTCACGTCGGCCACATGAGAGGATACACCTTCTCAGACGCCGTGGTTCGATACAAGATGATGACGGGCCACCAAGTGCTCTTCCCGGTTGGGACGCACGCGACAGGCAACGGGGCGATAACATTCGCCAAGCGCGTTGAGCGAAGAGATCCCGCAACGATTGAGATGTTGAAGGCGAACGGATGCGACGAAGAAACCATCACCAAGCTCTCAAGTCCCGCAGAGGTCGTTCGGTTCTTCAACCAGGTCTACATCAACGACTACTGGATGCGATTCGGCTTCATGTCGGATTGGAGACG
>MGVW01000035.1:72241-103851 GCA_001800675.1 Euryarchaeota archaeon RBG_13_57_23 | reverse complement strand
GATCGGTCTTGTCGAACTGAAGAAGGACAAGGCTACCAGGGATCGATACGGTATAACCGATCAGATGATCGAAGAAGCCGGTCCCATTCCAATCATTGATACTCCTGGCTGGGGTCCTTTGCCGGCTGTCGAGATAACCGAGAAAATGGGGATAAACTCACTCTCAGACCCGAAGCTGGATGTCGCAACGAAGGAAGTATACAAGACTGGTTTCCACAAAGGTGTCATGAACAAGTCCTGCGGGGAATACGCGGGGCGGCCTGTAGAACAGGCCAAGGACGCTATGCGGGAGGAGATGCTCTCCTCCGGTCAAGCCGATGTGTTTCACGACCTCTCTGAGGAGGTGATCTGCAGGTGCGGGGCGAAGGTCTTCATCAAGAAGATACCGGACCAGTGGTTCATCGATTACGCGAACCCGGCACTCACCGCGAGATCCAGAGAACAAGCTCTGACCATGAAGATCCTCCCGAGAGAGTACTATGACAATATCCAGAACGTACTTGAGTGGTACCGCGAGAGGGCCTGCGTACGCATGGGCAACTGGCTCGGTACGCGATTTCCGTTCGACCAGAGATGGATAATCGAAGCGATAGCAGATAGCACACTCTATCCTGTATACTATGTGGTGTCGATGTACGCGAACAGCGGACAGATCCAGGCCGAGAAGATGGACGAGGAGTTCTTCGACTACGTCCTGCTAGGAAAGGGGGACGGGGCGTCAGTGGCGAAGAGCACGGGGTCTTCGAAGGATGTCATCGAATCGATAAGAAGCGAGTTCGAGTACTGGTATCCGCTCGACATCAACCTGGGCGGGAAGGAGCACATGACGGTCCACTTCCCGGTATTCCTCATGAACCACGTAGCAGTCCTGAGGCCACAGCACTGGCCTAGGGGAATTCTGGTCAACTGGTACATCACTGCGACAGGTGGCAAGATATCGAAGTCGAAGGGCGGTGCGCAGCCCATCCCGGACGCGGCCGAAAGATTCGGCGTTGACGCGATGCGCCTCTTTTACGCGCACATAGCGTCTCTGTATGTCGACGTGGCCTGGGAGGACGAGAAGGTCGAGGGCTACAGGGACAGGCTCGAGAGACTGTGGGCGACCGTCGAGGAGCTCAGGTCAGTCACAACATCGGACAGTTCTGAGATCGACGCCTGGCTCGGCGCCAGGATGGAGAGCCGCTTGCAGGGACTCCACAAGTACATGGAGGATTTCGACCTGAGGGCCTTCGTCAACGAAGTTTACTTCGAAATGCCCCAGGACCTGAAATGGTATGTGAGAAGGGGAGGTAAGAACAAGTCGGTCATCATGGCAGCCCTCGAGAGACTCGTCCCACTCATGGCCCCGGTTACGCCTCACATCGCCGAGGAGATGTGGGAGCGCATCGGGAAGAAGCCGTTCGTCTCGCAAGTGCAACTCCCTCCGGGATCGATGTCCGATTCTGTCATACGTGAGGAAGCCAAGGAGCGCCTCGTGATGAGGCTCTTGGATGACATCACGGAGATCCTGAAGGTGACCGAGATCAAACCCTCAAAGGTTGTCGTGATGACGTCCCCGAAGTGGAAGCACGACATGCTCGCGGACGCCCTGGCAGTCACGAAGGGCAGGCCGGACATCTCCGCACTGATCAAGAAGGCGATGGCGTCCGCCAAGAGCGCAGAGGAGAAGAAGGAGATACCTGCCTACGCGAAGGACCTCGCGATGGACGTCGCGAAGGCATCTCCAGAGGACAGGAGGGCGCTGGGGGCATCGATCGACGAGTTGGAGGTCCTGAAGAAGAGCGTGCCTTTCCTCCAGCGCGAATTCGGCTGTGAGGTCCTAGTGTTCTCGGCATCGGACCCTGACCGCATAGATTCGAAAGGGAAGGCCAGGTTCGCCAAGCCTGGAAGGCCCGCGGTCTATCTCGAGTAGCACCGCTATACTCTGCTGAATTCACACAGAAAGGCATATACCAGCCAAGGAACTTCGGGGAGATACCCTCGATACCACAGCATTGTTCCGGCACACGGTGATCTCGGATGTACGCACGCCTTGCGAAATTCATTGTCAAGCACTACCAGCTAGTCATCGCTGTCTGGATCGTGGTGCTCTTCTACACATTCCCATTGATATTCAAGATCAACGAGGTCGTGGTCTACAGCGAAACCGAGACTGGTCTGGATAACCTCGAGGCAATGGAGGCCCAGGAACTGATAGACGCGAACTTCGCGGGAGAAGTTGCTCCGAGCACAATCATGATAGTCATGAAGAGCGACCAGTCCAACATCCTTGGGAACCATGTCAGAGATTTCACACTGGACATGGCAGACGCCATCGCAACCGATGGGGGTATGCGCGGAGTCCTGAGTGTCAACTACATGTGGGACAGCATTTACCAATACTATGCTCAAATCGGGTACCAGACAGCCCCGGCGTTGTTCTCGCTCTACGATCAGGCGAATCAGTCGGCCTCACTTCTTTACCTGACTCCGACTTCCATCGCATACGCTCACTGGTCTTACATCTACGCCACGGGGGGCATGTTGAGCGACGACGAGATCCGGCTCATGGTCATATCCGACATAGAGAATGCCACTCTGGCATCAGGAGCGGACGGGCCGACCGTGGCGCTTACGATGGGCTATGCGAACGCGTTCTACGACTTCTGGCTTCCAACGAAGCCTTTTGCCTCCAATTTCTCTGAGCTGCAGCCGATTGTGGACGCAGCCGCAATTTCATACTTCGCGCCGATGGGAGAGACTGGCCTGTTCTTTGTCGCGCTCAACCAGGGTCTCGGCCTTGTCGCGTACAACGGTGCTTATGCACAGGTCGGCGGCGTTTGGTACAACGAGAATGTCACCCTCTTCGCAATCGGCATGGTCGCTCAGCAAGGCGGTCTCGACCCCACCTTCTTGCACTCTGTCTGGGCCCTAGGACCGAACCCGAGCATGGCGGAGGCCGCCTCTATGGCCTACCAGATCGTGTTCGATCCTTCTACTGAGTTCGATGAACTGCCAGGGGTGCCGAGCTTCCTGGTGGAACCATATGTGAATGTGAGACCAGAAACAGGCCCCGAGAACAACACGATGCTCATGGTGATTTCGCTTTCAGTTAACAGCTCTTCGGAAGAGGCTGAGGACGACGTCCGCGTCCTGCGGACTCTGGTCCTGCAGAGAACGCAGCTGCTTCAGGACCCTGTCCTTGGAAGCACCACCGAGGTCTTTGTGTCCGGGGATCCGGCTCTCAACGTCGACATTATGGACGCCGTCGAAGAGGACACCGGCAGGATTGAGCCCGCGACTATAGTCCTCATCATCCTGCTCGTCGGCCTCTACTTCAGGTCGGCAGTCTCCCCTTGGATCCCACTGATGACCGTGGGCATGGCGTACCTGCTCAGCACCGCGTTCATCTATCTTCTTGGAAGCCACGTGATGAGCATCCACTACAGCGTCATGACCATCGTCCTGACGGTCATGATGGGAGCAGGAACTGACTACTGCATATTCATCATGTCACGGTACCGTGAGGAACGGGTCGCTGGTCGGTCGAAGGAGGAGGCCATGAGCACGAGCTTGATGTGGGCGGGCGAAAGCATCACGACCAGCGGCGCCACGGTGATGATCGGATTCGGGGCACTGATGATTGCCAGCTACACGTTGATCCAGTCGATGGGCATGGCGCTCGTCGTCGCGGTGGGCATGGCCTTGCTGTTCGCTCTGACGATGCTGCCATCTCTGCTGATGCTCATAGGCGACAAGGTGTTCTGGCCGCACACGATCGAGCAGGCGACCGCACTCCACAACAAGAAGGAGGCAGCTGGAGGTGGTTACTTCAGGAGAAGCGCGAGGTTCGCGCTCAGCAAGCGCAAGGCGATAGTCCTCGCGGCGCTCCTCATATCCGTCCCGGCGGTCTACATCTTCCTTTCTGTCGAGTCGAGCTATGATTTCATCGCAGGGCTGCCGAACGCAGAGAGCAAGAAGGGTATCGACGCATTAGGCGCCGGCTTCGGTTCGGGAAAGATTCTGCCCACATACATCGTCGTCCAGTACGAGGATGAAATCATAGTGAACGGCTCATTGACCCCGGAAGCTGCGGCGGAGCTCGAAACCTACTGTCAGCGAGTCGACGCCATAGACAACGTCAGGAGCGTCTCAGGCCCAACTCGGCCGTTCGGTTCGCCGGTGAATGAGTCCTATCTCGAGAATATGAGTCAGGACGAGCTGGCTACATATCAATTGGCGATAGAGAACACCTTCGGGAGCAACAACAGGACGATCATGCTGACGGTTGTGCTCCAGGACCAGCCGTTCACAACTCACTCAATACACACGATCGACCTCATCCGTGAGGCGAGCGACAACAACGGCATCTTCCCGACCGGAACCGAAGTGCTTGTAGGCGGCTCGACCGCGAGCATGTCCGATGTCTCGATGAGCGTGGCCGACGACTTCTTCACGATGAGGGTAATCGTGATCATAGGCATCTTCCTCGTTCTCATGTTTGTGCTGGGGTCACTTCTGATACCGGTCAGGTTGGTGATGACGGTCCTGATGAACGTCATATGGACCATCGCGGTGACCATGATAGTGTTCCAGTACATCGACGGAGTGCCAGTGCTCTGGATGATACCTCTCATACTGTTCGTGATCGCCATGGGACTGGGCATGGACTACGACATCTTCCTGACCACGAGGATCAGGGAGGAGGTCCTGAAGGGTAAGACTGACGAACAGGCGATACAGACGGCCGTTGAGAGGACTGGCGGGATAATCACTGCGTGCGGGCTCGTGATGGCCGGCGCGTTCGGCACCATGATGCTCTCGAGCACTGCGCTACTGCGCGAGTTCGGGTTCGCCCTGTCATTCTCCATACTGTTGGACGCCATGATAATCAGGATCTACCTAGTCCCCGCCATCATGATGATGCTTGAGAAGTGGAACTGGTACGCCCCTGGACGGCTACAACGTGTCAGGCGCGGAGAAAAGGCTCGAAAGCATTAAGACTCGGCTGTCCTGATATCATCGCCTGGTATCATGAGGTCAATCTCTGCTCTCATTTCGGCGGTTATGTCGGTAACGTTGCTGCTCATCGCTAGCGCCCCTGCAAGCTCCCAAGGACTGGGTAACGAGATGGCGATAGAGGGCAGGATACTGATCTCAGGGCTCACCTCACTTGATGGCTCCGCCACGGTGACGGTTACCTACTCGGGCGACACGGCCGGCTACGTCCGCGAGGCCACTTTCGACATGTTCGATGATAGCGGGGACCAGTGGATGGGGGTCGAGGAGGTCAGAAGCTTCCTGGAGGCAGTATGCAGCCAGATGTTGGGCAAGATAGTTTGGGGCTTCAGCGTCGATTCGACTACCAACTTCTCGGAGAAGTCGAATGCGTATGTCCTCGACCACACTTCGGGGCTCGTCGATTCGGAGTTCTCGGCAACCGACCCGATTTCGTTCACACTGTCCTTCGAGGGCTCAGGATCCATGAGTAGCAGAGAGGTAGAGGCTGGAGAGGGATTGTACGAAGCCCTGAGCGTATCTGTTGCGGCCGCAACGGGGTACAGGCATGACGGCTGGTGCACGATCGACCTGAGGGTTTCCGCGTTCGTCGTAGGCAGCTTCTCGAGTCCGCACCTGGAAGAGGGCGATATGAGCGCCATCAGGACTCCCATGGGAGACATAATGTGGTATTCTTTCAGCGGGGACGCGAACGCCCTCGATCCGATCTCGGACAAGGTCACATACAGGGTCTTCTCGATCATGGACAACCAGCAGATAGCCTTCGTGGCGCTGCTGATATGTCTGCTCTTGATACTCAGGACCCCGAGCAGGGATTTCGACAAGTTCGAGAAACTCCACCCGAAGAAGTTCAGGAAATACGCGAAGCCTCTGATCGTCGTTTGGGTATCAGCTATCGCGCTTGCTGCAGTCTGCGTCGTGCTCTATGTTCTGCCGTTCCTGTTCGCATTCTCGTCGCCTAACACCTACATCTTCGCAGGATATCTGTACGTGGTTCTGCCGCTTGCTGTCATCGCCGAGCACTTCTTCTCCAAGATCATGTACGGAAGGGCTGCGCTCAACATACCGGACGAGTCGAGCATCGAGATCAAGCAGGCGATGCTGGAACCAGAGGCCAAGGAGGGCGAGTGGCTCTGCAAGTCATGCTACATGCCCATCGAGGAGACCCTGGACATATTCCAGTGCAGCTGTGGCGCGACCATGCACGTGAAGTGCGCCGAGAGGGCCCAGACTTGCCCCATGTGCGGCGCGGTGCTTTTCCCCCAGCTCACACGCTCCATCGAGTGCAAGGCCTGTGGCGAGTCGTTCCTGTACTCGGGCAATGAAGACGGCTACAGCATACAGTGCACGAAGTGCGGGGCGTTCCAGGAGCAGGTCGTCCCGGGCAAGAACTACCTGATTGTGGACGAGGATCCGCACAACGCATTCACGATGATCAGGGCCCTGGGAAAGACCGACAGACAGGCGATGTGCCTTACGACTCAATTCCCGGGCAAGGTGCGCTCGGACTTTGACATGGAATCTGTCGAGATCAAGTGGTTCTCCGATTCGACGACCGACATCGACAACGTGAACCCAAAGGACCTCGATGGGGATCCGATGGAGATCGTATCGACGTTCCTGATGACCACGAAAGGCGCGGGGGTCATGATCGAGGGTGTGGACACTCTCATAGAGTTCAACGGATTCGAGAAGGTCTTGAACTTCATCAAGAAGATCAACGACTTGGCCTCGACGCACAGGTCCACTATAATACTGTCCGTGGACAAGAAGAAGCTCACAGAATCGCAGTTCAAGGCGATCAGCGAGCAGTTCGACGAGACCCACGATTTCCAGTAGGTCGTTTCCCGGACCACCGTCGGTAGAGGTCGTTGTCGATTCCAAGCTCGTCCAGCACGCGTCCTACTACGAAGTCAACCATCTCATCGACGCTTTCGGGCTTGGGGTAGAAGGCCGGACTGGCGGGCATGATGGTTGCGCCCGCAGCTGCCAGCCTCTCCATGTTCTGAAGGTGTATGTAGGAGAGTGGTGTCTCCCTGATGACCAATACCAGTCTCCTCCGTTCCTTCAACGCGACTGAGGCGATCCTGGTCATCAAATTGTCAGCTATGCCACACGCTATCTTGGACATCGTAGACGTGCTACAGGGAGCTATCACCATGGAGTCGAACCTGACCGATCCAGACGAGAGCGGCGAGAACAAGTCGTCATTGTCGTAGTGCGCGTCAGCAAGCTTGTGGATGCTCGCCCTTGTCATCCCCAGCTCGACCCGGGCGATCTTCTCAGCCTCTTCGGAGAGTATGACGGTTCGCTTCGAGGGCATGTTCTCAAGCAGGCGCACGCCGTAGACTATGCCTGATGCGCCTGAGATGCCTACGACGATGTTCATCGGTGCGGCAAGGCGCTGTCCTGTCAAAAACCCTTTGCCTTTTCAGGGTCGTCCAGAGGCGCGGAAAGGGACATGCTGGCGTGGTGCCTGGCACATCACTTAACCAGGAAGCATTTAAATATGAGCACCAACTTATCCGCGGTTTGCCACCCTCTGGTGGCACCATTCCAGCATATGGAAAGGTCTCATTTCGCCGAGGAATGCAGATGGCTACAGCGTTTGATGTGCCCGCAGACAAGCTCATACCGAAGATAGCGGCAGAGCTCAAGAACATGGAGACGATCAAAGCCCCCGATTGGGCGGCCTATGTGAAGACCGGCAGGCACAGGGAGAAGAGCCCCGTCAACATCGACTGGTGGCACACGAGAATGGCCGCTGTCCTGAGGAAGATATACGTCGAAGGTCCGATAGGGACCACCAGGCTCGCGGCGAAGTTCGGGGGAAAGGCAGACCGCGGCTCAAAGCCGAACAGGGCAGTGCGCGGTTCGCGGTCTATCTCAAGGGTCACTGTCCAGCAGCTGGAGAAGAGCCAGCTGGTCCAGAAACAGAAAGATGGCGGCAGGGTAGTCACGCCAAAGGCGAGGAAGATGATAGACAATCTGTCCACGCAGATACTGAAGGACATGGCGGCGCAGAACCCTGAGCTGACCAAGTACGTCTGAGTGAACGGAAATGCCAGATGAGGATGAGCTCGAGGTTCTCAGACAGAGGAAGCTGCAGGAGCTCCAGTTGCAGGCGCAACAGGAGACCGTGGCCCGGGAGCAGGCAAAACAGGTTGACGCCCAGAAGCAGATGCTGATGCGTCAGCTGCTAACGCCTGAGGCCAGGGAGCGACTAGCGAACCTCCGCATGACCCGCCCGGACATCGTCGAGAGCGTCGAGAACCAGCTGATCATGCTGGTCCAAGCTGGGAGGATAACGCAGCAGATAGACGACTACACGCTCAGGCAGATCCTGCGCAAGGTGATGCCGCAGAAGCGCGAGATCAAGATTGAGAGGAGATGACCGGATGGCCAAGCACAAACCGCACGCCAGGAAGCTCAGGCTCATGGCGAGGACGAAGAGCAACAGACGCGTTCCCGCGTGGGTCATGATAAGAACCAACAGGAACTTCCTGAGGCACCCGAAGAGAAGGAACTGGAGAAGGACGAAACTGAAGGTGTGAGGTCATACTATGGTCGAAGAACTAGAGAGAGTTTTCACAATCCCGCTGACGGTAACGAAAAGGGTCCCGAAGACAAAGAGAGCCCCTCGGGCAATCAAGGAGATCAAAGAGTTCGTTCGTAAGCATATGGGCCAGAAGGGCAGGAGCGCCGAAGAGGAGGAGCAGAAGGACGTCTGGGTCGACTACCGTCTCAATGAGCTCCTCTGGTCGAGGGGCATAGAGAACCCTCCGAGCAAGGTCAGGGTCAAGGTCATCAGATTCGAGGACGGCCTCATAGAAGTCTCGCTTCCTGAGGAATGATTTTACCGAGGTACTGGCTGGATGCTCCGACTTGGTGATATTACCGGCAACCCGTATGTGGGGGTGTACTGCGTCGCGAGCGAGCAACTCGCAATTGTGACCGAGTCCGCTGAGCCGAAAATCGTCAAGGAAATTGCCAGGACACTTGATGTGCAAGTAATCGCCACGAACATCGCAGGGGGAACCATCGTAGGCTCACTGGTCGCGATGAATTCGAATGGTGCTATCGTGACCAACTTCGTCGAGAAGCACGAGCTGGCCAAGCTGCCGAAGAGCCTGCGCGTCGGCAAGATGGAGGAGAAGGTCAACGCTGCGGGGAACAACATCCTCGTGAACGACAAAGCGGCCCTAGTGCACCCCGGAGCGGCGAGCCACACGCTCAAGCTGATCGAGGACGTGCTCGGTGTCGAGGCGCGTCGAGGCAGCGTCGCGGGCATCGACACCGTCGGCTCGGCTTGTATCGCGACATCAAAGGGGATTATCTGCCACCCGCTGACATCTAAGGATGAGCTCAAGGAGCTATCCGACTTCTTCAAGGTGCCCGCCGCAATCGCCACACTGAACTACGGCACACCTTACCTTGGAGCGTGTGCAGTGGCGAACAGCAAAGGCGCGTTCATAGGGTTTCGGTCCACGCCAATCGAACTCGGTCGGCTGGAAGACGGTCTCGGATTATACTGACAATATCATCCGGAGAAGACCCATATCTCGGTGCCCGACTGCAGAAGATCATCGGGTGAGAAGTCCACCTCATTCCCGACCTTCCTAACACTGGCCTGATCGAAGTGCTTCAGGAAACCCTGGACCGGCTGGAGCGCTATCCCGAGCCCAGGTACTCTGTAATGCATCGGTATTGCCACCTTCGGCCCGATGCTACGGACGACCTCCATGGCCGCCTCCGGCCCTATCGTGAAAGTACTTCCCACTGGAACGAACAGAAAATCGATGGGCGCTATCCTGTCGACAGTCTCTTCATCCAGCGTGTGGCCCAAATCCCCAAGGTGGCAGAACTTGATACCGTCCAGCTCGAATCTGAAGAGGGTCATCTTGCCTCTTTTCGCACCCCCGACGGAGTCGTGAGCCGCCTCGATACCCTCTATCCTGACTCCGCGTTCTACGGTCATGACGGGACTGGACACGACCGCCGAATCAGTCCCCTGAACAACCCTCGCACAGTTGTGGTCAAAGTGGTCATGAGATATCAGCACTAGATCCGCCTTGACCTTCGGCGGGGGAATGCCTAACGATTTCCCGTCGTGCGGGTCAGTCACCACCCTAACGCTGCCATCGATCTCGAAACAGGAGTGGCCATGCCATCTAATGCGCAATCTATCTAGCCTCGCGGGAAGGAAAGTAATCCATGAGTGCGTACTTAATCCAAACGGTCAACTGAGACTCTCTCCAATCATCCTGACTGCAAAAAGATCAGGCCTGTTTGACCTTCCTGACTACTCTCGTCCTTCTGGTCTTCTGTGCCTGGGCTTTCGGCGCCTCCGGAGCTACTTCTGGTTCCTCGCGAACCGAAGCTACCGGTTTCGCGGGGGCGGGCGCAGGTTTCGGTGTCTGTGCCATAGGCGGGGCTGGGGGGCGGGTCGTTGTGCGGATGACCGGCTTCGGTTCCTCCACCGTATCAACAGGTTTGACGACCTTGACACCAGAGGCCTTCGTCTCTCTGACCGAGGGTCCGGGGCTTGGCGGGATTTTCTGCGGAGGCTTTGCCGAGGACTTGGGATGGCTCCCAGCCTCTTGCTCCTCGGTCTTCTGAAAGAAGGGAGATCTCAGAGTCGATTCGATCTTGTCCTCGACAGAACCAGGCTCGAACTTCTGCTTCTCCAGAAGCAGGTCGCGCTCGAGCTTCTCAATCTGGAGAATCCACTCGTCTTCCTCGTCGAAATCCCATCCGCAGAACTCGCACATCTTCGAATCGAGTGCCACTCCAAGACCACAGCTCGGGCACTCCTTCTTTATTTCTGCCTCGTCGGCCTTCTTGGCCATCGAGAGATGATTCTCAGGTCATTATATAAGGCTTGTCAGAATGGAGCCAATGACCAGTCAGTCGACAACAAGCGAATATAAAATACACATGAACGCACATACTCTCGAAGGAAGATGAAAACCCTCGTTTTGTGTGTTGACCGGGACGACGACCTCGGCACAAAGGCGGCCATAAACGGCCCAGTCATCGGGCGTGAGGAAAACCTCAAGGCGATGCTCGCGCTCGGTCTCGCAGATCCTGAAGATGTGGACACTAACACGATCCTCGCGGGGCTGCAGCTGTACGACGACCTTGTGAAGCGAGGCATGGACTCCGAGATGGCCACGATATCTGGGGACTCACATGTGGGATTCCAATCAGACCTGATACTGGCCAACCAGCTGGAAAACGTTCTCGAGGTTGTCAAGCCGGACCGCGCGATCCTTGTCAGCGACGGAGCCGAGGACGAGTCGATATATCCAGTCATCTCATCCCGGGTCAAGATAGACTCGGTCAAACGGGTTTATGTCAAGCAGAATCGGAGCATCGAGGGCACATACTACATGATAATGAAGACCCTACAGGATGAGAAGATGAGGAGGAAATGGATTGTCCCGATCTCACTCATCCTGATAATCCTCGGGGCACTGTCCCTCTACACAAAGATGGTGGCGTTCGCCGATTCGAACTACGAGGAGATCACGCTCATATCGCAGATGGCCCCAGGGGTCATCGGGGTCGTTCTCGGAATATACCTCATCGGCTGGGCGTACAGGTGGACCGCTTGGATGGGGGAGCGCGCTGACAAAACCAAACGTGCAATACGTCAGGGTAGCCTGGTCATTCCATTCGCCATCGTGTCATTTGTCCTAATGGTGGTAGGAGTGCTGATAGGCTACGACATGGCAATGGCTTACAGGGAGAAGCTACTCCCCGACGAAAGGAGCCTTGCCATATCGATCCTGCTGTTCGTTTCGGGCGCGGTTTGGTTCGTCGTGTTCGGAGTCTTCGCCTACGAGACGGGCAAGTCGGTCACGGCCTTCCTGCAGACGGGCAAAGTAAGGTGGTCGTTCATAGTGATGATGATATCTGTCTTGGCTACGGGGTTCATCATCATGGGGGCGGTCGACGCTATGTCGTTCTTCGTCTCTTACGGGGATATCGATCTGAAAGTGATCATCGGCGAGATGATCACAGGGATACTCATCGCGGTGTTCAGCTCGGTCCTCAACGCGTCCCTACGGAAGGAGGCGGCACAGGCATTGCCTGTCCAGGGGGCGTGATTTCCTGAAGCCCGACAAGTGGATGCCGTTGTACGACGAGATATGTTCCGAGTTCGGGTTCAGCAAACAAGCAGACCGTGCAAGTGCCAGACTTCTTGCCTCCATCATTGGAGACAAGGGACGGGGGAGCATGGAATCGATGAGGCGAGGCTTCCCAAAGCAGGTGCTCTTGTGTGGCGGAAGTAGGAGTCTTGCAGACGAGCTTTCCTCCATAGTCTTTGATGGGTTCGTTGTCGCTGCGGACGGCGCAACAACAACGCTTCTCGAATCGGGGTTCAAAGTGGACATGATTGTGACCGATCTCGATGGCATCGTGGAAGACCAGATAGATCAGAACTCGAAAGGGACGACGGTGTTCCTCCACGCACACGGCGACAACCAGTCTGCGATTCGACGTCATGCGGACAAGTTCGCTGGGCCGCTAGTGGGTACATGTCAGAGCGTTCCCCCGCCGCAGCTGTACAATTTCGGAGGGTTCACCGACGGGGATAGGGCCGCGTGCATCTGCGCCGAACTGGATGTGGCTGAGATACTCCTTGCGGGATTCGATTTCGAGAATCCGTCCAAGAAGACTGGCAGGGATGTTGAGATCAAACGCAGGAAACTTGCATGGGCTAGGCGGATCCTGGACATGCTGAGACAGGATGGGATGAGGATCATCTCGGCCTCCGAGCTGCCAAGATGAATCACGCGCTCCGAGTTCGACATGTATATAGCTCTGGATAGAGTTCTCATGCCGGGATTGGGATGACTGTTGTCACGATGCAACAGGTTGAGTGCGCCCTGAAGAAGACGGTCGGGAGGAAGGGTATGTCCGACCAGGAGCTGAAGAACCTGGCGGAGTATCTGATGAGCTTCTTTGGTTACGCGGACGAAGTCATCGACAACAGGCTTACATCCGAGGACCGGGACGTTTTCTACATGTTGGAGGAGGAGGGCCTGCTTACCACGACACAGGAGGAGGTACTCCTCAAGAAAGGCAAGCTTTGGCGGATACACTACTGGATTCTGAAGAAGGACCAGATCATCAGGCTCGCGAGTATGGACGAAGCGGGCGCGGTCGTCCACGACGAGGCCGCTGAGGTGTACGACCAGATCTCAGACGAGGAGTGGGCTCGTCATCGCGGGGCCGCGGGCGGAGACTCTGGCAAGCAACCCGGGCGCGATGAAACGCATTAATAGCCGAAGCTGTATGAGCTGGGCAAAGGTCGCCAGATGAACGGTTATCTGATAGCGCTCATCGTCTTCCTCGCATGGATCGGCATGGTCTATGTTCTGAATCGGATCAAATGGTTCGAGAAGCACAGCATGGCCCTCCAAGGTCCCTTCATCATGTGGAAGACGGAACGGGGCAAGAAACTGATAGACCGTCTCGCCTCCAGAAGACGCCTCTGGGAGGTCTACGGCAAGCTATCGCTCTGGATCTGCGCAGGGGCGATGGCAATCATCATGACGCTTCTTTTGTGGGAGGCCACGATAGTCACACAAGTAGACCGAGCCCCTTCCCCCGAACTCATACTGGGCATCCCTGGGATCAACCCTGTGATTCCGGTCGGATACGGCATCCTCGGCCTTGTGATTGCGATCATAGTGCACGAGTTCGCCCACGGAATATTGACGCGCGTTGGCGACATGAAAGTGCGAACGCTTGGGCTCGTGTTCCTTGTGTTCCCTGTAGGCGCATTCGTAGAACCGGACGAAGAAGCATTGAAGAACACCACGCGCAGCAAGAGGTCGAAGGTGTTCGCGGCCGGGCCCGCGAGCAACATCGTGATCGCGATGATAGTGCTCGGGCTTTTCTCCGGTGTGATGATGTCATCGTTGGAGCCGGGCGTGGAGGGGGCTCTGGCGCGAGGAGTCGTTGAGGGCTCGCCCGCCGAGATGGCAGGAATCGCTCCCAGTAGTGTTATCATCTCAGTCAATGACGTCCCCGTGCAGTCAGCAGAGGACTTCAATTCGCCAGTATACACCGCACCTGGTGCGACCATCGATATCTCCTACGCATATAAGGGCGAGAACAAGGACGCTACGGTGGTTGACGGGATCGTTGTCTCATTTGTAGCCGAGGGCTTCGGCGCGTACAATGCAGGAATCAGGGCCGGGATGGTTATGGTCTCCCTGAACGGAACCCCCTTGGCGAAGGTGGACATGATAGCGGAGGTACTCTCCGACTGGGAAGCCGGCCAGACAATCCCGTGTGTGGTCATGAGCTACAATGACGCACTGGATGGATTCGCTGTCAACTCATCGATCGCACAGATAACGCTCTCGGACAAGTGGGAGTACTATGATGAGTACAATCCTTCAAAGAACGATGACAGCTATCACGGGAAGGCGTTCCTCGGTGGAGGCTTCCTGTACCTGGGCATCGAAGCCGTTGATGTCAGCTACTACTCCAGCACATTGGCAAGCCCATTCGAAGGTGACCGGAACCTGGATGACTTCTCGCGGTCGTGGCTGAGGCTCATCGCGCTGCCTTTCCTGGATCTCGCACCTATCCGATCACCGGTGACTGACCTCTACACGCCCTCGGGCTACCTGGAATGGATGCCCGACAGCGTCTTCTGGCTCCTGGCGAACTCACTCTACTGGATATTCTGGCTCAACCTGATGGTCGGTCTCACGAACGTGCTGCCTGCGGTCCCGCTCGATGGTGGCTACATCTTCAGGGACGGAATCAGCTATCTTCTGGACAAGTCTGGGAGGAAGTACACGAAGGAGCAGAAGGACCGCATCACGGGCTCCATCGCGATATCTCTCGCGCTCGTCGTGCTCTTCTTGATACTCTGGCAGCTCGTCGGACCGGCGTTCTAGAACCCGAAAGTGTTTTATTATCCGAATTGTTACCAATTCAGATGCAATGTTCTCTCCACAGAAGGACATGAAGGAGCTGGTGCTCGAGATTCTCAAGAAGGATCAGATGTCCATCAGCGGAGTCTGTCGTGAGCTGGCGGAGAGAGGTGTGAAGTTGCACAGGCTCGAGCTCACCGGCTATCTGAAGGCCCTCGCGGACATGCAGGTCCTGAAGGAAAAGGACATCAAGCCAGCAAAAGTGTTTTCTGTGTCGGCCTCGAGGGAGAAGAGCTTGTACGAGCTCGTCGGAGAGATATCCTCAACGATAGGCAAGAACCCGGATGAGAGGGCGACGCTCGCTGCATACTCGCTTCAGCGGCTCTTCAAGAGAGCTGTCTTCGACATAGAGGTAGCGAGATGCGGGGTCGGCGGAAGCGTCGAGGGGCGCAAGGCCACATCCGAGGAGCGCGCTGAGGCGAAGGCGATACTTACGAGGATGGGATACAGAGTGCCCAACAGCGACGTACCGACAGTTGTTGAGAAGGACCTCGAGAAGCATTTCGTGCAAGTGCTCGCCGAGCTGGTAATAGAGCGGTTCAACATGCGCTCGCACCTGAAGGAGACAACACAGCTGAAGCTGTGAGAAGCAGACCGTGAAGATCGACAGGGAGCAGTCAGTGATGATGAAGCTGGAACATCTGGTGAAGGCCATCAGGCAGTACAGAGGAGTGGTCAGAAAAGGACCAGTTTCAACCGTCGCAGCCGGGCTCATACCTCTGCAGAGCGCCGATGTCTTGGCCGCCTATGGAGAGGACGCGGCGGTGATCAAAGTCGGCAAAGAGATACTGCTGATGGCCGCAGATGGCATCGTCCAAGACCTGGTAGATCGTAATCCGTACTGGGCTGGATACTGTGCAGTTCTGGTGAATGTCAACGACATCGCAGCCATGGGTGGCCAATCCTTAGCGATGGTCAATGTGCTGGCATGCTCCAAGGAGGACGTGCGCTCGAAGATCGTCGAGGGCATGAGGGACGCATGCGACAAGTTCGGCGTGCCGATGGTTGGAGGTCACCTCCATCCGGACACGAAGTACAGCTCTATCGATGTGGCGATCCTCGGGAAGACAGATAGGACGAGGCTGGTGCTAAGCAGCGGCGCCTCAGAGGGCGACCCTGTAGTTTTCGCCATGGACCTGGACGGCCAGTTCACCGAGGGCGTGCCATACTCGTGGGATACAACCTCCAAGAAGAGCAAGGAAGTTGTCAGGAAGCAGCTGAGGACAATGAACAAGATCGCCCCTTATCTCACCGCAGGGAAGGACATCAGCAACCCCGGAGCGCTGGGCACACTCGGAATGCTTCTCGAGTCAAGTCGTGCAGGCGCGAGAGTCGAAATCTCAAAGATACCGAGGCCAAAAGGAGTCGATATGGTTCAGTGGCTCACCGCATACCAGGGATGCGGGTTCGTTGTGACCTGTCGACCTGGCCGGGCAACGCTCGTGATTGACGAGTTCGCGAGATCCGACATAACAGCACACGAATGTGGGGTCGTCACAAAGGGTCACAAGCTCGAGGTCGAGCTAGACGGTGACCACCAAGTGCTCTTCGACTTCGAGAAGGATACTCTGGGCGGAGCTGTCCCGCAAAAGATATGAAGCTGGCTCTCCATGAAGTACTGAGAGCGAGAAACACGGCAATTCAGCGGTTGGCAACCAATCCCAGAGGGCGCCTATACGCTGGGGTAGGTTGAGCTAGTAAAAGGGGACTGTCACGCTGCGGTCCCCACCGTGCTCGACTCTCTCTTCACATTTCACTGAGAAGAGGACGAGAAGTGCTAGGCCACTGAGGTTGCCGACCTCTCCGAACGTCAGCTACCCAGAAACCGCCTCGGCCCCGCTTCCCGGTGAGCGTTGAGAGTTCGCGGTAAGGCTGCTCCCGTCAGGGCCTGACCCGATCTCCGCGGCGAAGGCACTCGATCCCGCCCTCCAGCTGGACCTAGATGCCACCTTCAGCCCCATCGGACAGAGCCTCATTGTTGGTATCTGGACTGGCGCCGGTTCGGTTACGACGTCCCCAGCTGTCACCCCCACTGACGACGGTTTTGGTGTAGAAGGACACGCCGAACGTCCCGGTCAAGCCTAGCGGAGTTCCAATAGAAGGGCACCTATAAAAGAGGTTTGCAGCCAATGGCGGCGCCTCGCATCCCATTCGAAGGTTCGACTACTCTACATGTGGCCCAAATGCAATTTGGATTTGGTTCGACAACAAAGTGCAACCGACTAGCCCTGATGAGGTGGCATTTGGTCATAAACTAGGGCCCTCGGGAGTGATACCATTATATTGAAAGGGAATCGATTCGGTAGTCGCTCGATTGATATGATTGGGCCTTGCTGGGGGAGCATCGGCGTTGCCGATGCGGAAGGCGAGGTGCAGTTGGTAATGCTCTTCGCCACGGCTTTTTCATCTTGACCATCAGAAGAGGCCATGCCGATGATTCTTAGAGGGGTGCGTGGCAACCTATGCATATCTCAGCGTCGAGTGGATTCATGCTGCCACAGTACTTGCACTTGATCTTCTCGGCGGCCTCGATCCGAAACTGTTCGATCTTCCTCGAGTACTTGCTCAGGATGTAGAATCTCGCGACAAGCATCAGGAAGCCCATTGCGATCATCGCGACGCAGACCATGAATAGGATTGAGGACCCGATGAAGTACGCTGGTATCAGTAGGAAGAACCCGAAGAACAGCAGCATGAAGGAGAACATCATGAGCATTATCGCCCTGATCTCCGTCGGCGACCCACTAGGCGGCGTTATTGGCTCCAATCCCACTTCCTTCGTGGGCCTACCGCATGAATTGCAGAAGACCGAGTTGTCAGGTATCTCCGACTTGCACCCTAAGCATTTCATTGGAACAGCAGCGCGAATATTGGTGCTCAGGGTTTATGACGCTTTTCAGGTTCTTATCAAACATGATACCGTGGTCCCATGACAGCTTCCCTATGAGGGCCAGGGGATCATTCCTCGAACTGGAATCCGCAGGGGAGATGGATCTGCTCTTCCTTTGTCCTGGGGTACTTCCTGCATTGAGGAGGTCGGACCTTGTACGCAGCGCATCTCGCCGTGTTCGGCTTTCCGTCCTCGAACCTGAGAAAAGGGCATCTGACAAAGAACATGCAACACGCACCGCATCGATTGCACTCGCCGGACCTGCTCTTGTCCACTGGCAGAACTAGGCTCGTGGCGAATCTAGTGAGTTTGCCATCGAATGGCCCGTTCTCGGTCCGCTTGGGCATGCGACAAGGAACGGCGGGGTGTGATTTGGTCTTTTCCGAGAAATGTCTCAGCCGCCACGCAGATGCCTGCGAGACCGTCAGGACAAGAGATACACCCATACAACTAGTCGAGGTCTAGAGGATTGCGCCGCAGGACCCGCAATTCCTGGCGCCGTCAGGGTTTAGAGCCCCGCAATACCTGCACTTGATTTTCACGACCTCTATCTCACGGATTCCGTTCTGAAGAACCGATTGTGCGCGCTCGGCCTGCGACGCTGCAATGCGGGTCTCATGGCCGCGCAACTGAACTGCCACCAAGAGAAGTATGACGCCGACGATGGCCACGCCTAGTCCCGACCATCGACCAGCTGAAATCAACACTAGCGACACTAGCAGTAATAGGATGCCTATTGCCAGCACGATGGTGCCCGGAGTCTCCAGCATCTTGTCCATGGTGGACTTGGCTTGCGCGGCTACGAATTGCCTTGCGGGAGCTGGCTCACTACTCTGCTCGATAGCCAGCTTGTTGCCGCATCTCAGGCAATATCCTGCTTGCGGAGGATTCTCAACACCGCACGAAGTACACCTCATGCACAGTTCTCCATGGGGCGGAATGAGCTCAGGGCATAATGGCTTTTCCTGCCGTCTCGGTTCAAGGGCAATAAGTCGTCAGCCAAATCAGAAGGCTCTGGCGTCGATCGAGCGGAATTGAGGCTCTGCGCAAACCCCTTCCTCTCAGGATCTCTTGATGAGGTCGAGCGCATACCTCAGCCATTGTTCCCCTTGAGGAGACAAGGCAACGCGGACGTATTCGCCATATTGAGGGTCGTCCTGATACGGCGTGATGACTTCGCTAATCTTTTCGTATGACGCATCCTTGAGCATCCGATACGGCTCCGGGAAGAGGGTCCGGAAAAGGACCATTTCACCCCCCGATATCTGCTTGTTCGTCCGTATCCAGGTGGCAATCTTAGGAAGATGCTTGAGATACTTCATGGCTTTGGGAGGAATACTCGCAGTCATACGATTCCCTACGCTACAGAAAGGGATCTTCATCCCTATGTCTCTTCTTCTCCTTCCCCATGGTCTTTCGCGAGGCGAGGCTCAGACACCCTTCTTTCTAGAGTCTACAAGGATTTGAAACCGCGAAAACCTCACGCTTTCTTCTTTTTGGGCTTCGCGCGGATAAATGGGCGGTACGCGCGGTGCTTGGGCTTCGCGTGTCTTACCATTGGATTCACCCTCCTCGTACCCGAATGAACGTTTCCCCGTAAGGCCTTTGCGCGCTAGCGGAGGCAGACGCGCGGCTCCGTGCCTGGCCGATGCAGGTCTGATTCCGCCCTTCCTCCCTTTTGATCTTTTCCGAGGCGAGGCTCAAATTCCCAACTCTTCCGATACTCTCGCGGCGTAGTGTGGACAGTTGCGGTATCTGTTTCCGCCCCACATGAGGTCGCATTGCTGCTCTGTGAGTGTGCAATGTTGAACGGGGTGATATCCCTCTAGCGGGTTTTGAACGTAGGGACAGACATTCCGATCCATCCAGTCACCACATCTGAATTCTCCATTCTGCCATAAGCTTCTTTCCACGGTTCGCGCAGGCAGACGCGCGCGTCCGTGCGTGGCAGAACTTCGAGTGGACCCTGTGGGATTTGAACCCACGGCCTCTTCCTTGCGAAGGAAGCGATCTGCCGCTGATCTAAGGGCCCTTGTGATGCGCATGCAGAATCCGAGTGCTATTTCTACCTTTCCTAGGAGATGATTCTCAGTATGTTGTCAACGGTCTGACCCGACTGGCCAAGATACGCCCTCGCGTCCAGGGCGGCGTCCAGCTCCTTCTCACTTAGCCTCGAGCTCACGCTCTTGTTGTTCATGAGATACGACTTGAAATCCTCACATGCCCGCTGAGATTCCATGCTGCAGGCTCTGATCATCTCGTGCGCGTCTTGCCTGCCGACACCCTTCTGGATAAGCGCCACCATCACCGACTCTGCCATGATGACGCTCCCCGCACGGGCCAGGTTCCTCTCCATCACGGCGGAGTTAACCACGAGCCCTGCGAACAGCCTATCCATTTTGGCAAGCATGTCGTCAACCAGTATGAACGAATGAGGAACGAAGAACCTCTCCGCGGAGGAGTTGGTCAGATCTCGCTCATGCCAGAGGATCGCACTCTCAAACGCTGGCGAGACGAATCCTCTCACGATCCGCGCGAGCCCACAGACGTTCTCGGCTGTGACAGGGTTCCTCTTGTGCGCCATGGTCGAGCTGCCCACCTGCACCTTGTCATCGAAGGGCTCGGCAACCTCAGCGATCTCCCCCCTCTGTAGGTTCCTGACCTCAGTGGCGAACTTCTCGATAGAGGTTGATATGTTCGCGAGGACGGATATCATCTCCACATAACGGTCCCTGGCGACTATCTGGGTAGGGCCTTCCTCGATGCCCAGTCCGAGCTCCTTCATGACCTCCTTCTCGATGTCGAGCGATTTGGGTCCGAAGCCCGCGCCAGTGCCGACCGCTCCGCTCATCTTGCCGACCAGAACACGTTTGGAGCACTCTCTCAACCTCTCCTGGTGTCTGTGGACTTCGAGTGCGAAGTTCGCGACCTTCAGCCCGAATGTGATCGGAAGAGCATACTGTCCGTGCGTCCGCCCAACCATGATCGTGTCTCTGTGCTCCTTGGCCCTCTTGGCGAGCGTCTTCTTGAAGGAGTCCAGGTCTGCCCCAAGTATGGCCATGGCGTCCTTGATCTGGAGCGCCTGGGCGGTGTCGAGTATGTCGTTCGAAGTGGCCCCTATGTGCACGAATTTGCCGCTCTCACCTGCTTGTTCGCTGAGAGCGCGTATGACCGCCGTTATCTCGTGGTTGATCTGCTGGTCGATCTCACGGACACGGTCGAGTTTGACGTAGCGCGTCGATGCGGTCTTCTTGATGATGTCGGCATGGTCCTGCTTGATGTTGCCCACTTTGGCCTGCGCCTGTGCGAGGGACGCCTCCACATCGAGGAGCTTCTGCAATCTGGTCTCCTCGTCGAATATCCGCTTCATCTCGGGTCGGCCATACCTGAAATCGAGTGGGCAGACTGGCATCCTCTATTCCCCGGAGTAGATACAGGTGAGGGAATTAATCCTTTTGTGGCGGCGATGGGCGACTTCCGGGTTGCATATGGACACTAGCTGGACGCACGGACTCGAGCGCAGGAGTAAGTGCCGCCAGGAGCCTCTCTGTCAGTTATCATCCCTGATAACCTGACGGGAACTGCCTTAAATCACGCATTTCCTTGATTGTTGTGAGCGTCATGATACTGCGCGAGCATGCCTCCAAAGATGTCTCTAGACTTCTGGCGGACGATTATTCACAGAAGATACTCGTTAGCACATATGCCAGCCCTATGTCGGCCCAGAAGCTGAGCAAGATCTGCCAGATACCAATTGCGGCGTGCTACAGGCGGATACACGAGCTCGAGCAGGCGGGCCTGATAGGTGTCGACCGCGAGAAAGAGGTCTACAAGGGCCGCAAGGTCAGGCTATACAAGTGCAAGCTCCGCTCAGCCACGATAAAATTCAACAATGGCAGATTTGCCGTGAAGTACGAGTGCGAGCCTGAGAACAACGGCGCTGACCAACTCCCGCCCCCAGTTGCCCCGGAACCGATGGGCCCAGCCCTGTAGACTGGGTTCCTGACTACCTTCTGTCCAGTTCGTTATTGACGACGGTCACGCAGTGATCCGCATGGTAGCTCATCGGGCCCAAGGAGAGCTTCTTTGGCTCGTATCTCATGAGGATCTCCTCCTCGACCGCGGTCAGGTCCTGGTCGTCCCCTAGCACGAATGTGACGTCCTGGCCCAGAGGCACCTTCCTTATGTCCTCCCCTTCCTCCTTGAGGTAGTACACTTTCGATTCCTTGGAGATGTTCGACAAGACCTCTTCGTAGCTGCGCTCTGACACGAATATCCCGGGAGAGCACTTCCTTTCCCCCTCGCCTTTCTGGAGCAGTGCGTTCCTTATGAGTGCGGCCGTGCTGCGCTCGTCTGGGTTGAGGTACTTGACCTCGGACCCGTTGATCCTGATGGTCTTGGGCGGATTCGGCTCCCCCAGCAGCATGAGGGTTATCTCGACATCCCTCCTGATCCCGTGGGACAGGAAGAACGCCGAGTTGACACACCTCAGCAGAATGTCGAGCCTGCCCGTCGAGCCGCAGAGGTCGTCCAGCTTGAAGTCCGCCGATGTGATGGCCCGATGGCCAATTACTATGAACCTTCTCAACAAAATCACTCTTCCGTGGCCATTCCCGAGCCCTTCATCTGCTTCATCAGCTGTCTGCGGATCTTTCGGTTGCCCATGAAGCCCTTGATGGCCTTCCTGGACGCACTGTACTGCTTAAGTAGCTCCCGGACGTCTTTCTGAGAAGTCCCGCTGCCCCTGGCAATCCTCGAGACCCTCGAGGACTTGATCTCCTTCGGGTTCTCGAGCTCGTGGTCGGTCATGGAGTCCATGATGACCCTCCATTTGGCGAGCCTCTCCTGGGTCTTCTCCATGTCCTGCTCTCCCAGACGGTCGCCGAGGCCAGGCAGCATCGAGGCGATCTTCTTGAGGGGGCCCATGCCCTGCAGCATCTCCATCTGCTCGTACATGTCCTTCAGCGTGAACTTGCCGGACATCATCTTCTTGGTGATCTCCTCGGCCTTCTCCTCGTCGACCACCTGTTCGGCCGCTTCTATCAGCGACTTGATGTCCCCCATGCCGAGAAGCCTGCTTATGAACCTGTCCGGATCGAACCTTTCCAGATCCTCAAGGTGCTCCCCGACCCCTATATAGCATATCGGGGCTCCAGTCTCAGCGATTGCGCTCAGAGCGCCTCCTCCCTTGGCCGTGCCGTCGAGCTTCGTCAGGACGACGCCGGTGAGGCCCACGGCATCGTGGAAAGCCTTCGCCTGGGGACCTGCCTGCTGCCCCGTTTGAGCGTCCAGAACGAGGATCTTGTTCTCAGCGTCGACCGCCTTGGCAACGTCCTTGATCTCTTGGATCAGGTCTTCCTCCAGCGAGTGCCTGCCTGAAGTGTCGATTATGATGACGTCGTACCCCTCGAACTCCCTCATCGCCTTCTTGGCGATCTTGACGGCGTTCTTCTCCTTGGGGTCCCCGAAAACGGGTATGTTGAGCTTCTTGCCGATCGTGTTCAGCTGGTCGTATGCTGCCGGTCTGTGGACGTCCGCCGCAACGAGTCCAACCTTCATCCCGCGCTTATGAAGCTCCCTGCCGAGTTTGCCTGCCGTAGTCGTCTTCCCCTGGCCATATAAACCCACCATCAGTATCCTCTGGGGCTTTGCAGGGATCTCCTTAGGCTTGCCGATGAGCTTCACGAGCTCCTCATAGACGATCTTGATGACATGCTCCCGCGAGCTCATCCCCGCAGGGGGCTTCTCGGTAAGGGCGCGCTCTTCGAGCTCTTTGGTCATCTGCAGGACGAGCTTGACATTGACATCCGCCTGCAGGAGGGCCCTCTGTATGTCCTTGACGACCTCCTTGATCAACTTCTGATCGACATGCGATGCGTTCGCTATCTTCTTGATAGCGTTCTTCAGAGACTGGCCAAGACCTTCAAGGACCATGTGTGTCGCTCTTCCGCTTAAGCAGGGGCATCGGATAAATAGGTTGCGCGCACGCGTTCATGGTTACAAAAAAAGGGAAGGGAAGGGCTAGCCTTGTCAGAAGGGATGGGATGCACTCTAACAACTAGCCCAAAATTTCCCGGGTCATATATTGGTGGTGTGCTATATGAATATTTCGAAGTGGCCCTTAAATAGAAATCCTCACCCAGCACTGGCGTCCGACAGTACCCCGGTATATAAACCGAGAACGTCGCCTTTCGCAACTGGCGCACCCCTCCGTTTCGACTGATTCCGGTGCAGGTCACATGTACCCTGACTTCTGCAGGACCATGATGTCCTCGGTGCTGAGCTTCTCCCCCGACCGGAACTTCTGGAAGATTTCATCGGCCTCTTTCTTAGCGGAGGTATCGTCCTTCTCCTTGCGGGCCTTCCGGGTCCTGTCCCTGATGCCCGAGATGATCTTGTCGAAATCGTGTACCTGCCGGATGTGCTCGATGTGCTCTCTATGCTCTTCATCCGCCGCGAGCTTGGTCTTTATGAACTCCTCCTGGGCGGCGTCGGCCTCTTTCCTGTGTTTGTCGGCCTCGTCATAGAGCTTCAGCATGCTGTCGTGCTCGATCTGCGCCTTCTCAGCGAGTTCTGATACCTTCCGGTGGAAATTCTCAGCATTGTCCTTAGCCTCGTGCGCATCCTTCTCGGCCTGTTTGACCTCTGAGAACTGCTCGATCTCCTTCTCCATGGATTTTATCCTGCCAGAGAGCTCGGAAATCTGCTCTACGAGCACCCTCTCCTTGTCGGTGCTCAGCACAGAGGTCATGTGCTTCTTCTCGAGAGCCCTCAGCTCCGCCTTGAACTTGCGCAGTGAGAGACCGCTCTTGGGCATCTTCTCGCGCCTCAGGGCCATCACCTTGGCGCTGAGGTCGTTGAACTTGTGGTTCCACTCGTCCCTCTGAGCCTTTGCCTCCCTGACCTCTGTGTTCAGCTTGTCCCTCATGTCACGCCTGGCATTGGCCTCGTCGATGAATCTCCTCACCTGCGAGTTGAGCTCGTCGCGCTTCTCCGCCCACTCCTTCGTCTTGTCGTTCAGCTCGTCCCGGAGCTTCTTGTGCCTCTCAGCATCGGCATTGTGCCTAGCTCGCTTCTCTTCGAGGTCACCAATCAGCTCGGCCATTCGACATCAACGCCTTCAGAACACATCTGGACGCGGGATGGACAATATTGGGTGGTGTTTATATCATTTTCTGTGCTGAGGATGTTCCTTCAGATAGTTGGCCTCCGAGATGGTGTCCTCATGGAGAGTGCTCTTAGCGATCATGAGATTCGTGCTGCCTTCGATTGAAACGCGAATCAGACACACCTGAGCTGGTCATGCCATTCTCGATTTGTGTAATCAAGCATGATTTCCGTGGCGACATAGGTATAAGCACTCGCGGTCGTAGAATCCGATGGCAAAGCATGCATCTGGCTACCTGAAAGGCTGCTCACCATGGCCGAACAAGTCAAACGGAGACTCAAGGGCAAAGGCGAATCTGAGAAGATAGCTTCAGCAGCGCCTCTCGAAGCGGCCAAGAAGATCAGACGGGTGAGGAAGGTGGTTCCGCCTCAAGGCGGTGTTCCTATTCCCCCACAGGAGCCGCAGAAGGAGGCTCCCCCAGTCGCTGAGTCGCCGAAGCCTGAGGCCCCCGCAGAAGATCTGGATGAGTTCATGTGCATGAAGTGCGGTTGCACACTCAAAGCTCACACCACAGAGTGTCCTATCTGCGGGGAACGCTACATCGATCTGCCGAAGGATGCCTTGGACGAGCTCGAGAAGGCCGAGAAGGATAGTTCGACAACCCTTGACGAGGTTGTTGACAAAGACGAGCAGAATGCGCCTTGCATCATGTTCGATGCAGCCGAGGGTGTGGTCGACTTCATCGAAAAGGATGCCAGGGCTTTCGAAGTCGCTTTGATCTGCAGCGAATGTGGAACGGCTCTGGAGTTCGCGACCGACACGTGTCCCATTTGTGGCACCGCAATGGAGAACCCAGATGCTGGCCTGGCTGGGCTTGCCTCGGAGTTGTCTTTTGAGGAATATGCCTCCGAAGAAATCGACTGCCCTCAATGCGGGGAGAAGGTCAAGCTAGCTAAGGGGAAGTGCCCTGTGTGCAAGACCGTAGTCATGCGCTCTGACCCGCATGGCATACTGCGCAAGCTGGACCCAGTCATTCACGGTGACAACGTCATATTCCTCCACCTGGATGTCAAATCTGGTGAGTTGAACTATCTCCAGAGGGCGGTCAAGAAGGAGGGCTTCGAGAAGATGACGATCCGTCTCGAGGCCACGTAGGTGAATCTGGAGGGACTCTCACATGGACACTTTTGACAAATTCCGGATGATGCTCGATCAATACTCGTCGCAGATTCTGAAGCTGACAAGCCCGCAGGCGATGAACGCTCTCGAGCTGAGCGACGCTCTTGGGATACCCATCGCAGCGTGCTACAGACGCATCAGAGCGCTCAAAGAGGCGGGGATCCTGCACGAGGAGGGAAAGGTCGTCTCGATCGGCGGGAAGCTCGTGGCGAGCTACAGGTCGTCTGTGGAGAGCGCTGAAGTGGTTCTGACCGACGGCCGCCTCAGAGTAGTGATAAAGACGGCCGATGAGCGGGACACGAGCGAGATGCCTTTGTCCGATGAGGCTTCGCTCCTGCACTGGGTGTCTGGGGACAATAGCAACGACGAGTAGCCAACTAGCCTAGGTCCCCGCCTTCTCCAGGTTGTCGGCACGCTTGGCGTACATCCGCGACTCGTTCTCGAAAAGTTTGTTCTGCTCGAGGAACTTGGCAGCCTTGGTCCTGAACTTTGCCGCCTTCGCGCTCTGAGCAGCCGCCTTCGACTCGTTTTTCCGGACGACCTCTTCTTCCTTCGCAGCCTTGCGTTCCATCTGGGCCATCTTGGTCCTCAGCGCCTCTGGGCTGAGCTCAGTCTTGCCAGTTGCCGCACCCGAGAGCTCAGCCTCGTACTGTTTGGAGCGCTCCTTGTAGTCCTTCGCCCGGTCCTTGTGCACAGCCCCTTTCTCCCTGAACGCGACAGCCTTTTCTGAGCATCTCTGTGCCCTGGCCTCGTTCGCCTTGTACTTGTGAAACAATTTCGCGGCCTTGTGTCCAAAGGCGTGCGCCTTCTTCCTCAGGACTGCAACATCCTGGTACGCCTCGCGCTCCGCCCTGCTCGCCCTCGCGGCCCTGATCTGGTCTTCCTGATCTTGTTCTGCGGGCTCCTTCGCAGGCGCGGCCACCGCCGTGGTGGTCTTTGCGGATTCCGTCTTGGCGGGCGCTTGCTCGACCGCGGGCTTCGCCGGCTGTTGCTGAGAAGAGGTCTTGGAGAACTCGGTTCGTGCGAGGAAGGAATCAATGTCTGCGTCTGTGCGCTTCTGGAACTCCTTGCGCTTCGAGGGGTCCTCCTGAGTACCCATGAATTGTCACCTAGCTTCGGATTCGTCTTTGGGATGATAAGGCTATCGTTCAGATTGGCCGAATCAGATAATAAACATCAGGTTGCAGGACAGGAGCGAGGTTCAGATGCTCAACCATGGCTCTTGGAAAGGCTTTTTATCAGACGACCCCGTTTGGGCATTCGTAGGAAGGGATCTGCGTGGTCAAATCATGCATACTGGTAAACTGCAAACTGTTGAAGACCAAGAAGGTCGTCGACCTGGCCAAGAAACAACCTGGCGTGAAGCAGGTGTTTCCGGTGCACGGCCGCTGGGATATCGCGATATCAACTGACGATTTGGACTTGAAGAGTATCGCCGAGATCGGCATGACGATCTACAAGGCCGAGGGAGTCGAGATAGTCGAGACCCTCGTCGGCTATCCGGAGGGGTGAGGTGGTCCCATGGTAAGAGCAGTCGTCCTGGTCATGCTGGAGCAGCAGACATTCGAGGATGCAACCAAGATCAACAAGATCCCGGGGGTCACTGACGGGTACCTCGTCTTCGGGCACTACGACTACGTGGCATTCCTTGATGTGCCCGGCCTCGAGAAGGTCGGTCAGATAGCTGATAGGATTCAGAAGCTTGGATTCGTCAGGTATGTAGAGACGCTCATCGAGAGGTAGGCGTCCCTTCGGAAACCTCTTAGCGGACTCCCTCTTCTGGCGAGTCCGGTTGCGCGTCTTTCATCGACCGCCGTTTCTACTGGAGTTCGTTCGTCATTCGTGCTGGCCATAGTCCAACTGGATGCACGAGTAGGCTATTCTCTGGGTTAACAATTTATATGCGAAGCCTAATCTCGCGGCATACCCAAGAAACAATAGTTGGGAGAGTGTAGGATGGTAGACATCACCCTTGTTATCCCGATCGCAGGCTTTGTCGGGCTGGCATTTGCAGGTTACCTGACCTGGTACGTTTTTAGAAAGGACCTCGGAACGCCCGAGATGCAAGAGATCGGAGACGCCATCAGGCAAGGCGCTATGGCTTACATGAAAAGGCAGTATACGACCATCATCCTGATCAGCGTGATCCTGGCGGTACTGATTGCAGCCTTGATAGATCCGAAGCCATGGGTCGGGTTGTCGTTCTTCGTCGGCGCAGGTGCTTCGGCACTGTCGGGCTACATCGGAATGTATGTCAGCGTCCGGTCGAATATCAGGACAGCGGCGGCGGCGCGCAGGAGCCTCAACGAGGCGCTCGTCACCTCCTTCCGGGGAGGAGCGGTTTCCGGCATGGGCGTCGTGTCGTTGTCGCTGCTAGGTGTCGCAGGAATATACTTCATCTTCAGCAATGGCATGGGCTTTGAACCGACGGAATCCCTGGACGCTGCAATCGGATTCGCATTCGGCGCAAGCTTCGCAGCCTTGTTCGCACAACTGGGCGGCGGGATATATACAAAAGCCGCTGACGTGGGCGCCGATCTCGTTGGAAAGATCGAGGCTGGCATCCCGGAGGATGACCCAAGGAATCCAGCAGTCATCGCCGACCTTGTGGGGGACAACGTCGGTGACTGCGCAGGCAGAGGTGCGGATCTGTTCGAGTCTACGGCCGCTGAGAACATCGGCGCGATGGTTCTCGGACTCTCTCTCTTCAAGTTCTGGACGGACATAGTTCCGGCCTCGATGCAGTGGACCGATGCCGAGGCCCTGGTGTGGGTATTCTTCCCGCTCGTCGCCAGGTCGTTCGGAATATTCGCCTCGCTCGCTGGAGTACTTGTGGTGCGTCTCCCGAAGGAGGAAAAGGATCCGATGTCAGGAATCAACATGGGATACTATGTCACCTGCATACTCGCAGCCATCTTCTTCTATGTGGCAACCTACTACATGATGGGCGACAACTACCTCTACTTCTTCGGCGCGGGCCTGATCGGCATCGCGCTCAGCGTGGTAATTGTCTATATCACGCAGTACTACACCTCTGGGAGTTGGAGGCCTGTGCGTGAGATCGCGCAGGCATCGACTACGGGCCCGGCTACGAACATCATAACTGGTCTCTCAATAGCTATGGAGACCACTGCTCTGCCAGTCATCGCGATAATATTCGCTTTGCTCGGAGCTTTCGCCCTCGGGACGATGGCAGCGCCGGATGACCCAGCAATCGTCGACCCGCTCGTGGCAAGCGGTGAGTGGGACACATACAAGCTTATCTACGGATTCTACGGCACCGCCGTAGCGACGATGGGGATGTTGGCAACCTGTGCGTTCATTCTGGCAACTGATACCTTCGGTCCCATAACCGACAACGCCGGTGGCATCATCGAGATGTCCAAGCAGCCGGAGGACATAAGGCGGAGGACCGACCGGCTGGACGCATGCGGCAACACCACGAAGGCTCTGACAAAGGGATATGCAATGGCAAGCGCCGCGCTGGCTGCTTTCCTGCTTTTCGGGGCTTACTTCGAGAGGGTTGCAGCCAAAACGGGAGATACTCTGGCGAAGTCGTTCAGTGTGGACATTGCCCAACCTGACGTGTTCGTCGGAGGGCTCCTGGGCGCCATGCTGGTGTTCCTGTTCGCGTCGCTGGCAATCAGAGCGGTCGGTAAGGCGGCCTATGCCATGATCAACGAGGTCAGGAGGCAGTTCAAGGCGGATCCAGGCATTATGGCGAACACATCGAAGCCGGACTACGCCAAGTGCGTCGATATCGCCACGAAGGGCGCTCTGAAGGCCATGGTCCTGCCTGCGCTCCTGCCAGTACTCGTTCCAATCACATTCGGAGTGCTCATGAACTATGCGGGCTACGACGCACCACAGGCAGTGGGCGCGCTCCTCATGGTCGGCACCATTGCAGGCATAATGGTCGCGAACATGTTCAACAACGGCGGCGGAGCCTGGGACAACGCCAAGAAGTACATCGAAGCCGGGAAATACGGCGGCAAGCGCTCGCCTGCTCACGCGGCTGCGGTCGTGGGAGACACCGTCGGTGACCCGTTGAAGGACACCGCGGGCCCATCTATACACGTCCTGGTCAAGCTGCTGGCAACCGTCACGCTGGTCTTTGTGGGACTGTTCGTGGCAGGCTGAGACGAGGCAACAAACCATAAATATGACCACGGGCATCGAGAAGCCCGCGGTTCATTCAATTAGAGGACTGACTAGATGTACGTAATGGCATCGAAAGAGGATGTAGTTAGGATACCCCCCAATCTCCTCGGGGAGGACTTCAATAAGCTAGCCGTGCGCCTGACACAGGAGACCTTCCAGAACAAGGTCGAGGGAGACGGCAGCTTCACAGTGCTCGTCAAGAACATAGATCCCCAAGGCGGCGGTCGTATCATTCACGGGGACGGGGCTGTGTATCAGAAAGTCAAGTTCGATGCACTCATGTTCAGGCCAGCTCTGCACGAGGTGGTCGAGGGTTCGGTCTGCGAAGTGCTCAAGTTCGGCGCTTTCGTCAGGTTCGGCCCACTGGACGGGCTTCTGCACATAAGCCAGATCATGGACGATCGCATCGACATCGATGTCGACGGCAGGAGACTCATCGGTAAGGATTCGAAGAGGGAGCTGCGTTTGGGCGACAGCGTCCGGGCAAGAGTGGTCTCCCTCAGCATCAACGAACGCAGTCCGAGGGAGAGCAAGATCGGTCTCACGATGCGCCAACCGGGCCTCGGCAAGCTCGAATGGCTCGAGGAAGAGCGCAAGAAGCGCGAGGAGAAGAAAGAGAAATGAAGATAGAGAGGGCCTGCAAGAAGTGCAGCGCGATCACCGAAGAGGACAAATGCCCGCACTGCGGAGGGGAGACCTCCAAGGAATGGCAGGGCTATGTGGTGATCCTCGACCACAGCAAGTCCGAAATAGCCAGGAGAATGGGCATACATGTCAACGGAAAGTTCGCCCTCAGAGTTCGATGAGTCGTTCCCCAAGAAGGACCTGGTTCTTCCTGAGGATATGAGGGAGGAGCTCGCAAGGCCCATAGGGAAGTTCGTGTCCGCGTGGGCCCTTTCGAAACACCTTAATGGCAGCTCCCGGGTGATATCCGTGGGGGATGTCGTCACTGTCACGCTCCTTCAGATGAAGCTCGAGCCCGATGTCGCGGTCTTCGACTACAAGACCCAGAGGTCGGAGGACTACAAGTCGAAGGAGCGCATCGCCAACATGAGCGGCCGGCTCGTCAAAGTGGAGAGCCCGGCAGGCAGGATCACTCCTGCGCTCTGGAAGGCCGTCAGAGATGCCGTGAGGTCGAAGGACAGGGTAAAGATAGAGGTCGTAGGGGAAGAGGACCTGGCCTCACTCGTGGCGATAGTATACGCCCCTGACGGGGCGCATGTCATCTATGGGATCCCCAAGAGGGGTCTGATGGTAGTCACAGTGGACAAGGAATCAAGATCGCTTGCGACCGTCGCGATAAAGAGAATGG
>MGVW01000035.1:0-71959 GCA_001800675.1 Euryarchaeota archaeon RBG_13_57_23 | reverse complement strand
AGGACGGTGTCTTCGGCGTAGAGCTGTTCGATCGTGGCGAGGTCCCGTGTGCGGATGCCAAGGCTGAACCTGCGGTTGTTCCTTTCAACAATCAGTTCCGCATCTTCGCTCACACCGTCTCCTCGAGCATCATTCGCAACGATATCCTTCCGCACCTCGAATCACGGGTACAGAGTATACCAGACCCCCCACGACTTATCGGTTTCGACCTGCATATCAACCTCCATAGACCTAAGTCGCGCGACGAATTCTTGACATCGTGCGACTTGAATCATCACCCACCGCAGGCATGGATGATTTGGCCACGAGGGACAAAACATTCAATACCAGCCCATACTTCGGGGCTTCTGGGCTTATCTCAGGCAAGGTGCTGTGATCAATGGAGCAATGGTTCGTAATGGCTTCTGTCGTGGCTCTGTTCTGGGGCTCGGCGGGGATATTCGCGAAGTACAGCACACCCCGGGTGGGTGTCTATCGCGTCGCCTTGGCAATAGCTCTCATCGAGGGGCCGTTGTACTTGCTCGCATTCCTCTACTGGAGACAGGACATCCCGATCTCACTCGAGAGCGGGATGCTTGCCGCGACATCCTGCGTCGTCGGAGTCATGGGATATCTGTGCTTCTTCGAATCGATCATGGACGGGCAGGTGTCCATCGCGGGAACGATTTCGGCCGCCTATCCCGCCGTGACCGTCTTGGGCGCGCTCCTGATACTCGGAGAGACACTGACACTGGTCCAGTCGATAGGGGTCGCCGCTATCATTGGTGGGGTGATAGGGCTTTCGTACGAGCCAGACCCGACTTCAAAACACGCCATGCCGAAACGTGCGCTAATCTTCTCTGTGCTGGCATTCTTCCTTTGGGGCTTGTGGAGTTTCACGTCGAAGGTGGCCGTCGACGACGTGGGCGCGGGCAACTTGTTCGGGTTCTATGTGCTATCCTCGGTCACGGCACCTGTCATATATGCCTGGTTCCGGAAGATCAGACCCGGGGCGCTCAAGGGCAACGACCCGAGCAAGCTCGCTTGGCTGGTAGCCGCAATCGGCCTGGGAATAAACGTGACGGGCACCTTCGTGTATTCGTTCGCACTCGAGCAGGGAAACGCTTCTCTCGTGGTCCCGATATCCAGCGCGTACCCGATCGTCACAGCCATGCTCGCAGTTGCCCTTCTCAAAGAGAAGGTGGGCATACTGCACCTGTTGGCCCTGGGAGTCGTCGTCGTTGGTCTCGTGATGATTGGGCTGACGCTCTGACGACCCGTTTCCCACTCCGTGCCAAGATAGATATACGGACTAGGCTTTCAACGGAAACGGGCCTGTAGTGTAGCTTGGATATCACTGAGGCCTCCGGAGCGCACTTAACGCGCTGGAGACAGCCTCAAACTCGGGTTCGAATGGGATTTGGAGATCCCCGAAATTCCCGACAGGCCCGCTCCCTCCTCCATCATTCTATTATACGCGTCCACTAATGACCAGTTCGATGCATCTAACCGCCCGAGAAGAGCGCATTCTCGTCGGCGAGGAAGGACACGGCAGACAGAAGGCGATGGAGCTGCTGGTCGCTCTCGGCGACATCTACCGAGCCAAGAGATTGATACCGATCTCCTCCGCCCAGGTCTCAGGAGCGTCCTTCAAGACGATTGGAGACGCTGGCATCAAGTTCCTCGAGGACTTCTCCGAGCAGGCCAGGGTCACGGTGAGGGCCTCATTGAACCCCCTGGGCATGGACGTGAGGCGCTGGAAGACCATGGGGGTAGGCTCGCAGTTCCACGCCAAGCAAGAGAGGATAGTCAGAGCGTACGCGTCTCTTGGCGTTGAACCACTGTACACTTGCACGCCGTATCTAGCTGGGAACAGGCCTCGCGGGGGTCAGCACATAGCCTGGGCGGAATCATCAGCCACCGTGTTCGCGAACTCGTATCTAGGTGCCATGACCAACAGGGAGGGCGGGCCATCCGCGCTGGCGGCGGCAATAATAGGAAAGACAGCTGAATACGGCTTGCACCTTGCAGAGAACAGGGCGCCCAGAGTTAGGATCGACATTCAGGAGATTCCTGAGGGATTGGCACCTCTGGCGGGGTTCTTGGTTGGCAAGATCGCGGGGAAGCGGATACCGTATCTGCCGGGCCTTCGGCTCACTGCCGACCAGCACAAGGCATTCGGAGCCGCCATGGCAGCAACCGGTGCCGTGTCGATGTACGAGTTCGCTGCGCCTGGCGACCGGGAGAGGGTGGACACCTCTCTCATTGAAGAGCGCGTCGCCCTGCCCATATCTGAGCTCGAGTCGCTATCGGACGGGCTGAGAGGGGATGATGACTGGGACCTCGTGGCCATCGGGTGCCCTCACTGCTCAAGAAACGAGATCAAGCGCATGGCCAGTTATCTCAAGCGACGGAAACCAGCCAATAGCAGCGATGTCTGGTTCTGCACCTCCAGAAACGTTTACAGAAGTTGCCCCAAGGAAATCGGAATCCTTCGGAAATTCGGAAAGGTGCTATGCGACACGTGCATGGTAGTCGCGCCAATCGAGTCGATGTACAAGCGGACCGCCTCCGACAGCGGAAAGGCGATGGTCTACTTGCCTACCTTGGGCAGGCAACGCGCGTCCTTCCGGACAACGACAGCTCTCCTGGAGGCGATCTCAAGATGAAGTTTGTGGGCAGGCGGATCAGGGGAGGGATGGCCTCGGGGAAGGCGGTCGTCTGCAAGAGCCCGATCTCGTTCCTCGGTGGCGTTGACCCGCTAACTGGAAGAATCATGGATGAGGAGTGCGAGTCCAGAGGAGAGAGCATCTCCGGGAGGATCTTCTGCTTCCCGTTCGGAAAGGGGAGCACAGTCGGCTCCTACGCGCTGTACCAGCTGAGATTGAACAAGAAGGCTCCGGCAGCGATAATCAACAACTCGGCAGAGCCGATAGTGGCCACGGGAGCCATAATTGCCGATGTGCCGATGGTCGACGGAATCGATGTCGGCCTTCTGAGAACTGGAGACGATGTGTCTGTGGATGCCAACAGGGGAACAGTCGAGATCATAGGGTTAGACGAGAGGCATGTTGTGACGTGCATCGTCCGCAACGCCGGGAGAATACTGCTTCTCCAGAGGAGCGACAAGGTCGGCTCATACAATGGCATGTGGGCCGGCGTGTCCGGGTTCATCGAGAGCGGAGAGTCGGACGAGTCGGCTGCAAGGCGTGAGCTGAAGGAGGAAATCGGACGGGACAGAGCGAGACTCTCAAAACACATCGACACGCAGTGCTTCAGGGACGGCCCGACCATCTGGTGCGTCCACCCGTTCCTGTTCGATGTGAAGGATCGCCATGTCCGGACCGACTGGGAGCATCAATCTCTCGAATGGATACAACCGGGGGATGTGTCGAGGTTCGACACCGTCCCTGGACTGCAACAGATAATCCTCAGGCTCCTGTGACCGCAGGGATTGTCGCATTATCCGGTGATCGTATAATCCACTTCGCGCTCCAGCAAATTCAGCTGGTGGCTCTCGAGCGTGGACCTGTTCACCGCCATCAGGAGGATGGATTGATTTATGGCGACCTGGTCCCGAAGTGACTGTATGAGCCTCAAGACCGTGATGAAGTTGTTGTTGGTGATAAGGTACTCCAGTCCGTCGAGGAGCACGACTCCTCCACCCGGCTGCGACAGGAACTGCTCCAGCGAGAGACTCAGCTTCTCGAGATCCTTGGGCCTGATGGTGTTCTCGCGACCGACATTCGAGAGCCAGACCACTGGCGTTTCCCCCAGGTCGAATTTCGTCCGTATCTTCGCGGGGTAGTTCCTAGTTACGCAGTAGCCCCTCATCCCTTTCTTCAGAGAATTCATGAAGAGCTGGTAAGATGTCTCAGGCTTGTCCTCTTCTACCAGGTAGGAGAACGATTTCTCCAGTTCCTGGACCTGCGGGGCGGATCTTATCTCCGCCTTGACCGGCCTGCCCGCTGCGACCGCGGGCTCGCTCATGAAGTGCTCGATCAGCAGTGTGGCAGCCCTGTCGGAGACGCCCTTCACCTTCACGAGGTCCGGGACGGTAGCGTTCTTCAACGATTGGGAAGTGGTGTATCCTGCGTCATAGACCGCGTTTGCGGCCTCTGGCGTTATCCCCTCGACCCTGCGCAGGGTTTCGATGAACGGTTCTTGTGGCGGTGCGGGGACAGGTGCAGGCGCTGGGGCCTGCTGAACCGGTGGCGGCTCTGGAGCTGGCACTTGAGCCGGAGCAGGCGCCTGGACAACAGACTCCGGAGCAGGTGGTGGTGCCTGCACAGGCGCTGGCGCCCGTGGGGCCTCCGGCTGTGGAACTGGCTGGGCGGGCGGTGCCGGACCAGGAGCTGGTGCCGCTGGAGGAGCTTCCTCCCCCTGGTGGAAGTGGTCATGAATCCTCTTGGCGTCGAGCTTGGAGATCCCGTCGACCAGTGAGAGGTCCTCGGCACTTGCACTCTTGATCAGCGCGGACGTTGAGAACCCGGCTTCGACTATCCTGAGCGCCTTTTCTGGAGTCATTCCCTGTATGCCGGCCAGCATATCGATGTTCTGCTTCACCTTCATCGAGCTGACTCCGATGACAAGGGCTTCGGTGTCGACATTCCATTCGACGATGTAGTCTCCTTTGACGGAGTCAACCACTTCGAAGGCCCGCGCCCGGGTTTCGCGCGCCACCTTGTCCTTCCATGTCTCGAGGAATCCTTCCACGCGCTTTGAGCACTGGATATCAACCTTGACGAATTCCTCGACGTTGAGCTTCATATCCTTTCTCATCTGCTGTATGCGCCTGATCATCTCCCTCGAGAACCCTTCGGCTTCCAAGGCGGGGGTCTGCTCGAGGTCTATGTAGACCTCTCCCTTGGCGAACTGCGCCCCCATGACCTCCGGGGGCACCGTCGATGTGAACGAAACCATGTTCGGAAGTATCTTGACCAATTGACCTTCGATGCCCAACGAGTACTCGCCCTTGTCTATACCAGCCTTGATGGTCCTTGCGGGCCGGTTCTTGAGCATGACCGCTATCTTGCTCGACCACTGCCTGTAGACCTTGCCAATTGCGTTCGGGTTGGGGACGACGCCGAGTATCATCTCGTCCCATTCCTCGCCCATGGGCACGATGTGCAGTTCCTTAATGTTGTTCTGCGACAGGAGCGCATCCTTGAGAACCGTGATCGAGTCGGCAACCTCCTGCGTCTGCGCTTTTATGACTATGCGCTTCAGGGGCCACCTGAGGTTGATGTTGGAGTCCTGCCTGATACGCGCGATGAGCTCGGAGATCTCACGCACCATGAGCATGCCCTCCTCCAACTTCGTGTCTATCCATCTCGGGTCGAAGCCTGGCCAGGAGAGCATGTGCACGCTCTCCGGCTTCCCGTTGAGGTTAGCGTGCATTGCCTCGGTGATATGCGGCGTCATAGGCGCCATAACGGCTACTGCAGTGCTCAGTGCCTCGTGGAGGACCTTGAACGCGGCAGTCTTATCGCGATCATCGCCCTCTTTCCACAGCCGGTCCCTTACGAGCTTCACATACCATCGGGAGAGGTCCTCGTTGACGAAGACTTCGATTGCCCTTGCAGCCCTGTGCAGCTCGTAAGACTCGATGGCCTCCGAGACCTCCTTCTTCAGGGTCTCGGTCCTCGAGAGCATCCATCTGTCCTCTGGCCTCAGAGATTCCGCGATGTGCTCGAGGTGAACTGTTGCGGGGTCGAACTTGTCTATTGACATGTATAGCGTTGCGAACTTGTAGACGTTCCACAGGATGTTCAATGTCCGGTTCGCAGCCTTCACGCCTTCTGGCTGGAACGGGACATCCTCCCATGGCGCGTTCGATTTCAGAAGGTATAGTCTAAGCGAATCCGCGCCAAGGGTGTTCACTATGTGAATCGGATCGATGGCCGTGCCCTCGCTCTTGGACATGGGCGTCCCCTGTGGCGTTAGCGCCCAACCGTGCATGAGCACGGAGTCGTACGGAGACCTGCCAAAGGCAACGACACCGGTCACGAGCTGCGAGTAGAACCATCCTCGCGTCTGATCGTGGGCCTCCGTGATCCACTGGCAGGGCCACCACTTCTGGAACTCCTCCTTGCTCGCGGGGTAGCCTAGTGAGGCCCATGAACACACGCCCGCATCGAACCAGACATCGAGCACGTCGGGCACTCTGGTCATTGTCTTGCCGCACTTCTCGCAAGTGAAAGACAGCTTGTCGATCCAGGGCCTGTGCAAGTCCATGCCCTCGACGTATCCCTTGGCGGTCTTGAGCTCTTCTAGAGAAGATACGAGCCTGAAATTGCCGCACTCGCAGTTCCATATCGGAAGAGGGGTGCCCCAGTACCTCTGCCTGCTGATACACCAGTCCCTCGCGTTCGCGATCCAATCGCGCTCTCTGCTGGCTCCTGCCCATTCGGGGTACCATTTGACCTGGGCGTTGGCTGCGTTGAGCTGCTCCTTGATCTCGCTGACCTTGAGAAACCACTGGTCGGTGATGCGGTAGATGATTGGCTGATGACATCTCCAGCAGTGACCGTATCTGTGAGTGATGTTGGCCTGATGGAACATCGCGCCCCGTTCGACGAGGTCGCTTATGACCATGGAGTTGGCCTCTCGGACGTTCTTGCCGGCGTAGTGCTTCCCCGCGTCCTCGGTGTAGGAGCCGGTCTCGTCCACGGGGGAGAACGGTTCCAGGCCGTACTCCTTGCCCAGCTCGAAGTCCTCAGGACCGTGACCCGGGGCGATGTGAACGATGCCCGTGCTCTCGTTCGTTACCGTCTCGGATGAGAGGACAGCGTGGGCCGCATCCCCCTTGACCTGACTCTGATACGGCACCAGGTCCGTTAGTGGATGCTTGTACACGACCCCGACCAACTCGGAGCCCTTGGTCCGGTCGAGGACCGTCATCTCCTCGATCCCCGCAATCTTCTTGAGCTCCTCCAGCTTCTCTTCGAGGACGATGAGAGTCTCCTCCAGCATGCCACGCTTCACGCGAACGAACGCATACATGAATTCAGGGTGAACGGCAGCCGCGAGGTTTCCAGGGATGGTCCAAGGTGTGGTCGTCCAGACCAGCAAGTATGTGTTGACTTCCCCCTCAACGGGGAACTTGACGTAGATGGACGGGTCAGTCTCGTCCCAGTACTCGATCTCCGCTTCCGCAAGGGCGGTTTCACATCGAGGACACCAGGGTAGAACCCTGAAATCCATCGTCAGAAGCTGCTTGTCGTAGGCCTGCTTGAGAGTCCACCAGACCGAGGCGATATAGTTGGGATCTACAGTTAGATAGGGCTTGTCCCAGTCGAGCCAGACCCCGAGCATCTTGAATTCCTCGGTCATCTTGGCTTTGAAGCGTATCGCATAGTCTCTGCAGGTGCTGATGAATTTGTCGATCCCCTGGGCTTCGATCTCCTTCTTGCTCTTGATGCCCATGGATTGCTCGACCCGGACCTCGATGGGGAGCCCGTGCATGTCGAACCCGGGTTGGTCCCTCACCTGGAGGCCCTGCATGCGCCTGTACCTCACCATCGTGTCTTTCAGGATCTTGTTCCAAGCAGTGCCCACATGGATCGAGCCCGTGGTGTAGGGGGGGCCGTCGACGAAGTAGTATGTCTTACCCGACTCGAGGGCCTTCTTGACCTTCTCATAAGTGCGGGCCTTGTCCCACTGCGCCCTTACGTCTTTTTCCAACTGGACGGGGGAGTAATTCTCGTCTACTTGGCGCATGACCAATCCTTCGCACAGGCCATATTGATGGCGAGTATTTTAAATATATTGTGCTCGGAATCAAACTCAGTCCTGCTGGGAAATATCTGGCCAGGCCTTCCTAGCGGGTCTGGCTCACGACCAAGAATCGAGGCTTTTCTGGGACTTCGCGCTTCCCGTGACCGATATCTTTGCGAGGATGGAATCGATGCGATCGACGGAGAATCCGTGCTTGTCGCACATGATCTTGCGGACCCCCTCGTCGTCTACGATTCCCCACAGGAGCCGGTAGTCGTCGGTCACTTCGGGTTCCAGGAAGAGCCTCCTGATGTCGCCGTACTCCTTGGGCACACTGAACTTGCCCTCCGACACCACACGCTCCAGGTTTCCTGCCTTCTTGATGATGGCCAGCGCCTTCTTCGGCCCGATCCCTTTGATCCCTTCGTTAAAGTCCGTCCCCATCAGGACCGCCATGTCGACCAGTTGCTCTCTGGAGACTCCGAGGGCCGAGAGCACCTCGGCAAGGGTCACCATCACGGGATTGACTTCAACTGTCTTGCCGGAAGGCAGCCTCCGCTTGCCCGACAACGTCAGGTTTCTGACCAGGTTCGGCGTGCCGAAGAGGATGGCGTCGAAATCCTGCGAGGCACCTGCCCACACATCCCCCTTCCTGACCATGTGCGCCATCTGAGCCTCTCCCTCGCTCGGAGCCCTGATCCAGGGGATTCCAAGCGCATCCAAGAGAGACAGGGATTCCTCGATCATAGCTGAGTCCAGTCTCGAGGTCCTGCTGGCCTTTGATAGCGCTTTCTTGAGGTCACCCTCTTCGATTGCCTTCTTCCACTCCCGCTCCGCGGTTTCCTTGACGGCCCTTCGTTCCTCCAGCGTCTTCTTCTTGAGCTCTGGGGGCTTGCCGTCAAACACGAATGCTGGCCTGATGCCGAGTTCCAGGAGTGCAGCGCTCCTGTAGAACAGTCCGGACAGGTGAGAGGTCACGCGTCCGTCCCGATCCATCAGAGGAGTGCCATCTGGCTGACGTATCATAGAAAGAAACTGATACAACGTGTTGAACGCATCTATCGCGATGGACCTGCCGGACAGGTCCTCGAGGGCGATCTTCTTGCCCTCCACAAGATCGGAGATGTCTACCCCCATTTTCCCCAGACCCCCGTTCTCAGGGACCAATCTTGCTACTGGGATGAGCCGTTATCCGAAGCGACCGGCAGGAAGAGGATGACGAAAGCCACTCCCAGCCAAGCGGTGATGGCAATCAGCACCAGGACGTTGGCCTTGAAGAGCATCGCTATGGCAAGTAGGGCCATGGGCACAACGAATACCAGGTATGCAAGCATGGGATGCTCGGATATCTTATCTGCCATCGCAACCAGTCCCCCTGAGAGTGCTCGGTCTTATTAAAGCTTCGAAGCGCCGCACTCTCTCAGCCTTCTGATGGCCTCGCGGACGTCTGGGGCCTTGAACACTGAAGTCCCAGCTGCGAGGATATCGGCACCGGCTCTGGCAGAAGGCTCGCCTGTCTCAGGGGTTATCCCCCCGTCGATCTCCACCGGGACCACATATCCCTGCCTGCGCATCTCCTCCTTTGCCTTAGGGATCTTCGGGAGAACACCGGGGATGAACGTCTGTCCTCCAAAACCCGGGTTGACGGACATGACCAGGAGCATGTCGATGTCTTTCAGATATGGGAAGGCGCTCTCAATGGGCGTGGGCGGGTTGACTGCAAGACCCACCTTCTTGCCAAGGTCGTGTATCAACCTGATGGTCGACCTGAGATCCTGCTCGGCCTCTATGTGCACTTCGATGATGTCCGACCCACTCTCGGCGAACGCCTTCACATGATTCTCAGGATGAGTGATCATCAGATGAACGATGAACGGCAGCTTTGAAAACCCTCTGATCGCCTTCACCATTGACGGGCCAACGGTGATGTTGGGGACGAAGATGCCATCCATGACATCGACATGGATGAAGTCCGCCCCCGCATCCGAGACCTTCCGCACTTCCTCGCCAAGGTTCGCGAAATCCGCAGCCAAGATGGAAGGAGCCACAAGTGGCATGTCATCGGCGAACTACTCGCACGATATTATGGGTTTTGGTGTGCCATGTGCGAACTGTTTTAATACCATCATCGGAATCCGCATATCATGCCTGAGCCGAAACACGCTGTCGAGCAAGTTCACAAGTGCGACGTCGAGGGCTGCTCCAAGGATGCGGAGAGATCGATTTCTGGAAAGAAGGTCGAAAAAGCAGGCCTGAGCATCGCAGACCCGACACAGAGCGCGCACCTGTGCAAGGAGCACTACAAGGAGTTCAAGAAGGCTACGAAGAAGGATCGCACGCTAGAGCGCCTCGGCTGGTTGCCATGAGCTCTACACCCTGAGCCGCCACCGCCGAAACTAGGATATACCACAGTAAGATTCGTCGTCCAATGAAGCCCCAGGCAATCCAGCTGCTCTCGAACGTAGGCCTGTTCGGCCCGGTAGTGCTCGTGCCAATCATATTACAGGACGAGTTCGGGGCCAGCAAGGACCTGATCGGGCTGGTGGCAGGAGGATTCGCCGCTGCGGGCTTCGCCTCCAGTTACCTCTTTGGCCGGGCTTCGGACGTCTATGGCAGGCGCTTCGTCCTGTTGACGGGGCTGTTCCTGTCAGGTCTTGCGACGGTCCTCCAGGCGGTCTCACTGAGATATGGCGGCTTGGAGCTGTTCGTGGCAGTGAGAGTGCTGATTGGGTTCTGCGCGGGCATGTTCCCCGCGGCCCTCATGGCGTATGTCCATGACGCCAGAGGTAAGATTGGTAGGTTCAGCGCCTTCGGATCGGCTGGCTGGGGGATAGGGAACCTTGTATTGGGGGTCTTCGGAGATCGTCTGTTGTACCAGGAAGGGTACTTGTTCTGTGCATTTGTCATCTTCGCGTCCTACGCCATCGCGCTGACCCTGCCATTCGGGAAGGAAATCAAGCTAGACGTGCCTTTCTTCCCGGCGGCACTCATCAAGAAGAACGCGCCCATCTATCTCGCGATGCTCATCAGGCACACGGGCGCGAACATGATCTGGGTCACGTACCCCCTGTTCCTTGCAGCTCTTGGAGCGCCTCCCATATGGATAGGAATCATCTACTCTGTGAACGCCTTCGGCCAGGTGTTCTTCATGCTCTTCCTCGATAGGCCGGATCCCTCCCTGCTCGTGGCGATCGGTTTGGGGAGCTCCGCGGTCACGTTCTTCACGTTCACGCTTGCAGGAAGCTACTGGCAGATCATCCCATCGCAGGTTATACTGGCGTTCGCGTGGGCGTGCATGTACGTGGGCTGCCTCCGGTATGTGATGGACAGGAATGCGGAGAAGGCAACGGTATCCGGGATACTGTCATCGACCATGAGCATCTCGGGCATCACAGGCCCCATCTTAGGGGGAATCGCGGCGACAGTACTCGGCTTCAAAGGCACCATCTGGATCGCTACAGCCATGTCGCTCGTGGCGTTTCTCATATTCCTGTATGATCTCAAGCAGTCGGGAGAGTTTTATCGGCTGAGAGTGCGCTCGAGGGGGACGACATGAAGCTCGTGTTCCTCGGCACCGGCGGGACCTATCCGTCCAAGCTCAGGAACGTCACATCGATTGCGATTCAGATGCCTGGCGAAGTCCTGATGTTCGACTGCGGTGAAGGCACCCAGAGACAACTGATGCACTCCCCGATTTCGTTCATGAAGATATCGAAGATATTCATCTCGCACCTTCACGCAGACCACTTCCTCGGCCTGCCAGGACTCATCCAGAGTATGAGCCTGAACGGTCGGGAGGAGCCTTTATTCATATTCGGGCCTCGGGAGACGAAGTCCAACGTGAATTCGATGCTGAAACTCGGATACTTCAAGTGCGGGTTTGAGGTCAAGACCAAAGACCTCAGGGCCGGGACGGACCTGCACTTCCCCGGGTACAAGGTCAGGAGCCTTCAGGCGTCTCACAGCGTTCCTTCGTTGGCGTTCTCGCTTGAGGAGGATCCAAGGCCGGGGAAGTTCGATGTGAAGAAGGCTGCGCGCTTGGGGATCCCGGAAGGGCCGCTGTTCAGGAAGCTCCAGGAGGGAAGGACGGTCTCACTGGGAGGCCGGAAGATCGACCCTGACCAGGTGCTTGGCCCTCCTAGACCCGGACGAAAGGTCGTGTACAGCGGAGACACGAAACCGAGCAAAGCGATTACTGCGATGGCCAAAGGGGCCGACGTCCTGATACACGACTGCACGCTCGACTCGTCACACTCGAAGCTGGCGTCTGACTTCGGACACTCGACAGCCGCCGAGGCTGCTCAGGTGGCCAAGGATGCCGGAGTTGGGATTCTCTTCTTGGTCCACATCAGCCCCAGGTACGACGATACAAGCATCCTCGAGAAGGAGGCCAGATCCATCTTCTCCGAGTCACATATCGCCCAGGAGTTCGCAGAACATTTGGTCAGATTGCGCGAGTAACAGCCTCCGGGGCTCGCAACAGCCGTTTGCTGTCGCCCCCAAACGCATTTATAGCATTATCAGGTTCACCGAAGGTCCAGAGAGCTGCGGGAAGACGATTGTTACATCTCCTAACAGCTTCAAAGAATGAGGCGACCGACAACTCATATTGTTAAGGGGGAACGAAGGGATGAGCTTACTCGAAGTTAGTGATTTGAAGACATACTTCAAGACCCAAGAGGGAACGCTGAAGGCAGTCGACGGGATCAGCTTCAACCTGGAAAAAGGACAGGCGATGGGGCTTGCCGGAGAATCCGGTTGCGGAAAGACCACCGCCGCGCTTTCAATCATGAAGCTTCTGCCCGCGAACGGTTACATCGCGGGGGGCTCAATCAACTTCATGGGCCAGGACATGGCCAAGGTCACCGGCGATAAGCTGAGGGCCATAAGGTGGAGAGACATCTCGATCATATTCCAAGGCGCGATGAACGCTCTGAACCCCGTCAAGAGGGTCGGAGACCAGATCACGGAACCCATACTCCTCCACGAGAAGGTCGATGAGGCCACCGCCGAGAAGCGCGTCAAGGAGCTCTTCGAGCTCGTCGGCATCAACCCGAGCAGGATCAGGGAGTATCCGCACGAGTTCTCGGGAGGCATGAGACAGAGGGTCATGATCGCGATGGCACTCGCATGCAGACCGAAACTGGTCATCTGCGACGAACCCACGACCGCACTGGATGTCATGATCCAGGCGCAGATACTGACCCTGCTGAAGAACCTTCAGCAGGAGCTCGAGCTGGCCATGATAATCATCTCTCACGACTTATCCGTGCTCGCGGAGACCTGCGAGCTGCTGTCCATCATGTACGCCGGCAAGATAGTGGAGAGGTCATCCGCGGTCGAGGTTTTCTCGAACCCGCAGCACCCTTACACAAAGGGGCTGATCGCGGCCTTCCCCAACATCAAGGGGGAGAGGATAATGCCCGCGTCAATCTCGGGCAACCCACCGAACCTGATCAAGCCTCCGCCAGGATGCAGGTTCTCGGACAGATGCCACGTGGCCCAGGACCTGTGCAAGCAGGAGGAGCCATCACTGATTGAGGTTCTGCCAGGCCACTTCGCTGCATGTCATTTCGTCAACCCGAAGGGGGTGTGAGCAATGAGCAAGGAAATCATCAATGTGGATAACCTCCAGGTATGGTTCCCGGTCAGACGTGGATTCGTCGAGAGCCTGACATCCAAGGAGCAGAGATGGGTCAAGGCCGTTGACGGAGTGTCGTTCAACATCAAGGAGAGAGAGATATTCTGCCTAGTGGGCGAGTCAGGCTGTGGCAAGACCACTACTGGCAAAGCCATCTTGAGGCTCGTAGAACCGACCGGCGGAAAGGTCCAGTACGGTGGCGAGGGCCTCACGACACAGCAGGTCAAGGACGCCATGGAGAAGGCGGTCTCCAAGAAGTTGATGACAAAGAAGGAGGCCGAGGAATGCCTGTCTGGCGGCTGCGTCGAAGTCACGAGGCTGCCGAAGGACAAGATGAAACTCCTGAGACAGAAGATGCAGATGATCTTCCAGGACCCGTATGAGTCCCTCAACCCGAAACAATCCATCTACGATATAGTCGCTGAGCCTCTGGTCGTGAACAACCTCGGTCAGAATGAAGCGGACCGCGAGACGCGCGTCGAAAAGGCTCTGGATGATGCAGGCCTGAGGCCTCCCAAGCACTTCATGTGGAGGTATCCTCACGAGGTGTCCGGTGGCCAAAGGCAGAGAGTGGGCATTGCGGGCGCACTGGTTTTGCAGCCGCAGTTCCTGGTCGCTGACGAACCCGTGTCCATGCTCGATGTGTCCATCAGGTCCGAGATCCTGAAGCTCATGCTAGACCTCAGGGAGAAGAGAGGACTGACATACCTGTTCATCACGCACGACCTGTCCGTCGCATATGTCTTCAGCGACAGGATAGGCATCATGTACCTGGGCAAGATAGTCGAGCTGGGCCCGACGGAAGAGGTCATCAAGGGTCCGAGACACCCGTACACGAAAGCGCTCATATCGGTCGTCCCGAAGCCTGACCCGAGGATGAAGACCGAAAAGATCATCCTGAAGGGCGAGCGGCCAGATCCTGCGCACATCCCGCCGGGATGCAGGTTCCACCCGAGATGCCCGTATGCCATGGACAAGTGCAGGGTCGAGGAGCCGGAGCCGATGTACGTTTCCCAGGAGCACTGGGTCACGTGCTGGCTGGTCACTGGCGAGGGCAAAGCGCAATGAGATCGAGAGCCCGTGAGGCGGGAATCTGGTTTGGTGAGCAACCAACGGGCCCGAGGAACTCGATCACTGACATCTCAGGAGTCAAAGTCGGTCACTGCACCATCATCAAGGGCAGCGGACGGCTTGACCCAGGCAATGGACCTGTGCGTACCGGAGTGACCGCGATCCTGCCACATGATGGGAATTTGTTCGAACGGCCGGTGAAGGCCTCATACTTCGACTACAACGGCTGCGGCGGACTTGGTGGTGCGCTTCAGATACGAGAGTTCGGATTGATTGACACGCCGATAGCGCTAACGAACACAATGTCGATGGGCACTGCGACAACCGCGGTCGTGAAGTACATGCTGAAGCAGAACCCGACCTCCGGTGTGACCGATGACACGATCATTCCGATAGTGTCGGAGTGCGACGACAGCTGGCTAAATGATTCCCGGGGTCTCCATGTACGAGAGGAGCATGTGAACGAGGCCATCGAGAATGCCTCTTCAGACGTCGAAGAGGGCTGTGTCGGCGGCGGGACAGGCATGTCCGCATACGACTACAAGGGTGGGATAGGCACCAGCTCGAGGACTGTCACCACGCCGGCAGGGAAGTACACCGTCGGGACTCTCGTCATGAGCAACCATGGCGAATGGCAGGAGCTGAGGATCGACGGAGTTCCCGTCGGCAGCCTCCTTGGCGCTCCGGATGTTCAAAGGCCGGAGAAGGGCTCCATCGTGATGGTGGTCGGGACCGATGCGCCTCTTGATGCCAGACAGCTAGGCAGGATAGCTCGGAGAGCGGTCCTGGGCCTCGCCGTCACGGGATCCGCTTCACACAATGGGAGCGGAGATATCGTCATATCCTTCTCGACGGCGAACCTGCACGACAGAAACAAAGGTAACGGCCTTCTCGTAGACCACCTGCTGAGGGACGGCGAGATTGACTCTCTCTTCAGAGCGGCGATAGATTCCACAACGGAATCGATAGTCAACTCGCTGTTCAAGGCCGAGACGATGGAGGGCAGGGACGGGCACGTCGTAAATGCGCTGCCGATTGACAGGACCATCGAGCTCATGAAGGAGCATGGCAGGCTCATCCGCTGAACCAATCAGATACCTTTTTCTTAGCTCATTCCCATCCCATTAGCCAGGTAACGGTGAGGTTGTGGGTCAGCATGTCGGCTAAAGTGAAGGCACCTTTCGAGAAGGTCAAGAAGCATATCAAGCGGCTCGAAGTCGAAAGGCTCGTCAAGGATATGGTGAAGATACCGAGCCACTGCGAAGTGCCTACCCAGGAAAAGGAAGCCGCGGAGTTCTTGAACGAGTTCCTCCGAGACGAAGGCATCGATTCCAAGCTGAGGATGGTCGAGAAGAACAGGCCAAACGTGATTGCGACCATCAAGGGTTCGGGGTCGGGCAAGCGCCTTCTCCTCAGCGGGCATACAGACACGGTCCCAGCCTTCCAAATGGACATCGATCCCTTCTCTCCTAGAATCATCAAAGGAAGGCTCTACGGAAGGGGTTCCTTGGACATGAAAGGGGGACTCGGCGCGATGGCCATGACCCTAGTTGCCATCAGGAGGGCCAGGTTGAAGCTTGAGGGTGACCTGATATTTGCCGCGGTGGTAGGCGAGGAGCGGAAGAGCGAGGGTACCGAAGATCTTGTGCTGCGCGGGCCGAAGGCCGACATGGGGATCATAGGTGAGCCCACGGATATGGAAATCCAGCCTTCCCACAGGGGATTGGAATGGCTAGACATTCACTTCTACGGCAAGTCGGCGCATGGAGGCCAGGCGGACAAAGGTGTGAACGCGATATCGATGGCCGCCAGATTCGTTAACGAAGTGGAGAAGGACCTCCTGCCCAGGCTCAGGGCCAAGAGAGCCAAGTACACTCTCCCTCCGACTCTGAACATGGGAGTCATCACAGGCGGACAACAGCCAAGTTCGGTCGCTGACCACTGTGTGATCAAGGTCGATAGGCGGTGGGTCCCTGAGGAGAAGCTCCAACAGGTGTTCACGGAAATCTACGACGTGTTTGACAGACTGAAGAAGGAGGATCCGTCATTCAAAGCCGATTTGAAGCGCGACCCGTCCAACATGATGACAATGACCCACGTTCCCAACGTGGTCAGCACGGGCCATCCGGTAGTAAAGTCGCTCCAACAATCCGTCAGGACGGTAACGCAGTGCCCTGCGAAGATCACGAGCTTCTGGGGATGGACAGACGCAGCCTTACTGACCCACTTCGCGAAGACTCCTACCGTCGTCTTCGGTCCTGGTGGAGCAGGCGCGCATGCGCGCGTTGAGTACGTGCTTGTCGACGACCTAGTCAAGTGCTCGCAGATCTACTCTCTCGTAGCCTTGGATGTTTGCGGCCCGGGCGTATGAATCTAGGCTACTCCAGGAGGGTGTCTCAAGACCAGGCCAGCTCTCTCCATGGTGTGCTCTCCGTTGGACACAGTGACCGCCCCGTTGACAATCACATACTTGATCCCTGTGGGATAGCTGTGAGGTTTCTCGAAGGTTGCAGTGTCCCGGACGGTCGCAGGGTCGAAGACCACGACGTCAGCCGCCATACCCTTCGCCAGAACACCCCGGTCTCTGATTCGCAATCTGTCCGCAGGCCACGAGGTCATCTTCCTGACGGCTTCCTCGATGCTTAACGCATGCTTCTCGAAGACGTAGCGCCTGAGCACGCGCGGAAAGGTACCGTACGATCTAGGGTGCACGGCAGAATCGCCGGTGATTCCGTATGGAGACTGCGCTTCTCCGTCAGAACCGATGCTAGCCAATGGATGACTTATGACCGTGATCACGTCTTCTTCAACCATCTCATGGAAGATTGCGCCCAGCTGTAGCTCCTCGTCAACTATCAGGTCGAGCGCGACCTCGACGGGCGGCTTTTTCTGTGACTTGGATATCTCGAGCACCGACTTGCCCTCGAATGGCTTGTTCTGCGGTTTCATGAAGCCTACGAGAATAACGTTCTCCCAGCCGGTCTCCTTGACGACATCCTCGACGTTGTCCGTTCCGGACTCGACCTGACTGGCAATCTTCGCGCGAGTTGCTGGGTCTTTCAGACGTTGGAGGATCCGCTCCTTCCCGCCCTCTCTCGCCCACGTCGGCATGATGGTGTCCAAGCTTGTATTGGAAGAAGTGTACGGATAGACATCGAACGCGACATCCACACCTGACTTCCTTGCCTCTTCCATCAACGCGATGGTCTTCGAAACAGTTCCCCACATCGACTTCCCGCACGCCTTGTGGTGCGAGATCTCGACCCTGATACGCGCTTCCCGGCCAATCCTTATAGCTTCTTCTACAGCCTTGACCAAAGTACGACCCTCGCCTCTGATGTGGCTCGCATAGATACCCCCCAAAGAAGCGGCCGTGGAAGCAAGAGAGACCAGCTCTTCCGTGGAGGCGTAGCATCCAGGTGCGTATATCAACCCGGACGAAAGGCCCCAGGCGCCCTGGAGCATCGCCTCGGAGAGTAGCTCCTGCATCCTGGTCACCTCGTCTCCGGTTGGCGCTCGGTCCTCGTTGCCGAGAACGCTCGCCCGGAGCATCGAAGCGCCTACGAGGGTGGCCACATTGACAGAGGGCCTGACATTGGCGAGCCTCAGAAGGTACTCGTCCATAGACGCCCAGTCCAGATTGACTTCCAGCGCATGCGAGTAGTCCCAGAGCAATTCTCTCGCCGCTCCAGTCACTGGTCCTGGAGATGTGCCGCAATTGCCCACGAGCTCGGTGGTGACTCCCTGCCGGATTTTGCTCTCGGCCAGCGGATTGCTCAACAGATGTATCTCTGAGTGGGAGTGTATGTCTATGAACCCTGGGCAAACGACCATCCCGCTGGCGTCGATGACCATTGAGGCGTCTGACTCGGAGTGCTTGTAGAACCCTGCTATTTTGGCCCCGTTGATGGCGAGATCATAAGGAGCAGCTGGAGTCCCGATACCGTCAATGACCGTTCCGCCTTTGATGAGAATGCTGTGCAATGGAGTTCTCCCTTCGGCGCAAATCGCTGGCCTTGGCGTGTGCTGTCCGAAATCCCACAGTGGTTATTTAATCGTTTTCTGATGTGGCTTGAAGCACGATTAAATCCTACCGCGCCATGACGGTAGCAGATGAGGGTCAAGCTAGATTTCAGCAAGTTCCAGGGGTGCGGAAACGATTTCATCATCGTTGACGAACTCAAGGGCCGCAAGACTCCGGACACCGCAAGGAGCAAGCTGGCCAAGTCATTGACCGACCGACATTTCAAGGTGGGAGCGGACGGGGTGATATTCCTGGAAAGGGCCAGGGATGTGGATGGCTCGATGCGTCTGTTCGAACCCGCGGGGAACGAGGCGGTCATGTGCGGCAACGGCATCAGGTGCGTCGCTTCTTACCTTGCGGACAAGCTCGGCAAATCGAAACTCGACATCCTGACAAGGGACGGTGTGAAGCACATCGTTCGGGTCGGCGATGAGTTCAGAGTGGACATGGGGATCGTGCGCACAGAAAGGAAGGATCTTAAGGCGTACGTGATGGACAAAGGCAGAGATACTGACTCGATGCTTCGGTTCCCTCTCAGCGCACATGCGGGGAAGCTAAACGCATCAATCGTGAACTCGGGCGAACCCCACATTGTCATCAGGGTCCGAAATGTAGCCGCAATAGATGTCAGGGCCTTGGGAGAGGAGATCAATGCCGACGTGAAGCGCTTCCCACACGGTGTGAACCTCAACTTCGTCGAGGTCGCAGGCCCTCACGAGATCAGGATCCGGACCTACGAGCGAGGAGTCTATGACGAGACGCTAGCCTGCGGCACCGGTGCGACGGCGAGTGCCGCCGTGGCGCTAATGCTCAAGTGGGTGAAGCCTGGAACCGTAAAAGTGCGACCGCCTGGAGGGACCATCGAAGTGGAGCTGGACATGGATGGGCGGGCCTTCATGACCGGCCCTGCGCAGTGCGAATTCCGTGGCAAGCTAGTCGCCGAAATCTGAGTGTCTATTGCTTCATCTTCTTCAGGACTTCATCGGCTACGCTAAGCGTGCGGGCGACATCATTATCGGAGTGCTCCGTGCAAGTATAGAACGGCTTGTCTGGATGGAAGTGTAACCCTCTGGCGAGCATTCCGTAGTCCAACTTCTGCCTTAGCTTCGCATCTGCTCTCGCGGCATCCCTGTAGTCGCCTATCTTGCCCTTCGAGAACACGAGGTTGAAGGTCGAACCGGGACCGATGGCCCTCGCCTCGAAACCCATCCGGCTGAACAGATCGTTAAAGCCATCCCTCAGCTTGTCGGAGATCCTGTTCAGGTACGGGTAGGTCTTGGGTTCCTGAAGTACATCGAGCGTGGCCCAGCCTGCGGACAACACCGTCGGATGCCCGTTGAAAGTGCCGCCGTGGAACACGCGCTGGTCTTTGGCGCGGGTGACAGGGTTGACCATGTCCATGATATCACGTTTCCCGAGGAATGCTCCGCTCGGGAACCCGCCCCCGATGATCTTGCCCAGGCAGATCATGTCAGGTTCCACCCTGTACTGTGTGCACGCGCCGCCGAAGACCTCCATCCTGAACCCCGACATCACCTCATCGAAAATCAACGGGATGCCGAGCTCCCTCGTGGTCTCCCTGACCACTCTGAGAAACTCGATGTCTGGAACCACGAACCCCCGCTGAACCGGCTCCATGATGACGGCTGCGAGTTCGTCTTTGTGCGCCCTCATGATCCTCACCGAATTCTCGATATCGTTGTAGGGAAGCACGAGAACGTTCTCTACTGTAGTCTCGGAGGTGCCATAGGACCCGGGAACCGTCTTGGGCGAAGCTCTCGGGCCAGCGGCGCTCTCTGCTGGTGCCAAGCTGCAAAGAACCTCGTCGTAGCATCCGTGATAGGCTCCCTCGAACTTGGCCACCTTCGTCTTCTTCCTGAAGCCCTTTGCGACCCGCAACGAGTGCATCGTTGCCTCAAGCCCGGAGTTCGTGAACCTAACGCTGTCAGCGAACGGAAAGATGCCCTTCAGTCGCTCCGCCATCTTTGCTTCGAGTTCGTGTGGAGCGCCGAATATGTGTGTGCCGTCCTGCTCGACCTGCTTCCTAACGGCCTCCACGACCCTTGGGTGTGCGTGTCCAAGAATCAACGGGCCGAAGCACAGCATATAGTCGATGTACTCGTTCCCGTCGAGGTCCCAGACATGCGAACCTTTCGCCTTCTTCAGGTACACGGGATACGGAGGATAGAACTTGACGTTCCCGGTCACGCCTCCCGGAAGATGCTTGCTAGCCGTCTCGAACCACTGAGCGCTCCTCTTCGTCTTCGCGTTGTACTCCGCCATCGGATCAAAGCTCGGGCTCATGGTTCCTCACCCTAGGTAGGTCTTGTTCGGGTCCAGGGCCCTCAAGGCGGATATCTCCTTCTCCGTCGGCGGAGGAGTCTGCTCCAAATTCGCCGACACCTTGACCTTCCACGGGGTGTTCTCCCAGACCTTCTCGATCGTGACACCTGGATGAAGGGAGGTGACCATCATCTCACCGGTGACATCGTCGAACTTCATCGTGCAGAGGTTTGTGATGACCGCATATGGTCCCCCGCCAATGAGCTTCAGCTGCTTCCATTTCTCTTTGCCGTCAACGAATCCTGGGCTCGTGAGGAAGTCGACCCTCTCCACGAACCTCCGCTTCTCGTGCGGCGTGATTACAATGATCTTCTTGACGTTCGAGGCGATATCGCATGCCCCGCCGCTCCCCGGCAGCCGAACCTTCGGGGCCTTATAGCTGCCGATGACGGTCGAGTTGATGTTCCCGTACTTGTCGATCTGAGCGCCTCCCAGGAACCCGACATCGATGCGCCCACCCTGAAGGTAGTACGCGAACTGCTCGTACATCGAACACACGCTCTTCGCACCTGTCACCAGGCATGGGTCTCCGATCGAGAGCGGCATTCTGCTCGGATTTGACCCGACCGCTCCTGACTCGTATACCATCACCAGGTTCGGCGCCTGCAGCTTCTTGGCCAGGTTGGCCGCGAGGTTCGGTATGCCAACCCCGACCAGTACCGTATCATGGTCCTTGAGCTCTCTTGCAGCCACTGCGACCATCAGCTCGCTCGGTGTGCATTCTGACATGTTCATGACCTCCTCACACGCTCCCGTAGCTGACGGGGGCGCTCATGCAAGCCTTCGGCGTGAGCTTGTTGATCTTGTCCTGCTGAATCTTCTTCATGTACTGTTGGCGGTTCTCGACCCCGAAAACCCACTCGTCCATGTACTTCATCGTGGTGTCGTGCTCCTTGGTTATCTCGTCCCACTGCATGTAGAACTCGTTGTCCCTGTCGTAGTATCCCTGGACATATGACGGATGGCAGGCCCATGGCTCGTGCACTACTGAGTGTACTATGAAATCAGGGATGAGAGTGCGGTTGGGATCCGATCTGATGACGCTCTCGTCCACGATCTCCTCCGCGCTTATGATGACCTTCTTTGCCGCGAAGGCCGCGTCCTTCTGCTCGCCTATGATGCCCCATATGTGCGAGTTCCCGTTGGAATCGCAGCGCTGGACATGCACCACGGCCACATCTGGCTTCAGCGGTGGGACCACTGACACTTCGTCCCCTGTGTACGGGTCCCTTACCGTCTTGATGTTCGGGTTCTGTTGCGGAAGGTCGGAGCCCCTGTTGGTCCTCATGGGCAGGAAGTGCATGTTCGTCGCCCCCGCGAACAACCTCCCCGAGAGTCCGAAGTGCGAGTACTCGTCTATCTCTATCTTGTTCGGTATGCCCTTCTCCAGGGCTCTCCTGAAGCATCTGAGCGACCCCACACCGGGGTTACCAGCGTAGCTGAACATGAGCTTCTTGCAGCATCCTGCGGCGATCATCTGGTCGTAGATGATGTCCGGAGTTGCACGGCAGAGCGTCAGATCCTTCCGCTTCTGCCTGATGATCTCATGCCCTGCTGCGAACGGGATCATGTGCGTGAATCCCGCCAAGTAAATCTCGTCTCCGTCCTTCACGTATCTGGAGACGGCCTCCCTCATCGTGGTCAGTTTGCCTGTGCTCATCTTATCTCACTCCCTTTCATCCTGGAACGAACTTGAATCCGTATCTGATGACCTCTTCCTCAGTGTAGATCTTCCTGAGCTCTGCTTTGACCGGCATGTCGATCTTCACTTCCTTGGGATCGACATCCGCTATCTGGCCGATCACCTTGGGCCCTTCTTCCAGCTGCACAATTGCGACCGGGTACTGGCCCCCTGCCTTCTCCTGTTCGGCGAACTCCGGAGGGGCTCCACCGGCGCTGATCAGGACGAACGTGTGGACCTTCCCTCTGCCACTGAGCTGGATCTCCTCGAACTCGGAAGAGGTCTGGCAGTACTTGCACACGCCCTTAGGCGGGAAGTTGATCGCGCCGCACTTCTTGCACTTCTGTCCAATCATCTTGTATCTCTGAGGTATGGTCCTCCAGTACATCGGAACTGAAACATGTGCCACAACATCACCTCACACAATGGCTCCTTTGATCTTGAGGTACTTGACATAGTCAATGTACTCCTTGCGGTCCATCTCCGCCTGGACCTTGACAGGAGCCTTTCGGTCGCTGACGACCTTGAAGCTCAACGCGTCGCTACCTGCCCCTGATCCGTAGGAAATGACCATTATCTGGTCTCCCACCTTCGCCACATCCAGAGCTGCCGCAAGCGCCACGGGGACCGACGCCGCCCCAAGGTCTCCCAACGACTTGGACACAAGAGATGATGCGAGCTGTGCGTCCGTGAAACCCAACCTCGATGCGACAGTCGTTGGGACCCTCGCGTCCGGCTGTTGGATTACGACGTGCTGGTACTCCTCCGGCTTCCTGTTCAGGCTCTTAAGAAGCGCGTTGGCCGCACGCGTGGTATTCGTTATGAGTGAACCCTCGGCATACTTCTTCACATTCAGGTCGTGTAGGTAGGGATTTCCCCTCGGCCTGAAACGCTCCCCGAAGTACTCGCTCGCGTATGAGGCATGTCCTTCGAGTTCCGCGACGAGATTATCTGCGGACAAGACGAATGCCGCTGCTCCAGCCCCAAGCGCGTGCTCCACGGAATCCCACATGCTCGCGCTGGGTGCATCCGCAGCCACTACGACAGCCATTCCTGTCTGGTTGGCCGAGATGTGCTCAAACCCCGCGATCATTGCCTCGGTGCCCGCGCGGGTCGAGGTCGTGTGGTCACTCGAAAAGGCTGAATTCGGCATTCCCACGGAGTAAAGCACAGTCCCCGAGAGCAGCTTCTCGAAGTATGGTGGAGACGTCGACGCAAATGCGAACCTGGTCACCTTGTCGGGAGCCATCGGCACGGATTCCAACGCCCTCTTGGACACCTTGGCAGCTGCGGTCAGTACATCCTCATCGAAGCCCATGACGGATTTCTCCGCCACGCCCGCCGCCGAGAACGACCCCCAGGCCTTCGCATAATCTTCCTTCTTGATCCTCAGCCTTGGTATGTACGCGCTATATCCAGAGATACCGATTGCCATTGCCATTACCTCCTCATAATGGTGACCGCGACGGTCCCGCCCGACCCACCAACATTGTGAATCAGCCCGATCTCCGCGCCCTTGATCTGTCTGGTTGGCTTCTGGACGCTCCCTCTGAGCTGGTTGAACATCTCGTACGCCATGCCCGTGCCTGTGGACCCGATCGGGTGGCCCTTGGACTTCAGACCTCCGCTGGCGTTGACCGGCTTGTCCCCTCCGATCTGCGTATGGCCCTGCTCGATGAACGGACCTGCCTTACCCTTCTCGCAGAATCCCAGGTCTTCGTACGCAAGTAGCTCCGCGATCGTGAAGCAGTCGTGGACTTCGGCCAGTTGTATGTCCTTAGGAGTCAGCCCGGACATCTTGTAGGCCATCTCGCCCGCTCTCCTCGTTCCTTCGAGGGTCGTCGTGTCCGGGCGGTCGTGGATTGCCAAGAAGTCGCTAGCGGTTCCGAACCCCGCGACGTAGACTGGTGTGTCCGTGTACTGCTTTGCGATCTCCGCGTCACAGACGAGCACCGCGGACGCCCCGTCTGTGGTCGAGCAGCAATCGAACAGGTTCAGAGGGCTCGCCACAATCGGTCCCTTGATGGCCTGTTCGAGGGTGATCTCCCTTTGGAACTGGGCCTTGGGGTTCTGCGCGCCGTTCTTGTGGTTCTTGACGGCCACCATTGAGAGATGTTCTCTCTTCGTGCCGAAATCGTGCATGTGCCTCTGCGCGATCAGTGCGTAAAGGCCGGAGAAGGTCGTCCCTGCGAGCCTCTCGTACTCGGTATCTCCGGAGACTCCGAGCCAGTACTTCTGCTTGACACCAGAAACATCGGTCATCTTCTCGACGCCGCCTGCGAGCACGGCCTTGTGGGTCCCAGACATCACGTCCATGACGGCAGCTACCAGGGCGTAGCCTCCGGAAGCGCATGCATTCTCAATCCTCATGGTGTTGATGTGAGTGAGCCCGCAGTACTCCGTCACAAGGGCGGACATGTTGCCTAGCTGGAAGCCGCCCGAGCCCAGGTTGCCTATGTAGGCGGACTCGATGGCCTTGGGGTCCAGCCCCTTGTCGACGCTAGCTTTCATGTCCTTGTACGCTTCGAAGAACAATTCTTTGATGCCCTTGTCGGGGAAGTCTCCGTATCTGCTCTGCCCTGCTCCGACGATTGCTACTTTCTTCATGTCAATCCCTTCCGCTTACCCCCGCCAAGGATGGTGAACCCATGTTAGAGGAACATGCGTTTTCGACGTCGTTTCCGAGCCGTCTGGAATGGTGTTTTCTCGAATCAGGGTCAGCGTATTTAACGATATGCGATTTACACGCGCGCTCCGTCTGAATTAGACAATCGGCTACGAAAAGGCGACTGGGCTTCGAATTGTTTCCGATTTCGAATCGCAGAATCCGAGTTCGTAACGCTGCGACGAACGATGTGGACAGGTGATAAATAGACTGTGGAACAATGCGGAAATCACACACCTACTTGGGGGCAGCCCTGATGCGATCATACAAGCAGATACCGCTATGGAAAGACGTCTCAAAGAAAGACTGGGACGACTGGCACTGGCAGCTCAGGAACAGGATCACCACCGTGGACCAGCTCAAGCAGGTGATCAATCTCACACGCGAGGAGGAGGAGGGAGTCCACGAATCGCTCAAAGTGCTGAGGATGGCGATCAGCCCGTACTTCGCCGCGTTGATGGATCCCGACGACCCGCACGACCCCATCAGAATGCAGGCGGTTCCGACCATTAGCGAATTGGATTTCAGCAAATCCGATATGGAGGACCCGCTGTTCGAGGACGTCGACTCGCCTGCTCCCGGCCTGACACACAGGTACCCGGACAGGGTCTTGTTCCTCATCACCGACATGTGCGGCAACTACTGCAGGCACTGCACGAGGAGGAGGTTCGCCGGTCAGACGGACAGGCATAGGGATAGGTCCGCGATCGACGCATCGATTAAGTACATCAAGGAGCACGAGGAGGTCAGAGATGTTCTACTGTCCGGAGGCGACGCGCTCATGGTCTCCGATGCCTTCCTTGAGGATATCATCAGGCGGGTCCGAGCGATCGACCATGTGGAGATAGTCAGGATAGGCAGCAGGGCGCCGTGCACTCTCCCGCAGAGGATCACTCCAGAGCTCTGCAAGATGCTGGCGAAATACCACCCGCTCTGGCTCAACACCCACTTCAACCACCCGAAGGAAATCACCCCGGAATCGAAGAGGGCTGTGGAGATGCTAGCGGACCACGGAATACCGGTTGGGAATCAGACTGTGCTACTGAAAGGGCTAAACGACTGCCCGACCATCATGAAGAAGCTCAACCAGGAACTCGTTAAGATCAGGTGCAGGCCATACTACTACTATCAGTGCGACATTTCCAAGGGGTTGGAGCACTTCAGGACAGATGTTGCAAAAGGCATCGAGATCCAGGAGGCACTCAGAGGACACACGTCCGGATTCTCGGTCCCGACATTCATCGTTGACGCCCCTGGAGGTGGCGGCAAGATACCGGTCGCGCCGACCTATCTCATATCGATGTCCGACAAGAAAGTCGTGCTTAGGAATTACGAGGGAGGAACATTCTCCTATCCCCAACCGAAGGACAGGGTGAGCGTTTGCCCTCCGAACTGCAAGATGTGCGATGACTACAGCAGGGTGGAGAGCAAGGAAGGTGTCGCAGGCGTCCTTTCCGGAAGGAAGATGTGCCTTGTACCGGAGGGGAGCCTAAGAGAGGCCAGGCGCAAGAGAATCAAGAAGAAGTGACAGTCTGGCCACTCTGATGACAGGACTGTTTAAGGTCCGAAAAGGTTAAGTGCGGATATTCTTTCTTTGCCCCAATTCTTATGGGATGAGCCAATGACTAAGAGAAAGATATTCGTCGAGAAACTCACGCAGATTCCAATCGAAGAGCAGAACGTTGAATTCGTCGAGAGAAAGGGTATCGGCCATCCGGATAGCATCGCGGACGGACTAGCTGAGAGCGTTTCTCGGGCGCTGTGCGGGATGTACAAGAAACGCTACAATCGGATTCTTCACCATAACACGGACGAAGTCGAGGTGGTGGGCGGCCAGTCCGCACCGAAGTTCGGGGGAGGCTCGATCCTTGAACCAATCTACATACTCCTCGTAGGTCGAGCAGTAACCGAGGTCAACGGAGAAAGGCTTCCGTACAGAACCTGCGCGATCAAGGCGGCGAGCGATTATCTCGAGAATAACTGCCGGAACCTCAACGTGGACTGGGATGTCACACTCGACTGCAAGATCGGCCAGGGCAGCGTCGACCTCAGGGGGCTCTATGAGACGAAGAAACTGTTGGCGAACGACACTTCATTCGGAGTCGGTTTCGCCCCGCTGAGTGAGACCGAGACGATAACGCTCGAGACCGAGAAGTACATCAACGGCAAGCTCTGCAAGACGCTACCAGAACTTGGAGAGGACGTCAAAGTGATGGCCTGCCGCATGGGCGACGAGATTGACCTGACTGTCGCGGTGGCGCTTGTGGATTGCCACGTACCTGATGCTAGCCACTACAAGAGCACGATCGAACAGGCCACCGAGAAGATAGAGGACTTTGCGCAGAAGTTCACCAAGAGGAAAGTCAAGGTCTACGTGAACACTGCGGACGACTACAGGAAGGGGATCTACTACCTCACGGTATCGGGTCTGAGCATGGAGAACGGGGACGACGGGTCTGTCGGCCGAGGGAACAGGGCAAACGGGCTCATTACTCCGATGAGGCCCATGAGCATGGAAGCCTCAGCAGGGAAAAACCCCGTGACGCATGTCGGGAAGCTCTACAACATACTGGCAATCCAGGTGGCCGACGCTATAGTGAAGGCTGGGCGTGGAGACGTTGTAGAGGTGCACACGCGGATTCTCTCCCAGATCGGACATCCCATCGATATGCCTCAGGCTGCCAGCGCTAAGGTCATCTACGCTTCGAATGTCAATCAGAAGAAGTACGAGAAGGAAATCACCGCCATCTTCGACGAGAAGCTGGCCAACATAACCGATCTTACTGAGCAGATCGTGAGCGGAAAAATCAACGTTTTCTGATAACGGGTGACGGCCTTGGCCCATTCAGGCAGCTGAGCCGTCCGACTTCTTGATTTCATCTTCCTTCGGCCTGAGGACCCTAGCTAGGTCTTCCAGCTCCTCTCTGATTGCATCCAATCTCAGGCGCTCGTCTTCGAGCCGCTGCTCATCCTTGCGCAGGTTTTCCTCCCTGTCGGAGAGCTTCAGGTAGGCGCTATCCAGCTCTGTCTTCCTGTCCTCGAGCACCTTGATCGATCTCTCATCGAGCACGATGGTCATTCCCTTCTTAGAAGCCTCTACTTTGTCCCAGAGGTCCTTGACCTCGGCACGCTCACGCTCAAGCTTCTCGAATTCGACTGCCACGGTCCGCTCACTGGTCTCCAGATCCATCTCCCTTGCCCGAAGCCTCTCCTCGCGCGATCTGAGCTCTATCTCTCTCCTCGAGAGCTGCTCTTGGGTCGCAGAAGTCGCCGTCTCCTTCTTCGAGGCCGCCTCGCGGACGATCTCAGATATCCGCTTCTTGCTGTCTTCCTCCAGCTGAGCCCGCTTCTCCATCAGGTCTACACGCCACTTCTCAAGCTCCGCTCGAAGCTGTTCCAGCCCAGCATCTTTCTGCGCAAGCAATTGCCGCTCTTTCTCAATGTCCTCGTGAAGCAGCTCGACCTCGATCGCGCTCTCCTCCAGTTTGTTGGTCCTCGTCTTGATCTCGACTTCGCGCGCGTCCAACCCGTCCTTCTGCTTAGCGATCTCGTCAAGAATGTCCTTGTATTCGTCGAGCGCCTTGTTCGCTTCCTGCTCCCTCATGGCAAGTGCCATGCCCTGGCTCTCGAACCTGCTCTGGACCTCAGCAATCTCTGACTCCCGGCGGGCGATTCCAGCGAGTCTGGTATCTGCATCCTGAAGCCTGGAGTGAACATCTGCCTCCTTCTCCTTCATGGCCGAATCCCTTTCCCCCAGTTCCCGCTGCAGGTTCGCTAGCGACGCTCGCAGCTCCTCTGAATTCGCGCGCTCGTGCTCCACGGTCGCCTTCTGTTGCGCAATGCCGCTCTTCTCCTTCTCAAAAGAAACGGTTGCGGCATCCAGTGCAGCCTTGTCGCGCTCGAGCTGCGCCTGACCCTGCTCGAGCATTGTGGTGACGTCCTGAAGCTCAGCCAGCCGAGCATCTCTGTCCTGATTGAACTTCGCCTCTGCCGTCTCGAGGGAAGTCTGCAGGGCAGCCAACGCCTTCTCCTTCTGCAAGACCTCGGCCTTCTGGCCCTTCAAGTCCTCTAGAGCGGCTTCCAGCCTTGTTCTCTCATCGTCTAGCTTTAACGTTAGTGCCTGTATCTCCTGCTTGGAGCCCTTCTCCACCTCCGACAACGCGTACTCTCTCTCCCCGAGTGCCTTCTCAATGCCCGCGATCTGCGTTGCCTTGGCCGCCTGCTCCTTGGCGACCCTCTGAAGATTCTTCTCTCGGGACTCGATGTCCGCAAGACGCGAATCCAGCTGCTTTCTCGTCTCAGTCTCCAGCTCAGATAGAGTGGTCTCGCGCTCAACGAGAACCTTCTCCGTATTCGCGATCTCCACTTCCCGACCCCTCAGGTGTTCCGCAACTCCATCAAGCTGGGATTTCATCGTGTCGGCGTCTGTGATTGCCGCCTCCAACTCCGAACGAGTTTTCTCTTCGACTTCCGCAAAGGCCTTCTCCTTGGCTGCGAGAGACGCCTCCTTCTGCCGCAGAGCGGTCTCCGATTGCCTGACATCATTCTGCAGCCTATCTGTCTCGGCAGCTCTGCTGTCAATCTCCGCCTTCCTAGCATCCAACTCCTGGCGGTTCTTCTGATCGAGAAGCTTGATGGAGGCGTCCTTCTCACCGAGGAGCTTTGCCTGTCCCAGGATCTCCGATTCCTTCCGTTTGAGGTCCTGGTCAGCTTCCTCTATCTCCTGGGTCTTCCGCTCGAGCATCGTGATTGCCTGCTCCAGCTCCTTCTCGCGCGTCACGAAGCCGGCCGCCTGCGCTTCAAGGTGCGCCTTCTCGTCTCCTACAACGGTTCTCTCAGAAGCTATCGTCATGCGCTCGTTGTCGAGGACTTTCTGGGCGGCCTCTATGCTGGCCAGGGACTGCTGTTCTCTCTGCGTTAAGTCGTTCTTGAACGCCTCCAGCTCGATCGCGCGTCTCTGGAGGTCTGAATCCCTAGACGCAAGCTGCTGCTTGACATCCTCAAACTTCAGATTCTGTGACGCAACGTCCTTCTCCCTCTCGGAGATGTCTGCGAGTCCGGCATTGAGCTCCTTGTTCCTCCCGGATAAAGCCTCTTCCGTTTTCTCGAGGTCCTTTGCCTTGTCTTCCAGGGCCTTCTTCGCAGACTCTAGGTCTTCCCAGCTCCGGTCGATCTCCTGTTGGACTGTGTCCCGCTCTTTCTGGAGCGTTTCCCAGCCCTTGGCCATCTCGGCCTTCTGCTGTTCCGCCGATTGTCGGTCCGCCCGTATGATTTCAGCCTGTTCCGCGATGGCCTTCTTCGCAGTCTGGACAGCCGTCTCCGTATCCGAAATCTTCTGTTCGCGCTCCGCTAGCGCATTCTGCATCGCGACCTGTTTCTCTTCCCTCTTGCCGGCCTCCTGCTCGGTAACCGTCATCTTGTTCCTGACGGTCGCGAGCGACGCAGACTCCGCCTCCAGCGCATTACGCCTCTGCTCCAGCTCGGAGAACTTGGAGTTGAAATCCTCCTCCAACCTCTGCTTCTCCGCAGCGAGCTGTTCCCTAGCCCTTGTGTTCTCGTCAACGACTGATCTTACGGCCGCTTCTTTGGCCGCGATCTCATTCTTTCTTGAATCGAGTGAATCGGATATCTCGTCGAGCTGTTTATTCCATTCTTCCAGCTCGATCCTTTGAGTTGTGATTTGCTCCTGGAGTTCCTCTACCTCTGCCTTCGACTTCTGGAACTCCGCCTCTTCGGTGTCCAATGATGCTCGCTTGCTCTCCAGCTCCGTGCGCTCGTTCTCGGTCACCAGGAGCTGTTCCCTCAACACCCGCTCCTTCTCATCAACCTGGGCCTTGGATTTCTGGACAAGCTCTGCGGACCCTTGCAGGTTCTGTTGCTTCAAAGTGAAGTCCCGCTCGAGAGACTCTATCTCCTCGGCCTTTCGGGTCATCTCGCGCCTCATGGAATCGATAGTGACCCGCTCCTCCGCCATCCTCAGCTCAGACGAGGCGACGTCGTTCGCGCGTTGGTTGAGGATGGTGCGCATCTCCTCGATGGCGAGCACCTTCTCATCCATCTCCTTGCGCTCTTCCTCGACCTTCCCTAGCTTGTCATCTATCTCCTTCTGCGCCTCAGAGATTTGGCGCTCGGCATCGTTGCGCTCGTTCTCGAATGCGAGCTTGTCCTGCTCGAAGGAATTCCTCTCCTCTATGACCTTCTGCCTCGCTGCCTGGATCTCCTTGTCGAGTGCCGTTCGCTCGTCGTTCACGGATGCGGCGAACTCCTCAGCCTCCTTCCGGACCGCAGCGATGTCGCTCTCGGCCTGCTTCATGGCGGCCTCACGTTGATCGAGCGCCTCCCTCAGCTTCGCCATGCTCGCGCTCTGTTCCTTCATCTGGTCTTCGAGGTCCTTGAGTGCCTTGTTCCTTGAGTCCGATTCCTTGGAGAGACGGTCCTCATCCGCGCGCAGCTTTTCCTCGCGCTTCTGCACATCTGACAAACGCTTGCTGAGCTCCGTCCGAAGGTTGTCGATATCCGTTTGAAGATTCTCCCGGTCCTTCGTCAGGTGCTCTTCCTTCGTTCTAGCGGCTTGGTCGAGCATCGTTGCTTTCTCGAAGAGCTGCTTCGCCTCCGTCTCGAGCGTCGCCAGGGCTTTCTCACGCTTCTCGATGTCCTGCAAGCGCGTTCCTACGGACCTGTCCCGGTCGCTCAACATCTGCTCCTGTGCGACGAGCTTGGACTTGAGCATGTCCAGCTCCCGAGTGATCTTGGTGACGGCTTCCTCCCTCTGCGTCACATCGGAATTGAGCCTCGCGGCTTCCGCCTGGGCCCGGGCGAACTCGTCCTCCAGACCCTTTCGACGTTGTTCCAGTTCTTGCTTCTCAGTGTCCACTGCGGCCCTTAGCTTCTCGAATTCCACCTTGTCCAAGGCGATGGCGTGCTCCCTCTCCTGGAGCCTTTTCTCGCGCTCCCTTGCCTCCTCGGACGATTTCTGAAGCGTGATTTCCTTCTGCTGAATCTCGTTGATGCGTTCTTCGAGATTCGTATGGTCCGCCTCTAGCTGAGACATCATCTCGGACAGCTTCTGTCTCTCAGCCTCGAGCCGCTTCTTCTCCCCCTGAACCTCGTAGAGCCTTTGCTCTGTCTTGAGGCTCACGATCCTGTCGAGCTGTTGGTACCTCGACTCGATCTCCTTCTCCATCATCTCGAGCGTGGCCTTCTTCGAGTCGAGTCCCTGCATCTCCTTGGTCAACTTACTCCTGACCCTGGAGGTCAACTCGGCCTCCTCTTTCGTGAGCTTTATGCGGAAATCTTCGAGTTCCTTCCTTGTCTGACGAACCCGGACCAAGGTGTTCCTTACCTCGGCGCGCTCCTTCTCAAGCTCCTGTCTTTCGAGCGAGAGCCTCTGGGCGTCCTTGGCAACCTTGTCGGCTGCGGCCGCAACCGTCTTCTTTTGCTGCTCCAGCCGTTCGGCCTCAAGCATAAGCTCGTCCTGCTTGAGCTCGGCAATGACAGGGCTTTCCGCAGGAGGGCGTGGAACAGACGGAGCTGAAACACTCTTGTCAGCGGAGTACACCTCGAGCTCTCTCTGGATGGATGCCAGCTTTGATGCCTCAAGCGTCGACGACTTCAGAGCAATTATGCCAACAGCCTTATGAATCGCGATCAGGTCTCTGATCGTCTCCACGAGCCGCAGCACGCTCACGAACTTGTTGTTCGTGATGACATACTCGAGCGAGTCGATCAGAACCAGCTGGCCGCCGCCCTCATCGAGGAATCTCTTGATTACCAGCGACAGCCGCTCCAAGTCCTTAGGGCCGATCGCCTCGTCGCTCACCGCATTGGTGAGCCAGTAGACCGGGGCGTCTCGCAGGTCCAGTGCCTTCCGCAGGTTCTTCGGGTACGTCCGAGAAACGACTAGGCCCCGCATGCCCTGCGCGGAGGCGGTCATGAAGAGCGAATAGGCGAGATCCGGCTTCTCTCCCGCGACCAGATACGTTACCGAAGGCTCAAGGGCTCCCGGCTGTGGGGCGGGCACCGCGTCGAGGGGCGCCTGCAATGGCGGCTTGGTCGGTGGATCTGTCTCAGTCTCGCCAGCAGCAGGGCTGACTGGCTTGGAAACGCTCTCTCTCGCTTTGTCTCTGAGACCCATGCTAGCCGGGCTCCATGTCTGAAGGGTGAAGTTTGGGGGGGGTTTTCTGTATTGTATTAGTCTGGTAATATATGGTCTTAATCGAATGGCTCATCAGATTTTGAACTTGTCAAGGATGCGTTCGTAGACGGTGAAATCGTCAGACTTCGAGAACTTCTCGATGGCCTCCTCGGGCAACTGGCCAAGCATCTGGTCCAGGACCTTGAGAAGCTTCTTGAGATCCTCATCGACGACCGTGGCTTCCTGCATCTTTGCCTGAAGGTCTACCTTCTCGCTGATCAGAGCCCCGATCTGTTCCTCCAGCTTGGCGATCGTTGCGTCCAGGTCGGTCTCCAAGCTCCTCATATCCGCCTCTGCCGCGTCCTTTCCAAGCCTGTGCGCGGTGATTGACACCTTCATTCCAAGGAGGCGCTGGTTCAATCCTTTCTGTTCCTCCTTCCACTCCTCATTGGCCCGTTCCCGTTCGACCTCGGTGCTGGCGCCGACCGCCTCCGAGTGCAGGTTTTGGAGTCTGGCCCTCTCGTTCTCGAGCTCGGACAGCTTGGACTGGAGCTCGCTCTCACGATCGTCCAGCTCCTTCTTCTTCTGAGCGTAGGCGTGGATCTTGCGGTCAACCATCTCCTCGCGCTTGACCAGCTGCTCTTCCTTTGACCTGAGCTCTTCGACCTCTTTCTCCTTGGCCTCGAGCTTCTTCTTGAGGGCGCGCGCTGCGAGGCCCCGCTGCTTCGCCTCATCGCCTATGTCCACTGAATCTAACAGCGAAGAGACCTCATCTGAGAGCGCCTCCATGTGGGCCTGAAGCATCGTTATGTCGGCCATCTCGTCGGCGAGTGATACTATCTCAGCCTCGACATGTGAAGCGTCAGTAGTGCTCTCGTCCATGACGGCGATCTTGGCCAACCTGGCTTTCTCTTCTTCGATGCGCCTCTCCATGCGTTCCAGCATCTGGGAGCGGTTGGCCATGAGGTCCTTGATGCTGTCCTTGAGCAGCGCGAGCCTTGTGATATCGGATGGCTCCGCCTTGGGCGCCGGAGTCTGCACCGGCACCTCAGCTTGCGATGTCCCAGTAGAGGATGGTGTTGCCGGGCTGACCGTCTCCTCCGTGCCCTTGTCAGCCCCGTCTCTTCCCCACTCGATCAATTTGACCAGGAACTGATCGTCCTCTGCGGTTTCTCGCGGTCTGATAGTCTTGACCTTGAACCGGAGACCGCAAGTCGGACACTCGGATACACCGAGGGCTATGACGGTTTTACATTTCGGGCAAGGGAAGGCCTTTACCTCCGATGTGAGCTCTGACAGGCACCCCTGGCATTTGGTGGCGTCCCTGTCGACCATCTGGTGGCAGGAGAGGCAGTACGCTTCTCCTGTCCGTGTCAGTCCCTTTGATGCCAATCACATCTCTCCTTTTCCGGGGCTCGGGGGACGCGCCTCCGAGATTGGCTGGATCCGTGAATGTCAGCGAGCTGAGTTGACTTATTGATATCTGTCGTACACCACAAGCTCTTCGAGGCTCTTCCTCGGGGTGCGTTCTGGCGTTTCCGCGGGGTATCCTAGCGGGGTCAGGGCGACGACCCTGACGTCTTCCGGTATGCCCACGACCTCCCTGACCTTGTCTTCTTTGAACCATGCTATCCAGCAGGTCCCTAGGCCAAGCGCATGAGCCGCGAGGGTCAAATGGTCTATTGCTATGGACACATCGATCACGTGGCTGCTCATGTACCCGCCAACGGTCTGGAAAGCCTCGTCGGGTATACCGCACGCGACCACGACTATGGGTGCCTGGGCGATGAACTTCTGACCGTTGCACGCGGCGGCTAGTTTGACCTTTGTCTGCTCGTCCCGTACTATGACGAACTTCCAAGGTTGGGCGTTGTCTGCCGAGGGGGCCGACCTCGATGCGTTCAGTACGTCTTTCAGGAGCGATTCGGGTACAGGTATCTCCTTGAACCTTCGAATGCTCCGCCTAGTCTTGATGGCCTCCATCAAGTCCATGGAGTCACTTACCATTAGTATGTCCACTGGGGAGTATTAACCTTTCCTCATGATTTCTCATTGCTGAGAACGCCTGGCACTCGCCTTGTCCGGCTCCGCGAAAAGCGGTTCAGCCCTCGACGAGCTTGATGAGGGTTGATGTTCGAACCACGCCCGGGAACGATCTGAGTTCGTCGACCCTCTTGTTCAGCTCGTCGAGAGAGTCCGCACGCAGCCTGACCGCCACATCGTACTCACCAGTGCACTCGAAAACACTGTCCGACATCTGCCGCGCCTTCTCCTTGACGGAGGTGGTCCTGCCCACGTTCGTTCCTATGAGTACGAGGCCTTCCACACCAACTGGAGAGGTTTCCACAGTGAAACGCTTGATAATACCTTCCCGAACGAGCTTCTCAATCCTGGCCCTGACCGCCCTCTCGGTGAGACTGACCTGTCTGGCTATCTCCGTATTCTTCGTCCTCGAATTCTGCCGAAGCAGGTTGAGGATCTTGAGATCAGTCTCGTCCATGGATAGGGTGTATGTCGTTCCTGTTATCGTACCTTTCGATGCGCTCAGGTGGCAAGAAGCCCTGGGAAACCGAGAGGAAAAGGAGTGGGCCCAACCGGATTCGGACCGGTGACCTCCCGGTTATCAGCCGGGTGCTCCAACCATGCTAAGCTATGGGCCCGTTGAGGCTCTTGCGCAATACAGCGATGTGGATTAAATACTTTCCCTGATGGCTCTCGAGCTCATCCGCGCAACGAGAATCTGGCATACTCCGCGGAGCAGGGCTTGCCCTTGAGCACATGCGCCTCCAGCTTGGTCAGGTCGTAGATTACCGAGAAAATAGTCTCAGAGACATCTAGCGGGTGTACGTTGGGGTCAGCGTGCCTGCAGACCGAACAGGGCTTGTTCACGTGGTCCCTCAGAATAGCCTTCAGCGATTCGACCGTGACGCTTCCGAGTTGGTCCTCGATAAGTCGCGTCGCCCTGTTGTATCTGAAGATTGAACAGGCGATCTCGTTTGGGCTCGATTCATACTTCTGCATCCTCGGGGAGGTGTAGTGGTTCGTGTGCACCAGATAGCCGTCTGCGGCATACAGCCAAGCGCAGTCCGTGGCGGAGCCCTCCAATGAGTATATCTCCCCGCTCTTATCGGAGAGGATGTTGTTGTAGCTGGATGCGCGTTCTCCAGGCATCGCGGAGGCCAGTGCCTGGCCTATTCGTTTGGCCTCCATCACCTTTCGGACTGGGAACACCTTCGGTATCCCCAGCCTTGAGTCGTTGGGTTCCAACGCGTTTCCCGTGAGGCTTATGCCTGCGCTGTTCATGCCGCAGGATGGCACCAGACCGGCGTACGAGGTGACGAAGAACTCGGGCTTCCCCGATGGCTTGCCATGAAGAAGTACCACGGTCGCAACCGCGTCACTCGACCAGTCCTCGTTATGCGCTGCGATTACTTTGCCCTCCGCAGTCACGTCCATGTTGACCGCGATGTCTGTGCAGCCCTTGAAGCCCGATGGAAACAACAGCTCGTGGCATGTCAGGGCGAAAGCCTCTTCAAATGGCATCCTCGCCCCATCTGCGTATCCTCTGATCTCCTCAACGTAGTCGGGATAGAAATCCTCCGCATAGGGCAGGAATAGCTTGGCCTGTTCGACTGCAGCCTTCCAGTTCATTCCAGTCGAGTGCATGATTGAGTCTGAGATGCTTTTCCGATATGTGACCGCCCTCGAGGCGCACTTCTTGCCAACACCCTTCCCGAAATCATATGGCTTCCCGGATGCTTCGATGAGCGGGAGCGTTTCCTTCCTCACCATGGTAACTCTGGTCCTGAACGGCTTTTCGGTAGAATAAGCTGATGCTAGTACCTGCGGTCACCTGGCAAACTGCGTGAAGGCCTGGAGCACCTTCAAGGACGCTCTCGGTATCTTCTTCTTGTGATCGACCGTGATGCCCTTTTCCGTTATGGTCATGCTCCTTGGCATGATATCGTGAGATGAGCCCCTGAACTTCTCAACGGTGACCCACCTGTCGAGCCTACTGCCGACCATGCGCTTGTGAAGCCTGATCTCGCCTCTACAGATGAATATCTCGGGTTCCAGCACTGTCGGATCCGGCAGATCCGTGACTATCAAGGTCGTTACATTCGATTCTGAAAGGAACCTCAGGAGGGACATGACGCTCGAGTTGGTATCCTCCATTGTCTCGGACAGCTTCTTCAAGGATGTGAGAGAATCAATCACAACTCGGGAGTACCTGGTTTCCTGAAGTTCTTGCTTAAGCATCAGCTGGAGAGACTGGATTGAGATATCGGGTGCAGCTTTCTTCAGCTGGTCGGTCTTCTCACTCGGGCCCGCCTCTCTGAGTGTGGCCACGCTCCGTTGCGCCGCTACTTCGACAAGCGATACTCGTTTGCTGTACTGTCTCGCCGCGGGATGCGCATCTAGGATCCTGATCTTCCCGATATCCCACCCTAGCGCCCTCATGTTCTCCCTGATCTCCGCAGGAGGTTCGTCGATGGCCACCAGAAGAGACCGTTCGCCGTTCTTCACGCCATTGTGCAAATACTGGATTGCAAGCGTCGTCTTGCCGCTGCCCGTGGTCCCCGAGACCACGTAAGGCCTGCTCCGGATCAGTCCTCCCTGAAGCATTTCGTCCAATCCGGGGATGCCCGTGCTCACTCTGGGCCCGTGCTCGTCGCTCACGTGCCCTCACCCCCATCGCTAGGTTTGGGCGGCTCTTGAAGACTGCCGCCTGAATCCGGAGGACTTGAAGGTTGCGGAGGAGCTGGCGGGGCAGGGAGAAGCTCTTCGTCCGGAGGCGGAGGAGGTTCGCTTGGCGCTGCAGATTCGGCGACAGCGGGCCCCGCGTCGATTGCTGGCTGCCCGTCAGGTTTCTCAAGTGACGGTGCCTTGACGACTATCCCCTGCGGGCCTATCCGCAGCTGTCTCAACTCATTGTCGTGAGCCGAACCCCTGTACTTCTCTATGGTCACCCCGCGCATTAACCCGCGGCCATCGAACCACTTGTGCAGTCTGATCTCTCCCCTAGCGACGTGCGCTTCAACGTCCGGTTTGGATATCTCTGGAAGCTGTATAGTGACCAGGCATGTCACTCCTATGTCGGAGAGCAGTCGGAGGAAGCTCATCAAGGTCGCGTTCTCCTCGCTCGTCTTGATGTAGAAGTACCTCATCGATGTGAGGGAATCCACTGCGATTCTCGTATACCTCGCGACCTTCATCTCCTGTTTCAGGAGCTCTTGGATTGTGTTGACGGTCATGTCGACAGGGCTTCTCTCGGAGGTCTTCCTGATGTTCTCGCCGATGCTCTGGAAGTAGACGACCTTTCGCTCAGTCGACACATCCCTGACAGGTGTCTTATCATAGCTCATTACATCGGGCGTCGCATCGAAAACCTGTACCCTGGAGATGTCCCAATCGAACGATTTCATGTTGCTCTTGACTTCGTTCGGGGGCTCGTCGATTGCCATGTAGAGTACTCTCTCCCCGTTCCTGGCGCCCTCGAGAAGGAACTGCATCGCCAGTGTAGTTTTGCCAGATCCAGAAGTCCCCGAGATGACGTATGTGCGTCCTTGGAGTAGCCCGCCGTCCAGCATCTGGTCAAGTCCCGGGATTCCGGTTTTGACTTTCTCTTTGATCATCTTTCGCCACCATGCGCTGGAAGAGACCGTGGTACCGCTTGTCTTCTGGATTCCCCATGGTTAGGCTTATATTTTTGCCTCCTGTACTCGGGGGCTGCAAAGTGGCCATGAGTTAGTCAATAATGACCATCTAGGAGAACCACAATGACCGCCGCTGATACTGCCGGGAAGTCCATGTCCGCTCCAGAAGTCCAGAAGGGAAAGGGAGACCGGATCAACCCTCTTCGCATCTCTCGCGACTTCACGATCTTGTTGCTATCTCTGGCAGTGATAGGTCTCGGGTTCGGGATCCTAGGGCCAATAATGCCGAGGCTTGCCGAGGACAGGCTGCATATGTCCGCGTCGTTCATGGGTTTGGCGTACGCGCTGTTCGCCGTGTCCATGGTCATTTTCATGATCCCCGCAGGATACTGGGCGGACAAGATCGGCAGAAAGCAGATGATCGTCGCGGGCGTGCTGATATTCTCCCTGACGACGCTTCTGATGGCGTTCATCACCGATGCCTATCAATTCGCAGTGCTCAGATTCCTCGAAGGACTAGGTGCGGCGCTCGCGACACCCGCCGCCTTTGCCCTCACAGCTGACATAGTCCCGGAGAGCAAACGAGGGGTCGCGATGGGCGCGGAAGGCACGGCCGAACTCCTAGGGGCAATGGGCGGTCCAGGCCTAGGGGGCATACTCGCTTCCGAGTTCGGCCTCAATTCCCCGTTCTACTTCGCAGCAATACTCGCCTTCGTTTGCGCGCTCTTGACACTTCAGATTCGTGCGCCGAAGATTGTCCTTTCGGAGAAGAAGCCAAGCATGTTCTCCATGTTCCAATCATGGAAGAGAAACGCGTCCCACAACAGGTCACTCTACGCCGTGACCGTGAGAGGGACCGTCATGGGCGTCGTCCAGGGTCTGTGGAACCTAGGGCTGCTGCTCTACTGGGATGACGAGCTCGGACTCGATACAGCGCAAATCGGCATTGCACTCTCCGTGGGCATGCTCGCCATGATGCTCGGCACCATCCCGGCCGGCGCGATTGCGGATAAAATCGGGCGACGGCCCAACATGATCATCGGCGGAATAATCATGGCGTTCGGCTTGTCCCTCAACCTTGTCGTGACGGATTTCTGGCAGGTTGTACTCATTGTGGTGATTTCCGACATAGGAGGCTCCATATCAAACCCTGCAGTCGGGGCGATGCTTGCGGACATAATGCTTGAGGAGGAACGAGGCAGGGTCGTGGGAGCGTATCACATGTTTCAGGGGACAGGAAACATAGTCGGATTCGTCATGCTCGGATTCCTCTACGAAGCCATCAGCCCTGAGGCGCCCATCATACTATGCACTGCCATGCTCGCGATTGCTACTGGGATCATCGCGGTGTATGTCGCTGAGACACGCAAACCTCAGCCGACAACGAGCAAAGCGTCCGTGGAGCCGGTCAGACCTGACCACGGTGAACACTAATCGAGTCGGCCAACTTTATTATAGACGCAACCGATTCCATTCGACGGAACAAAGGACGATGCCAGTCATCAATTTCAGCTACTCGGATCTATGCGAGCTCGTGGGCAGGGAAGTGCCTCGAGACCTCCTCCGCGAGAAGCTCCCTCTGATAGGCGCGGATCTGAAATCCGTACCGGAAGACGGGGACGAACTCTCTTTCGAGTTCTTCCCCGACAGACCAGATCTGTTCTCAGTCGAGGGGATCTCGAGGGCGGTGCGAGCGTTCTTCGGATACGAGCCCGGGCTTCGGACATATAAGGTGGACGATTCGGATGTCGACCTGAATGTCGACCCGTCCGTGAACGAGGTCAGGCCGTACATATGGTCCGCCCTGGTCGAGGGGAACTTGATCACCGATCCTCTCATCCGCTCGATGATGGACCTTCAGGAGAAGCTTCATCTCACTCATGGCAGGAACAGGAAGAAGGTGGCGATTGGGATTCACGACTTCAGGACCGTGAAACCACCGTTCACGTACAAAGCCGTCCTCCCGGACGAGCTGTCATTCGTTCCCTTGCAGGGTTCCAGGAGGATGACTCCAGCGGAGATCCTGAAGGAGCACGAGAAGGGCATGGCATACGCGTTCGTCCTCGACGGCAAGAAACGGTACCCGATAATCGTCGACAGAGAGGGTGAGGTCCTGTCTTTCCCTCCGATCATCAACGGCATCACGACCGCGATAACTGAAGAGACCACGGACATCTTCGTCGACTGCACAGGCACTGACCTGAACGCGGTGAAGGGTGCGGTCAACATACTTACCACGGCCCTGGCCGAGCGGGGGGGCAAGATAAAGACGGTCAGAATCACGCAAGACGGACAGAAATCCCTTGCACCAGACCTGAGCCCTCAGACGATGTCCCTTGATGCCGCCTACGCGAACAAGTGGATCGGGACGAGACTAACCCCTGACGAGATGGCGGACTGCCTCAAACGCATGGGGTATGGCGCTAGCTCGGGGACCACGGGACTGGATGTCCTAGTCCCGAGATACAGGACGGACATCCTGCATCCCGTCGACCTCGCAGAGGACGTGGCGATCGGGTTCGGGTTCGAGAGATTCGGCGCCTCTCTTCCGCTCAGGGCCACCTTCGGGGTCCAGGATCCGGTCCTTGAATTCGGAAGCTCCGTGAAGACCATCATGGTCGGCTTAGGCTACTTCGAGGTCGTCACTCTCTCTTTGTCGAATCCGAAGGACCAGTTCGTCTCCATGAATCTCCCTGATGAGAAGAACGCCACGCGGGTCCGCAACCCCGTCAGCATGGAACACACGCTTGTCAGGACCTCACTGCTCCCGAGCCTGATGACGGTTCTCAGGAGGAACAAGCACAGAGAGCTGCCTCAGCGGATATTCGAGGTCGGCGACGTGGTCCTGAACGGCAAGAACCGTGTGTTGTTGTCGGGCGTGGCCATCCACGCAAAAGCGAGTTTCACGGAGATCAAGTCGCTGGTTCAGTCTGTGGTGTCAGGGCTCGGGCTCGATTTCGACATCGTCCAGCACTCCAATCCCAGCTTCATCGGTGGAAGGTGTGCGGCTGTCGAGATCAAGGGACGGCAAGTCGGTATCATGGGAGAGATATCGCCCTTCGTGATAGAATCGTTCGAGCTCAAATACCCAATGGTGGCGTTCGAACTGGACCTTGACAGACTGCGCGCCATGCGTGCCGAGAGCCCGCTTTCATCATAAGCACCTCTGAGTTCTCCGAAACCCTGATATCAGCGGATATCTTGTTCACCATCTGCTGAGGTAGCTAAGCCCGGTTCACGGCGCCAGCCTTGAGAGTTGGTGGTACTCCGTACCTCGGGAGTTCAAATCTCCCCCTCAGCGCTCTTCTTCGTCGTCTCGATCGATGGCGTCTTGGCCGTGGGTCTGATATTCAGGAGATACACACCGAGGAACGCGACTGCGCCCCCCGTGACCGCGAGGGCCAAGTTCTCTGGAGGCAAGAAATCGGCATCCGGGAAGAACTGCAGGACAAGGACCTGAGCGCATACGGTCAAAATGCCAGTCAGGGCAAACAGCACCGAAGTCAGGGGAGCTCCTATCTTCGGCAGCCCGGCGTTGTACGTCAGCAAACCGACCGATGGAAACAGCCCCAGAAGCACCATCAGGAGCAGGCCGTTCGTCCCGGGCCAAGTGATGAGCCCGAAAACGACACCGAACGAGAGCACGATGACCCCAGACAAGAAGAGTTCTACCCCGGACAGCGGAATCAGGTCGTGCTCCTTCAGCAATGCAGCGGTCAGCACGATCGAGCATCCAAAAGAGAAGGAACTGACCAAGACCTCCAATTCCCCGAATCCGAAGCCGAGGGACATGTCATCCGTGTTCAACAACACCAAGAAGACCCCGACTACTACCATCAGGCCGCCGACCGCCTCAAGCTTGCTGAGCCTCTCGGAGAGGAATATCGCGCTCAGCAGGACTACGAACAGCACCTCGGACGATCCCCCTCCCAGGAGCGCTTCCTTCCCAGCCCCGATGCGTCCCACAGCATCAAACCACAAGAGGATTCCCACCGCGACGAACAGGCACAGGACAGTCATCCAGAACCATCCCTTTCCATCCAATCCTCTGACGAACGAGGCAGTGCCTGACGGCCTCGCCGACATCAGTATCAAACCGCCCACAATGGAAGGGATTGCAGTCACAATGAACACATCGAGATCTGCGATGTTCAGCGCGCCCTCTACAGCCACGGATTCAAAAGCAACTACGAGGGCAGAAATCAGCACGACCGAAATGTAGGTACTCCTGACTTCCACGCGCTCCCTCTGGTCGGAGTCCCTAGTGGCCTTCTAGACCTTTATGATGTTGATGCGTCAAGGAAAACTTGTCGTCAAAAAAAGCCTCCATACTCAACGATCACAAAAAGCGACATTCCGGATACGTTTATTTGCGCGCACGCGCATGACAGTACGCTCGCAAGAGCACGGGATGGGATGAGCTGCAGGTATAGCTATCTTAGCGGAGCATGCGCCAACAAACATGTCGACAGCCTGGAGTGCATCGGTGCCGACAAGTGCGAGTTCTCTGGCTTGAACATACTCGTTCTCAAGAAGCCAGGTAGCGAATCGGACGGGTGCGGGCACGAGAAATGGCTCGGCTTGTACTGCGAGAAATATCAGAGGTTCTTCTGTCCTGGGCGAGAGCACTGCGTTACCCCGGAATCATACAGAAAGCAGCTCGTGATCCATCAGGAGCGGCTCATGAGACCCAAGGAGGAGCTGTGATACTGTGAAGTGCAAGAACCTCACCAAGGATGGACTGTGCTCTGGAACGTACTCGGGTTTTGCGTGTATCAAGAAACAGTGCGCTCATTATCAGGACGCACTCAAGTGCGAACACCACGAACTGACCGGGGATTACTGCAAGAAGTACGGCAGATTCGGATGCGTGGGCAAAGAGAGCTGCGAGACACTAGTTGACTATTTGGAAGCCTTCGCTGAGGAAGAAGCCTGAGAGTCCTCCTCGTACAACTCACTCCTTATTCTCGGTATCAGAGCCATCAGTACCGATATCTCGGACAGTGAGGTCCGGTCTATCAGTCCGTCTGACAGGTAGCCGATCGAACCCATCTTGTGACCGATCTCCTCGATCTCGGTTATCATGCTCATCGTGTCTCCTACGGTCTTTCCCTGAAGCACTGACCTGATGACCTCTGGTGGATATTCGAAACCTGGGCCGTGGCCAACGGTCATCCTGCCTGAGGAATCCACGATTGCGCAGTACTGGAGATCGAGATGTTTCTCCAGGACCTTGTTGAAGAACAGACCGGCCTCAATCCCGACCCCAAAGTCCGCCTTGTTCGCAGCCACAGCGTTTCTCGCGCGCTCGATGGCGCCCGTTATCGTGTCCTCCTCCATCGGCTGCCTGCCGACCGAGTGCTTCTGCTCGACCTGTTCCACCTCCACGAGCCCGAAAACCTGGGTGAAGACTCTAGTCACAGCGTCGACCTTGACCCTGTTTGACGTTCCCACAGCCACCCTAATCGGCCTCAGCAGGCGCCCGTCCTTGTCGATCTCTCCCCGCACAACCCTGGACGCGCTTATCCTTCGCGCGTCGTCTGCCCGGACGTCCCGAATCACGAACACCTGGAGGGCTTTCAGTCCGCTGTTCTTACGGAGATCATTGATCCTGTCTGCATTCGATCTCGTCTCAGGAGAGACCACGATGGCATCCAGTATCTTCGAGGTCGCGGCCGTCCCATTCGTATCCGTTATCATCACGATCTCGAACGGCTTGCCGTACCTTTGGAGGAACTTGGCAAGATTCTCCTTTCGGATGAAGTAAGGTGTGACCGGGACGCCCTTCTGCGAACTCGCGAACTCATCCGATGTCAGGCCCACCTCGACCGTGTCGCCCACCGTGAAGGCGGTCTCGAAAAGCAGTTCGTGGCCCTTGTGAATCACGTTGAATGTGCCGCCGACACCGACCCGCATCCCATTCACCCCAGGAACAGCATGGCCATGGCCAACACGAAGATGACCACCATCACCACATAGAAGTAGGTCAGCTGCTTCTTCTTGGACTTGACATTCACCTCGTATTCGCTCTCGCACTTCTCGTCGCAGAACTCATCCTTGTACGGAATCGCCTTATCGCAGTTCTGACAGTGTCTGTGCTGTGCGACCTTCTCGACCAATTACACACCATCCGGGTCAATCATTTCCAGCGATTTATCATTTCCTCGTAGTTCCCTCATCCTCGAGCCTGACGCCTTCGACCCCTACGTCGACAATGATCGGCTCGCTCCCCGTCTCCTTGATGGCCTTCGCGACCGCGGAGGGATTGTCGGTCAGGGCAATCATGCTTCCCCCGCCCCCCGCTCCAGTGAGCTTGGCTCCGTACGAGAACGGCCTGCAGGCCTCGACGAGCCTGTCCAGTTCGGGGTGACCTACCTGGATCGAATTGAGCAACGTGTGATTCTCATCCATAAGCTCCCCCAGTCTCTTCTTGTCCGAATGGGCCATCGCGTCGACCCCCTCGAGGACTATCTCTCCAATCCTATCGATCGCGCGGACTGCTTCCGGGCTCGAGTCAACCAGTCTCTTGACCCCGGCGACGAGTGGCCCCGTCGACGCGTGGATTCTAGTGTAGCCCACGACGAAATGCAGCCTCGGGACCTCGCAATGATGGATGTTCCAGCATCTCTGTCCGTTCTCTATCCGCCAAAGGAAGTTGTCCACCTTCTCCGGGGAGACGATTATCCCCTGGCCATGGGTGGAGGTCGAGGTGTCCGTCGGGCTCGCGCGTCCCTGAACCTTGTTCTCGACAAGGAAGGACTTGAGCGCGATCTTCTCAGGCTCTAGCCCGCCCCTGTGCGCCATCATCGCACCCACGCACGATACCGTGACAGCAGCGGAGGAGCCCAACCCCGAACCTGAAGGTATCTCGGAACTGGTGTCAATGTTGATTGGAGGGCCGCCCCATGCCTCGTCCAGTGCCGCGGATATGTACATGTGGTGACGTTTTTTCATCGGATGGCCGTTGACAGAATACTGGTTCGCGCCCTTGACCGTGGATGTTATCCTGAGGTTGATGGCGAGGGCGAGCGCGGGCTTTCCAAAAACGACCGCATGCTCTCCGAAGAGTATCATCTTGCCAGGGGCAGAACAGGTCACCATATCGTTCCTCCAGTCGCGAGTCCGAATATATCCTTTTCCGTATGCCGATGTCAATGCCTGGCAGCGCACGCTGACGGTGAATGCCGAACGCCCCCTCCAAAAGGATTAAGAAAGCGCGAATGGGTTGTCCGTACGCGACCGGTGTGGACATGGAAAAGACCTCCAGGATCGAAGGGTTCTACAAACTGGGCATGGCGGAGAGGCTGAGGATAGTCAAGGAGTTCGCGGCGCTCACAGACGAGGAAGTGATGGCGCTCGCCGGCTTCGGAGGGATGGACCCGTCCATACCCGACAAGATGATCGAGAACGCCGTTGGGTCGTTCCAGCTTCCGCTAGGCATCGCGACGAACTTCCTGATCAACGGGAAGGACTACCTCGTTCCCATGGCAATCGAAGAACCGTCAGTCGTGGCCGCTGCGTCGAATGCGGCCAAGATGGCCAGAGACGCCGGGGGATTCCACACGAGTAGCACGGCTCCCATCATGATCGGACAGATACAACTCACGAACATCAGGGATCCCAGCAGGGTGAAACATCTGCTCTTGGAGCACAAGGACGAGATAATCGATCTCGCCAACAAACAGGACCCGATGCTGGTGAAGCTCGGAGGGGGCGCGAAGGACCTCGCAGTCCGAGTGATCCAAACCCTGAAAGAGCACATTGTGGTGGTGCACCTTCACATTGATGTACGAGACGCGATGGGAGCCAACGCAGTCAATACGATGGCCGAAGCGGTCGCTCCGGTCATTGAGAGCATATCCGGAGGGAAGGTCAATCTCAGGATTCTGTCCAACCTCGCCTCTAACAGACTGGCGCGCGCGCGTGCGCTATGGCCCAAGGAGGCCATCGGCGGGGAAAGCGTGGTGGATGGAGTCATCGGGGCCTATCTGTTCGCAGAGGCTGATCCTTACCGATGCGCGACTCACAACAAGGGCATAATGAACGGCATCGACTCAGTCGTGATAGCCACCGGAAACGACTGGAGGGCGATCGAGGCGGGAGCTCACTCGTATGCGGCCCGGTCAGGGATGTACAAACCTCTGACCATATTTGAGAAGACCCCGGAGGGAGACCTCGCAGGGACTATCGAGTTGCCTATGGCTGTTGGACTAGTGGGCGGTGCGACCAAGGTCCACCCCACTGCAAAGGCGTGCGTCAAGCTGCTGGGGGTCAAGACCGCTCAGGAGCTTGGAGAGGTCGCTGCGGCTGTGGGCCTGGCTCAGAACTTCGCAGCGCTGAGAGCATTGGCGACCGTGGGAATCCAAAAGGGTCACATGGCTCTTCACGCCCGGAACATAGTCGCGAGCGTCGGTTGTCCTCCCGAACTCGTCGAAGAAGTCACAGAGATCATCATCGCAGAGAAGAAGATCAGGATGGACAGGGCCCAAGAGGTCATAGAAGAGCTGAAGCGAAAGCGCGGTTCCGCATAGCCCGACAGCCCCGCTATCTGCAAAAGTATAAGCTAGCACTGAGGATAATCCGTCAGCGTGGACCTGTTGACGGAAGGCGACATCCTAGGATTGGTTGGGGTCTACGGGTATGTGCTCTCGGTCGTGGCACTCTCCTACGTGCTGAAGGACCGTGTCGGTAACCCCCGCAAGCTCGTGCACATCCTGACAGGCGGGATCGTGTTCTTTTGGTGGAGTTTCGACACTCGACTGGTTATGGCAGGTCTGGCCGCCTTTCCTTTCGTGCCCTTGCTCCTGCTCGCAACTCCCAGATCACCCATCAAGTTCCTGCGCCAGGGCCCACTGGGAACAAGGTCGTCAGAAGGACATCCGTATGGCCTCGTGATGTACGCAATCTCGTGGACGATTATAGCGTACATGCTGTTCGACGACCTCTTTGCGGCCTCAGTCGCGATAGCCGCCATGTCGTTCGGAGATGGAATGGGGGAGCTCATCGGAAGGAAATACGGCAAACACCACTACTACTCCAATAGAAGCCTCGAGGGCACAGCAGCTGTATTCGCCGCCACTCTGCTTGGCATCCTAGTCCTGCTCTGGTTCTACTTCGACCTGATAGCGTACCCGGGTGGGACAGTGCCATACGCTCCGACCCTTTTCGCGGTTTCGATCTCATGTTTCATAGCTTGCCTGGAAGCAGTGACCCCAGGGTCCGTGGACAACCTAGTAATCCCGTTGGTGGTCGCTGCGTTCTTACACGGATTGGGGGTTTAGCGCTGAGGCTCATTGTTGTGGATGGGCTGGACGGCTCTGGCAAGGATACTCACGCAGAAAGGATTCGGACCCTGCTCGAATCGGAGGGAACCAGAGTCATCCTCGTCTCCCATCCGTCGAAACGATTCTTCGGTCGCATGTCCAAGAGATTCCTCAGAGGCACGGGGTCGGTCGCGAGGTTTTTTGCCACTCTGTTTTTCACAGCGGACATACTCTGGTCCGTGAGGTGGCTCAAGGGCGTCGAGGGAGAGACCGTGATCTTCGTGAGATACCTGATGGGAACGGCGTATCTCCCGAGGCACCTTGCTCCCTTTGGATACAGATTCTTCAGGAAGTACCTCCCATTCCCCGACCTCGCGTTGTTCATCGATATCGAACCGAAAGTGGCTATGAGAAGGATCGCTGCCAGGGGTCTTGCCCATGAGATGTTCGAGACTCTTGACAAACTCGAAGCCATGCGGAAGGTCGCCCAACAGCTCGCATCTAGCGAATGGGTGACCGTCGACAATAGCGAAGACGGCAAGGGGCCTTTCCGAGAAGTCGAGAGGCTGCTCAGGGAGAGGTCAATGCTTCGGCCTGCAGTCTGAGCCCTTCTCGTCAGCCCCCTCGATCATAAGTTGGTTCGGAGGCGGAGCCTTCCTGCATTCCTCACATTTCGCATCACAAGGTTCCATGTGTATGACGACGACGCACCTGGGCAGCTCCTTTCTAATCTCCCGTTCCAGGTGATCCACCAGATCATGCCCGTCCTTCACGCTGAGGTTGCGCGGCACTATCATGTGCACATCGACTTGCCTCTCGGCCCCCATCTTCCTCGCCCTCAGTCTGTGATAACCCAGTATGTCCGAACGGTGCTCTTCGATGACCCTCTCTATTAGGCGCATCTCCTCTTCGGGCAGGCTCCTGTCCAGAAGACCTTCCGCGGATCTGCTCGTGATGTCATAGGCTGCGTGTATTATGAAGCCGGCAACGATGATGGCCACAACGGGGTCTATCAGATGGATGTCGGTCACCCATATCAGAGCCAAAGCGACGAAAACGCCCACAGAGGTCCAGACATCCGTCTTGAGATGATACGCGTCTGCTTCGAGGGCCAACGAATCCGTGCGCTTCGCGACCTTCATCAGTCTCGAAGACACGTAGAAGTTCAACACCGCCGACAATCCCATGATCACCATGCCAGTTTCGAGAAGCTCTACCTCGAATTCCCTGACCATGAGGCGCTTGGCAGCTTCGTACATGATCCAGACTGCAGCCACGAATATCAGAGCCCCCTCGATCATGCCCGAGAGGTTCTCGTACTTTCCGTGGCCGTAGGTGTGATCCTTGTCTGCGGGCTCAGACGATTTCTTGACGGAATATCGCGCAATCATAGCCGCGAGAAGGTCGATTCCCGAATGGATGGCCTCCGACATGACGGCCACGGACATCATGAGAAACCCTGCGACAAGCTTGAGAATCACAAGGGTGCAGTTGGAATAGACAGATAGCTTGGCAACTGCGAGCTTCTCCTCAGCTGCTCCCATACCCAGCTTCGATGCTGACGCTGGTACTTAGGTTTTTCCCGTGGTGTACGCGTTCTTCGAAAGAGTTAATAGGCATCTACTAGGATAAGGCTGAGAAGAGCAGGAGATACCCATGCCCTCGGATCCGGCTCACTTCTTGAACGACTTGCCCATCTGGAAACTGAAAGCTGTAGCCGCAGAATACAAGATCGACGTGTCATCCTGCAAATACAAGAAGGACTACGTTTCCAAGATAAAGAGCAAGAAGATCACAGAAGAACAGGTGAGAAAAGTCCTTGCGAAAGCAAAAGCCGAGGAAGGGAAACCCTCCGAGGAGCTGAAAGAGATAGGCAAAGACCTCGAAGAGATAGCAGCTAGACCACTTGAGCCGACAGAGATGCCATCGCATGACGAAGCACTGGTCGAGAGGCACATCGACGAAGCCCTGACGATGAGGCCATCTTTCTTTGACGTCGATTCCATGACCGAGAGCGCGATGAACAGGATGCTCATCGGGGACTTCAACGAGGCCATCAAAACGAATCGAGAGGCCAGACTGAAGTGCCTCGACAACTTCAGCACGTTCCAGGTCTATTCTGCCGCCCTCGCGATACGCGCCGTCGATGAGCTCTTGGCCAGATTGCCGGACAGCATGCCGAAGACAGATTCATCACTCAAGATTGCGGTCACCGCCGCGAAGCGGGCTTTCCTTACTGGACCCCCGAGACAGAGGGAGGAGGCATTGGAGAGTCTGGAATCACTAGCCGCCAAGACTTACGACGCCTTCGTGAAGCACACCGAGGGAGACGAGCTCGACCTCAAGAACATGCTCTTGGACTACGAATCTTTCGGCACGCGCACCGAGGAATCCAGAAGATACCTGGAGATAGCTGCGAGCGCGAAACAGACGTTCAACATGGAGGAATATTCCAGATATGTCAACGAGGCGAGGCAGAGGGCTAAGGTCGCCAAGCAGGACCGAGTCCGGGAAATTGGCGGCATATTCCATCTGATCGCTGCCTCCGCAGCGGAGGCGAAGGAACTCGGTGCCGACACGGCCGTGGTTGAGACGAACATAGGAGATGCCAGAAAGGCGTATGAAGACGGTTCGTTCAAAAAGACCGTCGAGCTGCTGGCCTCCGTTGACAGAGCGTTGGACGGCCACCATGTGGAGATGCTAAGAAGACGCAGAGAACTCGAGGTAGTTCAGCTGCAGAAGGCGACTGCGTGGGTCGTGGAATGCGAACCTATCCTCACGGAAGCCGCGTCGTACGGCTTCGACGTCAAAGATGCCCAGGCAAAGATGGTGATGGCAAAGGCCGCGATAATGAACAAAGATCCAGTGAATGCCTCGAAATTCGGCCGATACATCAAGGACACTATCCACAGAATCGAGAAGGATATGGACAACAAACGCCTCGAGCTAGGCACGATCAAGCACGTCGATGGGACCAAGTGCGAGAAGTGCAGTCAGGAGTCCTTGTACGACTATCCGAACACTTCCAGGAAATGCCTCACATGCGGATTCATGATCCAGGCGCCAAACCCTCCGGAGACCGGATCACCCCAGCCGATTTCGGTGACAACATCAACCGCCGGACCTGGGCAGCCTGCAGCGCAACCGGCCGAGGACGCTACGGCCACCGCGCCCGGCGCGAGAAAAAGGCGCCTGATCAGATGGTGAATGTAGACCTCATCGGATGCGGGAACCTCAGCGGGTAGACCCTTCCTTTGCGAGGCCCCTTATCACATCGCCCCTCGTGATGATCCCCACCAGCCTATTCTTCTCGACAACCGGCAGACGGTTTATCCCCCTGTGAACCATGCTGGCGATTGCCTCGTTGATGGCTTCATCCGGAGTGACTGTCACCACATTGGAAGACATCACCTGCTTCACTGGCATCCTGCCAATTTCGTTGTAGGCCTCGATGATCTCGCGCTGGGTGACCTCCTCCTGGAATGCGATGCCAAGGGATGATATCGATGGATAGACGAGCCGTAGGTCCTTCTTCATAGTTTTCATCGAGCGAAGGACGTCCGCTTCACTGAAGATGCCCACGACGCGGTCACCGTCGACGACCGGCAGGCCAGAGACGTTCTTCTGAGCAAGGAGCGCCGATGCGTCCTTCACGGAAGTGTCGGGGCTGATCGAGACCACTGGTGATGTCATGACGTCTCTGACTTTCAGCATAGCGGTTCAAACTGAACATCGCCTGGAAAGTTATAAATGTTTTCGGCAGGTTCTCTCGGAACGCCGCTCAGTCCAGGTGTTGATGGTATGCAGATGAAACTCAAGCCGATCACGGACATCGAAATTGATGCTGACATGAACGTCAAAGATCTTACCGCACAGATGCTCGCCTCTGGGGGCTTCACCGCGAAGAAACTGGGGGTAGCGTGCGACATAGTCCGCAAGATGTTTCAGGAGAAGGAGTGCACGATCTTCCTCTCGTTTCCAGCATGCATCATCTCTACCGGCACGAGGGGCGTCATAAGGAAGCTCGTCGAGGACAAGCTGGTGGACGTGATCATAACGACCTGCGGCATGCTCGATCACGACCTGGCCAGAGTGTGGCGAAAATACTACCACGGCGATTTCCTAATGGACGACGCAGACCTTCACAGGAAAGGCATCAACAGACTGGGCAACATCCTGATCCCGAACGAGAGCTATGGAATCGTCCTAGAGCAGAAGATGCAGCCAATCCTGGACGAGATATACAAGTCAGGGAAGAAGATCCTCTCGAGCAGGGAGCTAGCATATGAGTTCGGAAAGAGGCTCACCGACAGAAAATCCATATTGTATTGGGCGGCAAAGAACGACATCCCGATATTTGTGCCTGGAATCACGGACGGGGCATTCGGGTCTCAGCTCTGGCTTTTCAAGCAGCAGCACTCTGACTTCAATGTTGATGTGATGAAGGACGAGCAGGATCTCTCTGACATTGTGTTCACCGCGAAAAAGACCGGCGCGATCATGCTCGGAGGAGGCATTTCGAAGCATCACGTCATCTGGTGGAACCAATTCAGGGGCGGCATGGAGTACGCAGTATACCTCACGACTGCGGAGGAGTGGGACGGATCCCTCTCCGGAGCCAGGATACGGGAGGCCGTCAGCTGGGGAAAGGTGAAGGAGAACGCCCAGTACATCACCGTGGAGGGTGATGCCACAATCACGCTCCCGATGTTGGTCGGTTCGGTCCTGTCAAGTGGCCGTCCGGGAAGGCATTAATAACCTCCGCACAAATACGCCATACCAGACAGAGGAACGCTTCAGATGAACCCGCGGGACATCGGCCCCGAGATACCGTCAGCGCAGGACCTTGCGGCCTTCGCGAAGGAGTACTTCAAATCATACATGGAGGCCGTCGGAGAGAAGAAGCCACAGACACCTCCGAAGTTCGCCCAAGAGGCCCCATACCTCATCAGGTGTATCTACCTCCCGAATGGCTGCATTTGCATGATCTTCAATTCCTCGCAGGAGTTGAAGGTCGAGAGCGGCACGAAAGACTGGGACAACGTACAGGAGCTCATCGTCAAGGGAGTTGACCATTTCGCCGGATTCTTTCCGTTCGAGGGGCGCTCCTTAGGGGACTGGAACAAACGTGGCAGACGGGACGCGCACAGGGACGTGAGGCTGCTCGACAAGTCGGAATTGTCCAAGAGCGGTGCTGAACTCGAGGGGACCATCGAGAATGTCATGAGAATGGTCAAGGCGAACCCATGGCTGGGCAGATCAGGCACGGAGATCGTAACGACGCTCAGGAGCCTCGAATCTCGCGTGAAACAGGGTTTCCCGACGGTAGACGCTATCGCGACTCTCCAGTCGCTCAAGACATATGTGCCAGGTGCAGACAGTGTCACCATCGACTTCCCCGACAAGGAATTGCTGGAGAGCATCTCAGACGGCATCAAGAACGTGACCGGGATAGAGAACAAACTCGAGATGATTGAGAACCGCATCTTCGAGGTGGAGAAAACCGCCTCGACCGAAGACGAAACGGCCCTAGCGGCCGAGGTACAAGAGCGGGTGGACAGGCTCGAGAAACAGCTCGAGAAGGTCTCGAACATACTCACAATGTTGAACTCGAAAGTGGAGAGCTACTTCTCCAAGACCGCTGAGAAGGAACGGCAGGCAGACCTGGAAAGACGCATCGAGGACCACCTTGGCAGGTCAATCGAACACGACTCCAAGATCCAGAGCCTAGAGAAGGAGGCCCTGACCCTCGTCGATGAGATGCGCAGAATGACTGCCAAGATGGAGAAGGATATCCACGACAGCAGGAAGAGAATCGCCAGGATGGAGAAGCACTTTGTAGACCTGGCGAAGATGATCCAAGAGTAATGTCGCCATGAAACGCATCTGTGTTTTGCCAGGAGACGGAATCGGCCCGGAGGTCGTCGAATCAGCGGTCGCGGTCTTGAAAGCAGTGACCGACGAACTCGAGTTCGAATATGCTGAGATCGGGCAGAGCGCATTCGGGAAGGTCGGAAGCACAATGCCTGACGAGACCCTCGACCTATTGAGGAAATGCGATAGCGCGCTCTTCGGAGCAGTAACCTCGTCGGATTCAATGGCTGATGCGTCGCCCGTTCTCAGGTTCCGGAAAGAGCTCGACCTGTTTGCGAACCTCAGACCAGTCAAGAACTATGTCAAGCTTGCAGGAAGGCCTTCCATTGACGTCGTGATGGTCCGGGAAAACACGGAAGGCCTCTACACGCAGAACGAGCAGTATGATGACAAAGGGGTGACGACTCTTAGACGGGTCACGAGGGCTGCGTCGGAGAGAATCGTCAGATTCGCAATCGACTACTCGTTGAAGAACGCCCGAAAGAGCATCTGCTGTGTGCACAAATCGAACGTGCTCAGGGCTTCAGATGGACTTTTCGTGAGCGTATTCAGAGAGCTGATGGCATCCGAGGGCAGGGAGCTGGAAGCTAGGGAGCAGCTCGTTGACTCCGCTGCCATGAAGCTCGTGAACAGTCCGCACGAGTTCGATGTCGTTGTCACACTGAACCTCTACGGCGACATCCTCTCCGACGTTGCTGCTGGGACCGCAGGTGGGCTCGGATTCGCACCCTCTGGCAACTTGGGCAAAGTTCATTCCGTGTTCGAGCCGGCACACGGCTCCGCTCTCGATATCGCTGGCAAGGCCGTTGCCAACCCAACTGCCACAATCCTCGCGGGCGCGATGATGCTCGATCACCTGAAGTTGCGAAACGAGGCAGCCATGATCAGACAAGCTGTGAAATCGACCTACGATTCGGGACATCTCACGATGGACATCGGCGGCAGGCATGGCACCAAAGGCTTCACAGAACACGTTGTCCGACGGTTGAAACGAGGCGCTAGCTGAACCATCACAGAATGCGCGGCTTTGACAATGCCTTTATTCCTCCGACCTCGAACCTCAAGTACTCGGCAAGCGTGGAGGCACTCCCCGCAGCGATGCATCTGGCGTATCTCATGGTTACCAGGCCAGCAGCAGCGAGGAACAGAAACACGAACTCCTGGGTAGACAGCACACCGAGCACCTGCTCCTGAACGATGTCCATGAGAACGTGTATTCCCCAGAACAGAAGTGGAACGGCTAGACGAGATGCGATGGAAACTGGTCCTACGACCATCACCGCGATCGGACTGTGCATCAATGATTTCCAGTGACCCCCTGGGTTGACGATATCGTCCATGTCGAAGACAGCCATCACGCCGTTTGCCTGGACATAGTCTCTCAGCCCGAACAGGTGATCGAGATCAATGAAGACGCCGAATACCAACGCGACGAAAGCGTCGTTTCTGTCGAGGTGCATCAGCTCGATGAGTAGAAGGCAGACGACCAAGTGTGTTAAAGCGATCATTCGGCACCGATTATTGAGCTCTGCTGGACAAACTATGTAGCGCGACGATATATCAGATTCTATCGCACTAGATATCAATGTTCCGGTTCCACGGCCCGTTTGATGACCTAAAAGAGGCGGAGGGTGAGGTGCGGGGGCTGAGATTTGAACTCAGGGACTCCTGCGAGACCAGACCCTCAATCTGGCGCCGTTGACCGAGCTTGGCTACCCCCGCATAGTCATGCTGGATGTCCGCCCATATCTCTCGTTCGATTAAAGCCTTTTGGGAGTGAGGACGCCGCGATTTCGCAGGGGCAAGCCATCACGCATCACTCCCTACACGAATTCCCGCGAATCACGACTAACTATATACTTGGCGTCAATACAGGAACAAATCTGGTCCTCCAGGGCGGCTGTGCCCTGACAGACAGGACCTGAGGAGAGCCAAAACATGATAGGATTTCCGAAGGGGAAAATCGCGTTCCGCATGTTCGAGAAGAGCGATCTGCGCTCATTGCACTGGGGAACGCTGGACGTCCTCGAGAACGCGGGCATCAAGGTGATCAGCAAGGAATGCCTCGGACTGCTCGAGGACGCGGGTTGCTCGGTCGACCACAAGACGAGCATTGCCAAAATCCCAGGCAACCTCGTTGAAGAGGCGATTCATAAGGCGAAGAAGAATCTGACGCTGTATTCGAGAACTCCGAAACACAACGTGGTCCTTGACGGCAGGCGGACTTACTGCACAACTGATGGCAATGGAACGAGCGTGATGGACTTCAGGACGGGCAAGCGAAGGATGTCCACGACCGAGGATCTCGCAACTGTCGGCAAGGTCGCGAATGCCCTCGACTCCGCGCATATCTTCTGGCCATGCGTGAGCTGCCAGGATGTTCCGGACTACATCAGGCATGTTGTTGACCTGAAGGTGGCGCTATCTAGCATAGAAAAGCACGTGCAGGTAGAGACCACAAGCCACAGACGTGAGGCAAAATGGCTCGTGGAGATCGGAGCAGCCCTTGCGGGGGACAAGAAGGCCCTCCGGAGGAAGCCCATTTTCTCCTCGATGCACTGTCCCTTCTCGCCCTTGCAGCTCGATGGCGGCTCCACGGAAGGAGCGCTCGAGCTAGCGCGCGCGGGGGTGCCGATCTCGTTCTACGGGATGCCTCAGGCGGGCATAACCGGACCAGTGACTCTCGCAGGATCCATCATAGTTAACAACGCGGAGGTCCTGGGAGGACTCACCATGGCCCAGCTGGCCGCACCTGGGTCGCCGTTCATGTACGGCACGGGCGGAGCAGCGTTCGACATGAGAACCATGACTTGGGCGGGTGGCGGACCCGAGAGGGCTCTGATATCCGCAGGAGCCGGAGAGCTCGCGCACCACTACGGGTTCTCGATTCTCTGCGGGGGCATCGTGACCTCGGCGAAGCTTCCTGGGCCTCAAGCGTGCTACGAGAAGATGTCGAGCGGCATGCCGCAGTTCTACGCGGGCTGTGACATGATCGCCGGGCTTGGGCTCCTTGACGACGTGACCATGCTCTCGTATGAGCAGATGGTCATCGATGACGAGATGGCACGGATAATGGCAAGATTGGCCCAGGGCGTCACGATCGACGACGACCACCTGGCAGTGGACATCATAAAGAAGGTCGGTCCAGGAGGGAGCTTCCTCTCGGAGAGACACACGATGCAATGGTTGCACAAGGAACACTTCATGACGGACATAACGGACCGCAGGACCGGAGAGACATGGGAAGCGGATGGCAAGAAGTCCGTAGTTGACAGGGCGAGAGAGAAGGCGGCCAAGATCATGAAAGAGCATGTCGTGCAGCCTGTTCCGAGCGATGTCGCGAGAGATTTCGAGCGGATCGTGAAGGAAGCCGAAAGAGATATCAGCAGCCACGGGCTAGACTGAGCGCAGCAGCCCTGCCAAACATCAAAGCAGGCGGATATGATATCCGCCTGTAATTCCAACCCCTTTGAGGAGTAATGACTTCGATTGATCCCGCTTGAACTGATAAGAGAACTCGAGATGCAGATGAAAGCTCTCAGGATCGGGGGGACTCCGCTGGTGAGGGCACAGAAGCTCGAGAAGCGCCTCGGAATCCGCCGGTTGTTCCTGAAGCTAGAAGGGGAGAACCCTTCGGGCACCCACAAGGACCGCGCTGCGCTCGTCCACTGCCTGAATGCCAGGGACAAGGGCATGAAGAAGGTGACTGCGGTCAGCTGCGGCAACTACGGCGCCGCGCTTGCGTATGTCGCTGATAAGCTGAACATGCAGGCCCGCATCTACATCCCGAAGGACTTCGCAGCTCCGAGAAGGGCCGAGATAGAGTCCCTGTCCTCTGAGGTCAAGGACGTGGATGGGGACTACGAGTACGCCCTCAGGAAAGCCGCTGAGGAGTCTACAGCCAACAAATGGTACAACGCCAACCCCGGAGGAGTGAACAGCGGCTTGGACATCTTTGCCTATACTTACATAGCGAAAGAGATCGCCCAGGGGATTGGACGACCGCCTGACTGGGTCTCCGTCCCCGTCGGCAACGGATCTCTGATTGGGGGAGTGTGGCACGGCTTTCGGGGTATGAGCATGAAACCCAGGATCCTGGGGGTTTCGAACAACAACTCGGCAGTCCACGGGGTAGCATCTGGATTGAGGACTTCACTGAACGTGCCCGACCTGAAGATCACCGAAATAAACGAGCCCCTATCAGGCAACTTCCTCGCGGACCCCGACGAAGCCATATCGGCCATGCTGGACTCGAATGGTACGGGCGTGGAGATCCCCGACGAGCAGCTCATCGAGGCTTCCAGAGTCATCAAGCTCGAGGAGAAGCTCGACATCCTCCCGGCATCCGCAGGGGCGGTGTGGGGCATCTCGAAGCTAGACTCCAGGAACCACCTTTTCGTTTCGGTGCTGTCGGGCCGGGGTCATTTCGGAAAGCATTGAGCCAGCACATCCGAACGTGTATAAAAACGGCCAGACAAGATATTAATATCCGCTTGGCCATTGTGAGCCCCGATGCGAGCGTCCGCTGGTCATTGTGGATTGGCACCTATTCTCGTCGTGCTAGGGGTTCTGGTCGACCTGCGGATCTTGCGCCCGTAATGGACACAAGCGGTTTTTCGGGTGTCCATGCGGGCAGTGAATGAGGAGTGTGTTAGTGATGAAAGGTGCTCGGGCTGCCGTGGAGTTGCTGGAAAAGCAAAACGTAGAGGTAATGTTCGGCATTCCAGGCGGCGTCCTACTTCCGTTCTACGACGAGCTTGTGCAGTCCGACATCAGGCACATACTTCCCCGGCACGAACAATGCGCTGGACACATGGCCGACGGTTACGCGCGAGTGGCGAAAAAGCCGGGTGTATGCGTGGCGACATCGGGTCCTGGTGCAACGAACCTTGTGACAGGAGTTGCCACGGCGTTCATGGACTCCTCCCCTATGGTGGCTATCACCGGTCAAGTAGCAACCCATGTGCTCGGCAACGATGCCTTTCAAGAGGCCGATTCCTTCAGCCTGATGATGCCGGTCTCGAAGCACAACTTCAGGGTTGTTGACCCCAAGGTCTTCCCGGAGACGATGAAGAAGGCGTTCCTCATCGCCATGACAGGTCGATACGGTCCGGTCCATGTGGACATACCAGTCGACATATTCCAGGCGGAGATAACCGATGAGCAGATGGCGAGGGAGGTTCGGGTGCCGAAGCCGAAACGTAACCTCGAAGGACTCCTGGATGCGATCAAGCTGTTGGAGAACTCGGAACGCCCCACGATAATGGTCGGAGGCGGGGTCAGCTGGTCACAGGCTGGGACGGAAATCATGAGACTATCGGAGATGCTCATGGCCCCTGTGGTCACCACGTTGATGGCCAAGGGATCAGTCCCTGAGAATCACCCCTTAGTACTTGGGGTATGTGGCATGCACGGGAGACAGGTCGCCAACTATGCCCTCAACAACTGCGATGTGCTCCTGGCAATAGGCACACGGTTCAGCGATCGCGTGACGGGGAAACTCAGCGAGTTCGGCGCCAAGACGAAGGTCGTCCATGTGGACATCGACTCCTCGGAGATAGGCAAGAACGTCAAAGGCAGGGTGGGGCTGGTAGGCGACGCGTGGACCGTAGTCAACGCGCTCCTCGCCGGGCTGCAGAAACGGAAGAAGGCTGCCACATGGAAGCAGAGGATCATAGAGCTCAACAAGGAGTGTTCATGCGACTACAACCTCAAGTCAGAGCCGCTGAAGCCCCAGAAAGTGATCTACGAGCTCTCGAAGAACCTCCCGGATGATGCGATCGTCACGACGGAGGTGGGGCAGAACCAGATGTGGGCCGCTCACTTCTACAAGTGCTACGGGAAGCGCATGTTCATCACGTCCGGTGGCTTGGGAACGATGGGGTTCGGGTTCCCTGCGGCCCTCGGTGCTAAGATCGCCAGGCCCAAGAGCGTGGTCGTGGACATCGCGGGGGACGGCAGCCTCCAGATGGTCTCCCAGGAGTTCGCGACTGCGGTCGAGAATGACATACCCGTGGTTGTGGCGCTGCTGAACAACGGATGGTTGGGCATGGTCAAGCAGTGGCAGAAGCTGTTCTACGGCTCTAGGTATATGGCCTCCCAGTTCACGGTCCCGACACCGGACTTCGTGAAGCTGGCGGAGGCCTACGGAGCGGAAGCAATAAGAGTCGAGAGGCCTTCCGAGGTCGCGGAAGCTATACAGAAGGCAACCAAGTCCGAGATGCCCTTCCTGATAGACTTCGTGGTGGATCCTGAGGAGGATGTGCTCCCCATGACGCCCCCGGGGAAGACTTCGGCGGACTGTATCAAGGGCAGGTGCCCCTGGAAAGGCGGGGTGTGCTGAATGGAAGTCATGATGCTGCTGGTCTACGACCAGCCAGGTGTGATGCAACGGGTAATGGGCGAGTTCAACAGGAAGAGGATCAACGTCGAAACGATCGTCGTCGGGAAGTGCGAGATACCTGACCGGGCGAGGATAGTTCTGTCGATCACGGACAAGGAGAAGGCCCTCAACGTGCTGGAGCACATGAGGGCGCTCCAAGAGGTCATCGAGTGCGACCTGGTCGACCATTCGAGACACGAAGCCTATGCGCTTCTGTCCAGCAAGGAAGGCCTGTGCAGAGTGACGGGGAGCGTCCAAGAGGTCGAGGCGATCGTCAGCAAGAGCCAGCCGGAGAAGTACATACAGGCGATGAACGCGATCTGAGCAAGGAGAGTTGAACGCGATGGCGAAGATATACTACAACAAGGACGCCGACCTGAAGGTCCTGAGGGGCAAGAGGGTCGCAGTAATAGGATACGGAATACAGGGCAGGGCCCAGTCCCTGAACCTACGGGACAGCGGAGTCGACGTTGTCCTCGGACTCAACCTGAAGGATGAGACCTGGAAGAGGGCTAGGGCCGACAAGATGAGGATCGCCACAATACCGGAGGCGGTCAAGAGCGCGGATATCGTCATGATGCTGATCCCGGACGAGGTACAGAAAACAGTCTACGACAAGGACGTGGCTCCGTACCTGCGGAAGGGCATGACGCTCGACTTCGCGCACGGGTTCAACATACATTTCAAGAGGATAGTGCCCCCCAAGAACATCGATGTGATCATGGTCGCCCCTAAGGGGCCAGGCGCCCTCGTCAGGGAGACCTATCTCTCTGGCATAGGGGTCCCGGCTCTCGTGGCAGTCTACCAGGACCACTCCGGCAAGGCCAAGAAGACAGCACTGGCAATCGCCAAGGGTTTGAAGGCGACCACCAGGGGAGTCATCGAAACAACCTTCGACGAGGAGACCGAGACAGACCTGTTCGGGGAACAGGCGGACCTCTGCGGTGGCGCGAGCGAGCTCATCAAGAAGTCCTTCGAGGTGCTCGTCGAGGCTGGCTACCAGCCGGAGATCGCCTACTTCGAGGTGCTACACGAGCTCAAGCTGATAATCGACCTCGTCCAGAAGGGCGGGATCGAGGGCATGTGGGACGGAGTGTCCAACACGGCCGAGTACGGCGGCAGGACCCGAGGCCCGGTCATAATCGATGACAGGGTGAAAGCCATGATGAAGACCTTGCTGGCGGACATACGATCGGGGAAGTTCGCCAAAGAGTGGGTCGACGAGCACAAGGCTGGCATGCCGACGCTCACAAAGCTGCGAGAAGAAGGAGAGAGATCCCAGATTGAGGTAGTCGGCAGAAGGATACGCAAGATGTTCGAGTGAGCAGCTGATCGAACACGAACTATCGCTCACTTCGAGGTCAAGTTGTCCGTGATTCAAGGGGACAGACGGTACGATGACCGCTCGCAAATCACAGATATGGAGGCTTGGCAAGTTCGCCCGTGACCAGAGGACATTCGTCGGCGAGGTCGTCGGAGATCAGGTCATCGAGACGGACGCCTCGTGCATGATGGACGCGATCAGGTACGGAGTCGAACAGACGACGAGGACGCACAGACTCTCGGAGCTGAAAGTCCTCGCACCAGTCGACCGACCGTCCAAGATAGTGTGTGTCGGCCTGAACTTCAAAAGCCACATCGCCGAGATGAAAGCACCGACGCCGAAGGAGCCTGTAATCTTCTCCAAACCGTCGTCCGCCATCATCGGCCCGGGAGAGAAGATACTACTTCCCGAGATGTCCGCGAGAGTGGATTTCGAAGGAGAGAGCGCTTTCGTTGTCGGGAAGAGAGCCAGTCATGTGAAGGACGGCCTCAAACACGTGTTTGGGTACACGTGCCTAAACGACGTCACCGCGCGAGACCTGCAGAAAACGGACATGGACTGGACTCGGGCAAAGGGTTTCGACACATTCGCACCTGTTGGGCCTTTCCTAACGAACAACGTCCCGACTCGGGTGACGACCAAGCTCAATGGGAAGGTGGTTCAGGATTGCCCGCTCTCAGACAGGGTGTTCGGGGACGCTGCACTAGTCGAGTACATATCGAGGATAATGGTTCTCGAGCCGGGAGACATAGTTGCCACTGGTACCCCCTCTGGCATCGCCCCGATGAAGGAAGGGGACGTAGTCGAGGTTGAGGTGGACGGTGTCGGAAGCCTCAGAAACCAAGTAGTCCGAGCACGATAAGCAGACCAGGAGAGTAGGGATATGCAGATACAGCCGACGGAGAAGATCTGGAAGAACGGCAAGCTCATCCCGTGGGAGGACGCGACGGTCCATGTGATGACACATGGACTGCACTACGGGACAGGAGCCTTTGAAGGCATAAGAGCGTACAGCACTCCGAAGGGGCCGGCCATATTCAGGCTCAAGGAGCACATGGAACGACTGCAAAGCTCGTGCAAAGTCCTCCACATCAAGCTTCCATACACGGTCGACGAACTCTGCAGCGCGGCGAAGGATACCGTGAAATCGAACAAGCTGGGTGCGTGCTACATCAGACCGATCGCGTTCTACGGAGTCCACGGCTTCGGTGTCAACCCGACCGGCTATCCTGTTGAGGTCTTCATCATCGCGTTCCCGATCGGCGCGTACCTGGGCGAGGAGGGAATGAAGAACGGCATCAGGGCCCACACCTCGTCCTGGCACAGGGTCACGACCGGGTCGGTTCCCGCAACGGCGAAGGTCTGCGGAGACTATCTGAACAGTGCGCTCGCGATCATGGAAGCCAAGATGAACGGGTTCGACGAGACGATCATGCTCAACGACACCCACATGGTCGCAGAGGGCTCTGGCGAGAATCTGTTCATGGTCCGGAAGGGCAGGATATCAACTCCGCCGATCAGTGCAGGCATCCTTCCCGGAATAACAAGGGAGTCAATCATGGTTCTGGCGAAGGAGATGGGCCATGAGGTGGTCGAGCAGGACATCGCGCGACCTGAGCTCTATCTTGCGGACGAGATCTTCCTAACTGGCACCGCAGCCGAAGTCACCCCGGTTAGGGAGATCGACCGAAGATCCGTGGGGGACGGAAAGGTAGGTCCTATCACCAAGGCGATTCAGAGCCGGTTCATGGCCATCGTCAGAGGTAATGACAAGAAGCACGGAGATTGGCTGACGCCCGTCTAGCCCTGTCCAGACAAATGTTATATATGCTAGAGATCCATTCATCGTCTGACGATTGTCATACGAAGGGATGGGTCGCGATGTCACATGCTCTACTGCAGAAACTAGTGCGCCAGTCGGAGACTGAAGGGGTCACGCTCGCGGAGGTCATGGCGAGAACACTCACTGCCTCCCAGATAGACAGGCTCCAGCAGGAACTCGCCGACGAGCTGAGCGAGGGCTATGAATGCATCTGTGACTTCATGAGCGAGGTCGAAGTTCCATCGCTTGAGGACATCATGGAGGCGGAGTCGATTTCTGAGACCGGCCTCGCCCGAGCAATCGACTAAGTCTGCTACTTCTTCCTGAGTATCCTGTTCTCGAGGTCCACTACCTCGAAACTCGCCCTTGGCGTCCCCATGAGCGTCTCGGTCCTGCCCAGCATCAGGTAACCGCCACTCCTCAGAGCTTTGAACAGGTGCATCGTGACCACGTCGTGCATCGTGCGCGTGAAGTAGATCATGACGTTCCTGCAGACGATGGCATCGTAGTAGCTGCCACTTGGAGGATCCAGCAAGTTCTCGACTGCGAATCTCACACCCTTCCGAAGAGGCTGGACCACTTCGTAACGATCGCCGTTCTTCTCGAAGTAGTGATTGAGATACTTCTCGTTCAGACCCTTCATTTCGGTTTTCGTGTAGACTCCTGCCTTTGCCTTCGCGACCGCTTTCGACGATATGTCCGTTCCCTGAATTCCTACCACTGGCGCAGAGATGCATTGGAGTTTCTTGATCTCCTCGGCAACGCAGATCGCGAGCGTATAAGTCTCCTGACCCGTGGCGCAGCCCGCGCTCCAAATCCGCAGCACGCCTCCTTCCCTGATCTTGGAGGCGAGGAGTGGACGTATGACCTGTGAGGAAAACCCTTCGAAGGCCCCCTTGTCCCTGAAGAACTCGGTCACATTGATGGACAATGCACCCAGTAGCTCGTTGGTCTCCACCTCGCTGTGTGTCAGAAGGCTAAGGTAGCTGGAGTAGTCCGCAGCCCCTGACCTGCCCAGCCTCTTCTTCATGCTGCGCAGGACGAACGATTGGGAGTATCCCGAGAGGTCTATGCCCCTGGCCCTGAACAGATGTCTCATCACACGGGTGACGAAATCTTGCTCTGAGATGTCCATCTGGCGCTCTTATGGGTCTGTCAGTAGATATGCCTTACCCGGGTCGAAAATGCGCTTTTTCCATCATGCTGGCTACTTGTTATCGATGTTGAAAACGAATACGACATCATTTAATAAACCCCAGACGGATGTTGAGACACAGCAAGGCTCCCCCCTGCTGGAAACTACCCCCAGCTAGGAAGCTTTTGCATGAGCGCGAGAAGGTGGTGCATTGAGGCTGAGCTTGACGGCAAAGCTGATTGCCGTGATCTTGGGTCTGTCGCTAGCGCCGGTAGCGGTTGTGAGCGTGATCTCGATTCAGGGCATGTACGAGATCAAGGCCAACGCCGAAACGATACACGATGAGTCGACGCTGGTCGTGCAAGCCATCGCTGGGGCCGGGAACGACCTGGCATCAGCCCACGAGCTGATCATGATCATCGTCCTGGACCCGGACGACCCCTATTCCAGCACCAGATACAACGAGATGTACACCCTTCAGGGGCAGTTCAGCCAGTTCCTTACAGATTACAGGCTAAAATACGCCTTTGAGAACTCCCCGAACCTGCGCTCCATACTTGAGAACGAAGGAAAAGGCGCTCTCATCAGCACAGAAGAGACCGCATTCGGGAACATCGAGGGTGTCTTCAGCTCATACCAGGCAAACACAGGAATCGCATACAGCGCGGCCCAGGCGGGGCAGACGTCCGATGCGGTCAACGCATCCAAGACGGCCTCTACCCAGATGGAGACCATTAACGATAACATGGCCACCTTGATCGATGTCTATAGCCAAGCATCGGACGTGTTGGACACACTCATAAGAGAGGCCATTCTCAACTCGATGCTCTTCACGATAGTAGGCGCCGCGATAATAGGTGCCGCGGTCGCAATTGCCACCTTCTTCGTCGCGTCAAGAGAGAGCAAGCCGATCGTCGCAGTGGCAAAGACTGCCAAGACGATCGCAGAAGGCAACTTCAGGACAAGGCTTGAGCTGAAGGTCAGCGACGACGAGGTAGGCGACCTCGTGAAGTCTATGAACCTGCTGATCCAGAACACCTCCCAACCGCTCATCGAACTGACCGAGAGCGCTCAGGCCATTGCGGCGGGCGACCTCTCGAAGGAAGTCAATATCGAGGCCAAGGGAGACATGGCCAAGCTCGTCGAGGCTTTCAAGCAGATGAAAGCGAACCTGTCTAAGCTCACCAGTGAGATTCGGATCGCGTCGGAGTCACTGAAGGAATCCTCGAGCTCATTGGCCGAGACGATCAGCCAGATGACTGAGAACACCCAGCGTGTCTCGACTGCGGTGACAAGCGCATCAAAGAGCACGCAGACCGAATCGATGAGGATCGATGAGATGGTCCGGATGCTCGCCGAGCAGACAAAAGCCATCTACGATGTCGTGCAGAGCGCGCAGAATGCTGCAGGCGCTTCATCCAACGCGAGCGAAGTGGCCCAGAACGGCAGCAAGTCCGCCCATGTCTCGCTCGAGAAGATGAATTCGCTGGTCAAGAACGTCGAATCGACAGCCGATTCCATGAAGCAGCTCGCCAAGAAGTCCAAGGAGATCTCGCAGATCGTATCGATCATCACGAACATCGCGGCGCAGACAAACCTGCTATCCCTGAACGCTGCCATCGAGGCGGCGAGAGCTGGTGAGCAGGGCCGCGGATTCGCAGTGGTGGCAGATGAGGTCAGGAAACTGGCCGAAGGCTCCAGAAAGGCTGCGGGTCAGATACAGCAGCTGATCGAGCTGGTCGAGAGCGACATCAACGAAACGACCCAGAGGATGGAGAACACTATGACGGACGCGGCCGAGAGCTCAAGGACCATATCGGAGTCCCTGAAGTCCCTCGAGGACATCGCAGCCACAGTGGAGGAAACGGCGGCCATGGTCGAAGAGATCAGCGCGTCCACCGAGGAGCAGAAGGCTCTCACCGAGAGTCTGGCGAAGAGCCTCGACGAGGTTGCGGCGATCGCCAAGGACAATTCCGCTTCCGCTGAGGGCCTGTCGATATCATCTGAGAATCTGGCGGCGGGCATGGAGGAGATAACTGCCTCCGCAAACGAGCTCGCAACCCTGGCCGGCAAACTGACCGACATGACGAAGCAGGTCACCGCGACCGATGCACAGACACCTGCAGACCAGACTGCCAAGCTCAAGGAATGACCAGGGAGGGTGTACGCAAGATGAAGGAAGATACCCTCAGACAGCTGGTCGTGTTCAGACTGGACAAGGAAGAATACGGCATCGAGGTCTCGACGGTCCGAGAAATTCACGACATGGAGGACGTGGCGAAAGTACACCGCGCCGCATCGCACATAGAGGGAGTCGTCAACCTCAGGGGGAAACTCCTGACCGTGGTGAACCTCAGAAAACGCTTCGACATGAATCCAGAGGGAGCTGCGAACCCCAAGATTATAGTAGTCGACGCCCCCGATGCTCCTGTCGGGTTCATGGTTGATGAAGTCCTCGAGGTGGCCAGAGTGCCTGCGGAGGCCATCGAGAAGGCGCCAGCCTACGTCGCCAGCGGGATAGAGGCCCAGTACGTCGTCGGCATTGTGAAGCTCGAAGACAGGCTCATAACGGTTATCGATCCTCTGAAGATTCTCGAGCTCCCAGAGGAGAGTTCGGTTCAGCCCAGGAGGTAGAAATCTTGGCCAAGGTACTCGTAGTGGACGACTCGGAATTCATGCGAAAGGTGCTCAGGAACATCCTGGAAGCTGGAGGCCACAAGGTCATAGAGGCAAAGAGCGCCGACGAGGCTCTAGACCGCTTCGTCAAGGAGTCTCCGGAGATAGTGACGATGGACATCGTCATGCCCGACAAAGACGGCATAGAGGCCGTCAAGCGCCTCAAGGAGGCCAATACAAAAGCCAAGATCATCATGATCTCCGCACTCGGACATCAGAAGACGGTGATGCGCTCGCTGGAGGCCGGCGCTGTCGATTTCATAATCAAGCCGTTCACAGCGGACGACGTCCTCGAATCGGTGAATGCTGTTCTTCAAATGGAGATATGAGGGTAGCTCCATGGGTGGGAAGGTCAGGGTCCTAGTCGTGGATGACAGCGCCTACATGCGCGTCGTGCTCAAGGACATGCTTGAGTCGAACAGCAGCATAAGCGTCATTGGAACGGCCAAGGACGGGGTCGAAGCGGTCGAAAGGGCGAGGGCCGATGCCCCAGACGTGATTCTACTCGACATCCAGATGCCCAAGATAGACGGCATAGCAACCTTGAAGAGAATCATGAAGGAGGCTCCCACGAGAGTCGTCATGCTGAGCGCGATGGACAAGATGGACAACCAGCTGCCTCTGCGTGCGCTCGAACTCGGAGCTGTCGACTTCATATCGAAACCTAGCGGACCTGTGTCGATTGACATCGTAAACTTCGCAGACCGCATCTCCCAGGTGGTCATTGAGGCGGCCTCTACAAGAGTTGATGCCCTCAGGAAAACCATGACACCAGTCACACACCAGCTGCGAAATCCCAAGCCGGGGAGAATTCAGCACAAAGTGATTGTCATAGGGGCCTCTCTCGGCGGACCGAGGGCGCTTGAATTCATCATCGCTTCGCTACCGCGGGGACTGCCCGCTCCGGTGTTCATCGTCCAGCACCTACCCTCGGAGTTTTCCCAGTCCTTCGCCAAACGCCTGAGCGCGGTCAAGGGGCCTCGCGTGGAGCTTGCCGAGGAGGGGCTGAGAGCGGAAAAGGGTGTCGTGTACGTCGCGCCTGGAGGGAAACACCTTCGAGTCTCTTGGAAGGGGGCTTCATCGATCCAGATGAGTCTCGACGACAGCGACCCGGTCAATTTCGTGAAGCCTTCCGTCGACGTGCTCTTTAAGAGCGCCGCTGACAGCCTGGGCGAATCGGTGCTTGCGGTCGTGCTCACCGGGATGGGGGAGGACGGGACTGACGGCGCGGTTGCGATCAAGAACTGCGGCGGAAGGGTCATAGTACAAGACGAGGCGACTGCGGTCGCGCCTGGGATGCCGAAGTCGGTGTTCGAGGCAGGAGCAGCGTACAAGGTCGTTCCTCTTGAGAAGATACCAGAGGAGATCGTCAAATTCCTGGAGGAGTGAGCTGGATTGCCTAAAGAGTTCGACATGGTGAAATATCAGAAGATGTTCGTCACCGAGGCGCGAGAAGCACTTCGCGTGATGAACGAGGCCATGCTCGAGCTGGAGAAGAATCCCGACAATAAAGAGCTCGTCGACCAGATTTTCAGATCGTGTCACTCCATCAAGGGCATGGCAGGGATGATGAACCAGACGGTCATCACGAACCTGTCACACGCACTCGAAGATGTTCTCAGCTCCGTCCGCGAAGAGACTCTGACACCGACGGACGATGTCGCTGAATGCATCTTCAAGGCCATGGACGCTCTGGAGGCGATGGTCGGCTCCTTCGAATCGTCCTCCCAGGTGCAGGACAATCCGCAACTGATCGAAGAGCTGAAGGCCGTCCTCGCAAAACCTGCCCCCGTGAAGAAAGAAAAGGGGACGAAATCCAAGAAAGAGAAAGCGTCCGCATCGAAACCGGACACGACTTCCATCTCCATCAAGCTCGGAAAAAGGTGCGCTCTCCCCTCGGCGAGGGCGGTCGTCATACTCAAGGAGCTGTCGAAGACATCGACTGTTCTCAGCACAAACCCGAATGAGGACGAAATCGAGAAGGAGAACATGTTCGAGGAGCTGATGGTCGTGGTCGAGCCCGGAAACAAACTCCAGGAGGCCCTCCAGAGGGTTCTGGCCATGGCAGACGTGGAGGAGATGTATCTCGGCGCCTCAGACGAGCCGCGAGAGAAGTGGCAGAAGATGGCCAAGCAGGATAAGGTCGTCGGTCCTGTGGCTTCTGAGACGGCTCTCCCGCAGACGGTTCGAGTTGGGATGGACAAACTTGACGATCTGCTGGACAATGTCGGGGAGCTCGTCATCGGAAGGAGCAGACTCCTCGAGAAGGCCAGCGTACGTGATGACCACGAACTCCAGGAGATTTCGTCCCTCATAGACAAGCTCACGGTGGACATCCAGTCGAGGGTTCTCGGCATACGGATGATTCCCCTCGATGTTGTCATGAGCAGGTTCCCCCGGATGGTCAGGGATATCGCCAAGAACGAAGGCAAGGATGTAGAGCTCGTCGTCGAAGGCGGTTCCATAGAGCTCGACAGGACAGTCGTCGACAAGATCACCGAGCCGATGATGCACCTCCTCAGGAACTGCGTCGACCACGGGATCGAGCCCGCGGACGATAGGCTCAGGTCTGGCAAGCGTGCCAAGGGCTTGATAAGGATAGTGGCGTCCAAACAGCAGGACCACGTCTTGATCGAGGTCTCGGACGACGGCAAGGGAATAGACCTTGACACTGTTCGCCAATCCGCAGTGGCCAAGGGACTCATGACACAGGAGCAGGCACAGGAGGCTCTGGGAAGAGACTTGATCGACCTTCTGTTTAGGCCTGGATTCTCGACATCTAGCAAGGTGACCGAGGTTTCGGGCCGAGGCGTCGGTCTCGACGTCGTGAAGCGCAACGTCGAAGAGCTGGGCGGATCCGTGATGGTCAACACCGCGAAAGGGGCGGGGACGACCTTTTCACTTTGGCTTCCATTCACGCTTGCTATAATCGATGCTATGCTCATCGGGATAGAAACTCAGACCTACGCGGTCCCAATGGGGACGATAGTAGAATCGCACAGATTTGGGGCGGAAGAGATCAAGACCATCAGAAGCAGGGACGTGGTCCAGCTGAGAGGCGAGATTCTCCCACTCATAAGCATGCGGGATTTCTTCGGTATCGAGCGTGTTGACAGGTCCGAAGGCATCAACACGCTCATTGTCCAGAGCAGAGACCGCAGGGCTGCTCTCGAGGTGGACGAGCTCGTCGGCCATCACCAGATAGTCGTCAAATCCTTGGACAGGCGCCTGAGGAAAGTGAAAGGCATCTCTGGAGGCACTATCCTCGGGAGCGGCAAGATCGCTCTCATCATAGACGTCGAATCGATCCTAGGCGGGTGAAGATATTGGCGGAAGATAAAGAACGCAAGGTGCTTGGAATAATAAGCGAATTCGCCAACATAGGCGCGGGCAGCGCTGCAACTGCCCTGTCCCATCTCCTCGACGTCGACCTGATGAACGATGTCACCACATGCGAGATATTGCCGCTGTCCAAAGTGGCGGACTGGCTCGGAGGCGGAAACCAGATAGTAGCGGGCACTTACACATACCTTTGCGGCGAGCTCAAGAGCGGAATACTCGTCGTTCTCCCACAGGATTCTGCGGTGTCACTTCTCAACCACCTCACGAAGGCAGAGATAGACCTCTCGTCCCTGACCGAGCTCCAGAAATCCGCCCTGAGAGAAGTTGGAAACATATGTCTGTGTTGGTACCTCATCGCTGTATCGAGGATGATCGACATCGACATGATCCCCGCTCCGCCGGACGCGACCGTCGATTACCTTGGCGCGGTGCTCAACGTCCCGCTTGCGACTCTGGGGGCCAAGGTCGATACAGTGATTGCAGTTCACACGTCGTTCAAGGCACTTGACAGACAGTTCGACGGATACTTCCTGATGCTTCCAGAAGAGTCCACTCTGAACATCATTCTGGAGAGAATGGGTGAACACTGCAAATGAATGACCTGACGGTCGTCGGCATAGCGCAGCTGGCGGTTTCCCGCCCGCCCTCGAGGCTAGCTTGCCTCGGGCTTGGCTCCTGCGTTGCAATCATATTGTACGACCCTGTCGTGAAACTGGGGGGAATAGTGCATGTGCTTCTTCCCAAGGCTCCCAATCACTACGACCAGGCGGAGAAGTATGCCGACACCGGAACGAAGAAATTGGTCGATGAGATGATCAAGGAAGGCGCGATCAAAGCGAGAATCTTTGCGAGATTGGTCGGAGGCGCTGAGATGTTCAAGGCGGTCAACCTCGCGATATCCAACATCGGCAGGGACAACATCTTCGAGGCACGGAAAGTGCTCCACCAGAACTCGATTAGGATCATGGCGGAGGAGACCGCTGGGAAAAGAGGACGCTCCGTCTACTTCGACCTCGACATCGGGAAGGTCACTGTGCAGACCGCCTTCGGCGGGGAGAAGATTATCTGATCTCAGGGAAGTCCCGATTCCGCGGAGAAATGCTTTTGTAGGTCGACGACCTCTTGATAGTCTTGCCAGGAGAAGGCGGATGGCTGACGGTAGGCTCCTGTTCATCAGGGGCCGGCTGAGGAAAGTCCCCTCTCCATGAGAAAGTGGGCTGCCAGAGC
>MGVW01000034.1 GCA_001800675.1 Euryarchaeota archaeon RBG_13_57_23 | reverse complement strand
CTGATCACGAAGGCACCTTTCGCGAGATACTCTCCGCTCTCGGGGGTCTTGCTGACCTGCTCGGGGAGCACCCAGTAACCAGCTGCCGAACCGATGTTGGCGTTCCATGCTCTGGAGGTCGCGACCGCAAATTCGCAGGCTTCGTGCAGTGTCGCTTCCGTGGCTCCCTCTCTCATCTTCACAACCACGCTCGGTGCCCCATGGACATCGGCATGCGCATATCGGTCGCCGGGGACGAGATGCTTCTTGACCAGCATATCGTTGCTTTTCGCATCCTTGCCTCCGAGGACAATGGCTCCTTCACTTGAAATGAACCATCTAAAGCGCTCGAACCAGAAGCGCTTCGTGGGCGCGAGCTTCTTCTTCCCTGAAGGCTCTCTTGCAGCCTCGCTCTTCTTGAGGTTGTCAATCTCCTTCTTTGCCTGGTCGAGAGCGGTGAGCACTCCCTCGAGCTTCTGTCGGGCCTTCTTTGCTCCCTCGTAGTATGTCTGGGCGTTCGACTGGACGGTGCCTTTCGGATTCAGTTCCACTTGGATCGTCTTTATCAGGACCTTCATGACAGAAGATTTGCGGTCGAACGAGAGGAATCCCGGTAGGTCGGTGAGAGGCCTGTCCTCCGCGAGCCGATCCTTCGCCATCGTGAGCACTCTGTCGACATCCTCGTAGTTCGTGAAGAGGTAGTCTCCGTGCAGCTGCGTCTCGCGAGCATGGTCCTGAAGGGCGATCACAGCGTTCTCCTGCTGTGCCAGTTTTCGTTGAAGCCGTTCGAGTTCGAGCCGGGACTCCTTGCGCTCCTCCACTTGCTTCTTCGGAATCCTAGATGCATATGATTCGACTGCCCGTGAGTAGGATTGGAAATCCTCGTGGACAAGGCCCTCGTATATGCTCAACCTCACTGGGACAACGTCCTCGACGGATTCCCCTTTCAGGACTATGAACCCCTGAACCGACTGCAATACCTCGTTCCTCAGAGAGTTGATCAACTCCAGAACTCTCTTCGAAGAGGCCTCATCGATGTCCTTCGACAACTTCTTCTTGTCAATCCCAGCTCGTGCGCAAATCTCCTCGCTGTAGCGCCCGCCTATGTTCAGCTTCGTAGCTAGGGTTCTGACCAGGTCGGTGTCCGATGCGCTCAGCAATGTGAGTAGATCCCTTGGCTGCATCGTCATCGGAACAGGTACAGGCGGAGGAAACGAGAACTCCCTCCGCGCCCGGACGTCCCTGTGCTTCCAGGTGTGGCTCGTCAGTGGCTGGACTATGGTGCCGTCCTGAACGAGGATCACATTGCCGTCTCCGAACAGTTCGAGAACGAGGTCGTATCTGTTCTCCTTCTCGAGCGATATGACCGCGATTCTGTCGAATCCCTGTTGTCGTACTTCGACAATCCTGGCATTCGCTATCCGCTTCCGTAGCATCATTGCGAAATCCGAGGGCTGGGCCGGCATCTCATCGCTGTTCTCCGAAACATACAGCCAACGTCCCACTAAGAAATGGACGTAGAACTTACCCTCGCTCGGGCTCCTGACGACTAGCACAAGATGACCCAGATCCGGGTGGTATACCTTGTCAACGCGGCCTCCGACCAAGGTCTGGAGCTCCTTGACCGAGGCGGTCACGTCGTAGCTGCTTTCGGACTCCTTCATTGAACGAAGAAATCAATGTGTCAGTAATAAAGTAAGCGGATGGCTCGCTCCAGGACAATAGGTCGTTGTTGGCACGATTGGAGCAAGGTGCATATATGGTGCTGGGTCATTACTGGCGCAAGGCGCGATGATAGACTTGACCGGAGAAGCTTTTAATATGAAGGTCAAGATGCCTTGCGCCAGACAACAGCAGGCCACTGTGGCTTAGAGGTATAGCGACGCCTTGGTAAGGCGTAGGTCGAGGGTTCGATTCCCTCCAGTGGCTCTTCTCTTTTGTTTTGCTCTTCAGTGCCTCCGCTCACGCATGGAAATGAAAAAATGTGAGTGGAAGGGGTTTGGCCTTTCGTCTATTCGACGACCGTCAGAACCACCGGTATGCTGAACATGTCGTTGGCGCCCATGAACCCGAAGGTCGCGGCTCCGACATATACGCCGGGCACGGCTGGCACCGCAAACATGACATTGAACGCGTGCATTCCCGTGCCTACCTCTGGCTCAAGGTCCACCGAGGCAATGGATGCTCCCTGGATGCCCTGCAGGACGGTCAGGCCGAAGTATCCGGGCTCACCTGTGACAGTATATCCGAGCACCTTCACCAGGTACTGGCCATCTGCCGGAGCTCTCAGGGTCAAGCTCTCGCTCGAGCCGCCCGTTCCCACATACCAATAGGTCGCGTCGTCCGCTATTCCGTTCATGTTCGCGTCGTACCAGAGCGCCAGGTCGATGTCTGGGCAGTCGGCTACCTCCCATACGGAGACCGTCAATATGCTCGCGGATTGGACGGTTATCGCACGCGTGTACACCGCGTTCGCGAGGTCCGCGTCGAAGTTCGAGGTCAGGACGTCCTGGTAGATTGGCTCCATGTCCCAGGTCGTGCTGATCATTGGGTCGACTCCGCCTCCGGCAGCTGCGATCATCCCGTCAACGGTGATGTCGTACCACGCGGGGATCGTGCCTGTGGTCATGTCACCTTCGGAGATGTCTATCTCGACGTTGATCTCTCTCGGCTGATAGTCGTTCATCACGACCCACTTCGTCTGTCCGTAGAACGTTTCCGAGGCCGAATCGCCGGATATGATCGGACACCTCGTCACAATCGCGAACGCAGCCGGCATTCCCATGGCGGTCTCGTATGCGCCCAAGGGCGCCGCGACGACCTCCTTTGACCCACCAGTGTTCGTGAACACTCCGAAGATGCCAGCGCCCATGTACCTCTCGTCGCTCGACACTATCCTCTGCTCCAGGTATCCGGGTCCGAGCGGCGAGTCGAACACGTCCTGCCAGGAGTTCTCTGGGTCAGTGGCGACAGGCGCGAGCACATGGACGTTGATGTCCGTGGGAAGCTCTTCCCACTCGACGCTGACCATGAGATAGGCGTTCGGGTCTGGCAGCTCTGACGGCAGCGACCAGAATATCCTCCAGTCGCCAACCTCGAATCTCCAGTACTTGTCCGACACACCCGTCACATCGTTGTTGTAGGGAGTGTCGAAGCTGGATTCTCCGCCGAATTCGAACTCGTAGTCAGTCGCTGGCACATTGATCACGACCGGCATGCTCTGTACCCTGCTCCCATCGGTGATGTATATCGCTGCCCCGTAAGATCCGATCTTCGCGTCAAGCGGCACAGAGACAAGCGCTTCCCATGTTGTTGTGCCCATGGCTGGTACCTCGACCGAGATGCTGGAGCTCCACTCAGTAGCGCCCGCCTCGCGGACCTTCATCCACGGGAACGCCTGGAGTTCGTAGCAGTCCAGCTGTAGGCTGACCTGTATGTCCTTGGCCGGGGTTATTGCTCTGACCCTGACAATGAGTCCATCCGTGGTCCTTTCGATCGGGTCCTTGATGGTCACCTGGTTGGCGTTGCAGTCAGAGCCGTCGACCGTGTACCTGAAGAGCTCCCATCTCTTCGCGCTGACGTCCATCCGTCCATTGCCGTTCAGGTCCACCCAGTCATGCACTTCAAGCCAGTATTCGACGTTCGAGGTGTAATCCATCTCAGGGTCGAACTGTGCGAAGGGCATGTACATCGTGATCTTCACGAGGTCCGTGGTGGCAGGTATCATGTTCGTGACGTCGACGAACACATCCCCCTTCTTCTTGGTCATGACGGTGACGGTCTCCTCGTAACTCTTCAGCAGCAACTCTGGTGCAATATCAACTGTTACAGGTTCCGTTCCGAAGTTGTATGTTGTGACCAACTCTACAACTTCCTGTCCAGGCAATACGAAATTCGGGAAGGTCTCATACTTCTGCCCGTTGACGCCGCCTGGATACAGAACCGAGGTGGAGAACACCGCGCCGCTAGCAAGAGATGCCGTTCCTGCGGATTCGCTCATCATGTCGGTGTAGGTCTTCGCGTTGAGCCAGCCCACTCCCTGCTTGAACGGATCGCTGTGCATGTCATCCGCGGCCGCTAGGAGCATCGCCTTCGCGACGTCCTTCTGGGGCAGTTCGCCGTGGACCGCGACAAACGCCTGGTAGCCTAGGGCTGCGCCGCCCGCGGCCGTCGGCGTCGCATGGCTCGTGCCGCTGCCGACCTGGAAGTGCATCGAGCCGTCACCGATCGTCCCGAGTTCGTTCGCGACGTTCAGTGGGTTCGGCTCGAGCGAGTACATGCCGGATGCGATTATCTCCGAGTTAAGCTTCCCATTCCTGCCGGGTCCGGAGTTCGAGAACGGTGCTACATCGCCCCACTTCTGATAGCCTGGTGCGGGCTCGTATCCCAACAAGTACCTGTACTGCATGGTCGTTCCTGCGCCCACATGGACGGAGGTCACATCCGTGATGGAGTGCACCGTCCCGTAACCGGGACCACCATTGCCCGAAGACCAGAACCACAGGGTTGGTCCGGACAGGGATATGGTCGTTGCAATCATGTCCATCAGCTGGTACCCGGCGTCGACCGCCGTGTCCGACCAGCCGTAGCTGTTGCTCACCAAAGTGGCCTCATCGCCCGTACCGAGTATGCCGTCAGCACCGAACTGGGCGAACATCCACGCGTTGACAGTGCTGCCCGTAAACGGTATGCAGATGAGTTTCGCGTCGGGGGCCATGCCTCCTAGCTGCCCGCCCATCGTGACACCGGTCGCAATGGCAGAGGACGAGGTCATCGTGCCGTGCGTGCCTGCGAATGCACCTATGAATCCGACTGCGTCACCAGAGCCGGCAAGGAAGTCAGCCCCGTATATCCAGTCTGAGGCCGGGTACACATTGACTCCGTCGCTGATCCAGTAGATCATGCCCCCGGAGTAGTCGGCGTATCCGTCGCCTCCGTTCCAGACATGGCTCGGGGCGCCTGTCGTCGAGTCATATGAGTCGAAGTAGGAAATCTCGTCTCCCTTTGTGCAAGCCTTGTCGTTGGTGAAGTCGAAGTCGCGCATCACGTCCACATATACTGTGTCGTAGACGCCTGCTGTCACCGTGTCCACTACGAGAACTGCGACCGCACCGCCCCAGAGGGCCTCAAGCGTCGGGTCCGGATGGTAGCCGAGATGGTAGACGCCGCTCACGCTCGTGACTTCGTTGCCCTTGGCGTCCATCAATCCCATCACCATGTACATCTCGCCATCGAACCAGATGTGCGCGCCATTCTCCGCCGGGATCTGCGTTGTCGTGTCTGCGATCCATCCACCGATCTTTCCCTCGGCCCATCTGTAGGCGCCATAGTCTTCGTAGGCTATCGGCCAGCCCTCATACGGGCCGAACTCGTGTCTCGCCTGTTGTCCCTGGAGGTCGGGGTGCGCCATGTCGAAGCCGTCGTCGATGACTGCCAGCTTTACCCCTTCGCCCGTGAAGCCGCTCTCCCAAGAGGCGACCGCTCCATGGACATAGTTGACATCGTAGTCCTCGGTGGCCGGAGGAACCGTCAGCGAGGAATAGCTCTCTCTCGCGAGTTCCAGGTTGGTGGGCTCAGTCGCAGGCTGCTCGTACTTCATGACCTTGATGACGCCATCGCTCTTGGCGAGCGCCATGATAGTTGCCGGCTCGAGCTCCATCATTCTGACCGCCGGTACTCCCGACAGAAGCTTCCCTTTGATGGTGTCATGACCGAATGAGGTCAGGACCGAGTTCGCAGCCTCAACGTCGCTCACAACGACGTAGACCGTCTGCAATTCATTCGATTGTGCGATGCTCGATTCGAGGGCTGGGTCTAGTATACCAGCGCTTGCACCGAGCAGTGCATCCAAGTCACCATCGCCTACACCGTCTGTAGCAGACACCTGCTCCGAACCGTCCATTCCGGAAGCCGCGACCGTGAACGAGGTCGCAAGCATTATCAGAACCAGTCCGAGGCTCATGCCCGCTTTTCTCAAAATGGCATTCACTGTCTCTCCCCCTCATGTAAGGACCATGTTGATTCCTGCCAGTCAGCAGCAAGCTGACCTAGTGGATTTTTTGGTCGTTCGTGGTACTGCGAACACCGCTATTAGAGAGTAGCGGTCAGCGAGTTCTCACAACGCCGTAGAATTAGAACAAAAATCAAAAGATTTGAAGGGGTTTGCACGGAAGGTAACTAGAGTTCTTCCTGATTGGTCTCCTTCTCGAGGGCCTCGAATTCCTTCTCGACATCGGACGGTGTCTCCTCGACTTCCTCCATAGAGTGCCCGTCTCCGGAAGAGCCGCCGTCGCGCCTGCGGCTCGTTATCAACCAGACCACGGCGATCAGCACGATGGCGATTATGAACAGAGCCAGCAGAAGGTACAATAGCAAGCCCGCGAAGGCCTCCGTGTCATCTGCCTTCTCCTCGACCTGATTCACATCGTCCGTGAGAGACTCGTCGAGCTCGTCCATTTGGTCCTGCAAGGCAGTCACGTTCTCAGCAAGAGCGGTCTCAAGGGCACCTAGATCCGCGACTATCGCGTCGATCTGACCTTGGAGGTCGGTGTTGTTCTCCGCCATGGAGGTCTGGAGGGCCGCGATGTCAGCGACCGCCGCATCCAATTGGCTCTGCAACGCGCTGAAGTTCTCGGCAAGCGCATCGTCCAGTTCGTCTATCTGGTCCTGCAGGGCAGAGACGTTCTCGGTCAAGGCGGCGGTCAAGTTGCTTATCAGGTTCATCAGTTCCGCCTGCACTTCCGCGAGCTCCTCCGGGGTCACATAGACAGGAGGTATGTACTCAACGGTCAGAGTCGCCATGGCCGAGTTGCCGACCGCGTCCTCCGCTGTCACGACGATGGTGTTCCATCCCTCAGAAAGGACGACCGTAGCACTCCAGTCTACGGTTCCGTCGCTCGCTACGACACCATTGACCCATACTGTCGCGCCCGCCTCGGTCGTTCCAGAGACGACAGCGCTCGGCTCGCTGGTGTTGGAGCCGTCTATTGGCGCGATCACCGCAAGTGCGGGTGGCGTCTGATCGAGCTCGACAGAGACTGTGATCTGCTTCGAGTTGCCAAGCGCGTCGACAGCTTCCACCAGGATGCTGTTCGGGCCCTCGAGCAGTGTGGCAGTCCCGCTCCAAGTTCCATCAGGCTCAACGGTCGTCGATACTCCGTCTATCGTCACTGTCGCGCCCGCATCCGTCCATCCGGACAGTTCAAGGACCGCGTCTGTGGTAGGCGATTCGACCTCAGCCACCCAGAGCATGCAGAGCGTGTCCCTCGTGACGGTCATCGAGACATCCCTCGTCACGCCCGCGTTGTTCGTGGCCTCCACCGTTATCGCGTTAGCGCCCTCAACGAGGGTGACATTCGAGACCTCGAAGTAACCAGTCCCGTCGGCGGTCGTCAGATAGGTCATAGAGGCGGTCTCCACCTCAACATCCGCATCTGGTTCCGTCGTTCCCGCGATCAGCACCTCGGTCAGAGCCACGCTCGACCCGCTGGCTATTGGGTCAAGAGTATTTGGATCCAGCATCTGAACGGAGAGCTCGTCCACGACAGAATTGACCTCGAACCAGCCTGACCACCAGGCCCAGTTCCCCGAATTGTCCGCGACCTGGATCTCCAGGTGGTGATATCCTTCACTCAGCGCGAGCGGGAACTGAATGGTGACGTTGTAGTCGTCTATCCACCAGTATGACCAGCTGAGCAGGTCTATGCTCCAGTCGAGTCTGACCCACAGCGTTCCCCAATTGGGCCCTGTGAAGACCGGCCACACAAAGTCATTGACATAGAAGGTCACCTCGAGCGTGCCGCTCGGTATCGCTTCTCCGTCCGCCGGAGACACATCCTGTATCTCGGGCGCACCAGCGTCCCAGACATATATCTCGACATAGATCGAGAACATGTCGTCCGCTCCCATGAACCCGAAAGTGGCCCATCCGAAGTAGGTTCCGGGTATTCCGGGCACCTTGTATGACACATTGAATTCATAGTAGCCAGAACTGACAGGAGATTCTAGGTCGGTCGCCAGGATGTAGCCATCGGCTGTGGTCCTCACATCCAGGGTGAAGTACCCTGGGTTGCCAGTGACTTGGTATCCGAGGACCTTGACGATCCACCAGCCCTCCATGGGCATGTCGACCTCAACGTACTCATTGGATCCTCCTGTCCCCGAGGTCCAGTAAGGCTCGGTGAGCTCCGGGATCCAGTTCATGTTCTCGTCATACCAGAGCCCTAGGTCGATGTCAGGCGCGTCCATGTTCTCCCAGGTCTGCACGGCCAGGTTGGTCGTGTCCTCTACCCACAAGTAGCGTGTGTATTGGGCGTCCGCCAACGCCTGGTCGAAGTCGCCACCTACCGCATCCTGGTACACGGCCTCCCACGGATAGTTGTCCGTCTGGTATGGTCCGGTGCCTCCACCTCTCACTTCGACAGGCGCGTCCACGGACAAGTCATACCATGCGGTCACCTTTCCCTCCAGGGGCACGCCTCCAGGCTGCGTCGCATCCAACCATATGTTCGCAGGACCGTAGTCGTTCATGGTCAGCCAAGCCGTGTAGCCGGTGATGGTGTCGTGGGACGCGGTCCCTGCCATTATTGGACACCGGGTCACGACGGCGATGGGTGCATTCATGCCTCCGTACCACCAGCCCACAGGTGCAGAGATGACCTCCTGCGGCCCGCCTGTATTCGTGTACGAGCCGAATGTGCCCGCGCCCATGTAGTTCTCGTCGCTGCCTGCCATCCGCGTCATGGTCCATCCGGGACCGAACGGGTCATAGAAGGTGCCGTAAGAGGCCCAGTTGATTCCCAGCACGTGCACATTGACGTCGGTAGGCAGCTCCGTCCAATTCACCGTGACGACGAGGTTGGAGTTCCCCGGTGGCGGCGAAGCGGTCGGCATCGCATAGTAGATCCTCCAGTCGCCGACCTCGAACCTCCAGCCCTTGTCAGCCGTGCCCACGATATCGTTGTTGTACGGTGTGTCGAAGTACGAGGGGCCTCCGAAGTCGAACACCCAGTCCGGGGCCGCGACATTGATCACCACGGGCAGACACTGTATCCTGCTCCCGTCGTCAATGTATATGGCTGCCGCATAGGTTCCGACCGGTGCGTCTGATGGCACAGTCACGCTGACCTCCCAGTCCGTCGAGCTATACGCGAACGCTGGGAAGTCCAGGCTCGGGAGCCAATCGACATCGCCGAGCAACCTGAATGAGAGCCACGGGAACGTCTGTAGCTCGTAGTAGTCCAATTGTACGTTCAGGGTTATGCCCGCGGCTCCGAAGTACGCTCTCAATCTGACGATTAGGCCATCTGTCGTCCTGTCAATCGGGTCCTTGATCATCACCTGGTTGTAGTTGCAGTCGCCACCGTCCACCGTGTACCTGTAGAGCTCCCACTCGCTTCCGGTGACGTTCATGGCGCTATCGAGGTTCTCGTCGACCCAGTCATGGAGTTCCAGCCAGTAAGCTATGTTCGAGTCGTAGTCCAGCTCCGGATCGAACTCATCCATCGAGGTCCACATTGTGACCTTCAGCAAGTCCGTTGTAGCAGGCACTAGGCTGGTGACGTCGAGGTACACGCTATCGGTGTCCGCTGTCACGACTGACATCGTGTCACTGCCAGTTCTCAGCAGCAATTGACTGGTGATGTTGACATCCGCATCGAAGAACGAATCGTAGTTGGTGGTCGTCAATATGTGCGTCGAGTCGGTCTCGCCCGGCAACAGGAAGTTCGGGTAGCTCTCGTATGCCGTCCCGTATACGAACCCTGGATACAACGCGGCTTTCATCAGCACTGGTTCATTCAAGTACGCCAGTGTGTCGACGCCTTCCTCCCAGCCGCCCATCAGCATGACGTAGTTGTAGGCATTGAGCCAGCCAGCACCCTGTTTCAGGGGGTCGAAGTGCATGTCGTCCGCGGCGGCCATCAGCTTCGCCTTCGCATAGTCGATGCTGGGCCACCATCCATTGTTCTCCCAGAACGCCTGATATCCTAGCGCTGCTCCTCCCGCCACGGTGGGTGTTGCATGGCTCGTGCCGCTCCCGATCTGGAAGTGCTGCGAGCCGTCGAATAGGTCGCCCCAGTACCCATAGAAGTTCAACGGGGCGGGTTCCAATGAATACGCCCCCGATGCGATGATCTCCGCATTCAACTTCCCGTTCCTCGCAGGTCCGGAGTTGGAGAATGGAATCACGTCGCCGTACTTGGAATACGTTGGGTCGTTCTCCATTCCAAGCAGTGCCCGATATTGCATTGTGGTCCCGGCTCCGACGTGAACGGAAGAGTAGTCCGTCGGGGAGTGTGCTGTTCCGTATCCGGGTCCTCCGTTGCCGCTCGACCACATCCAGAGTGAGTCGCCGAAGGCCAGCGATATGTAGTTCGAGACCTGGTCGTACGCAGTGTAGCCAGCCTCGATCGCAGTATCCGACCATCCATAGCTGTTCGAGACGATGTTCGCCTCGTCGCCAGTGAACGGACTTGCATCAGCGCCCCATTCCGCGAAAAGCCATGCGGCGACGACATCACCAGTGAACGGTATGCATATGAGACTCGCGTCCGGGGCCATGCCCGTGAGCTGACCACCAGCGGATGCGCCCGAGGCTAGTGCGGCCGACGAGGTCATTGTCCCGTGGCTCTCACCGAGGCTGAACTCTCCCATGAACGCCACGGCGTTGCCGCTTGCCGGGGTCCATGAAGCTCCGTACAGCCAGTCAGAAGCAGGGTAGACATTGACGCCGTCACTGATCCAATAGACCATGCCTCCTGAGAGGTCTGCGTATCCGTCTCCCGAATTCCAGCCGTAGTTCCAGGTTGCTCCATCAAAACCATCATAGTAAGAGATCTCGTCGTACATCGTGCAGGGTTTGTCGTCGACGAAACTGAAGTCCCCTAGTATGTCGACGAAGACCGTGTCATAAACTCCTGGGATGTTGGCGTCGACTACGAGCACTCCAACAGGATAGCCCCAGAGCCACTCGAGATGCATGTCAGGGTGGTAGCCGAGGTGATAGATGCCACTCTGGCTGGTGACGGGGAGGCCCATGATCGAGAAACCGTATCCGTCGAATTCGACCCATCCTCCGTAGTCTGGAGATGTGTAAGTCGTATCAGCGACCCATCCGCCGATCTCTCCGTTGTACCACGCCCACGAGGCTGCGTCGTCATACGCGATCGGCCATCCGTCATAGTTGCCGAATGTGTATCTCGCCTGTTGTCCCTGGAGGTCGGGGTGTGCCATGTCGAAACCCGTGTCGATTACGGCTATCTTGACCCCGTCACCTGTGAATCCCTCCGCCCAGGCAGCCTCTGCACCGTGCACCACGTCCACATCGTAGTCCTCAACCTCTGGGGGAGCAGCGTCGATCAACTCCTCTGGGTCCCCTGTCATGGCTGAGTCGGCATCGTACTGCGGTTTCTCGTATTCGAAAATGCTAATCACGCCCGGGTTGGACGCGAGTCCGAGTATGTCCTCCGATGAGAGATCCATCAGCCTCATAGAGGGCAGACCAGGCAACTCGATGCCCATCACGAGTGGGAGGCCATGAGAGGCCATGTACTCGTTCACGGGCGCCCTATCAACTACAGCGATATGCACCTTGAATATGCCCGAACCGGCCTTGACCTTCTCGGCCAACGTCTCGGACAATCGGTCTTCCGGCTGCATGTTCGCGGTAGATTCCACAACGCGCGCCCAGTCGCGGTCATCGGCTTCAGCGGCGGGGTCGTTCTCACTAAGCGGGTCAGGCCCTGCTGAGGCAGAGGGGACTGCCAAGACTGCGAAGGAACTCGCGGCCATCAAAACCATCAACAGTAGGCTCAGACTCACACGTCTATACTCAATCGTCATTCAATACCCTCCTCGACCTCCCATCTAGTACAGGAGGAGATACGACGGAAGTTGTAACCGAGATGTCGCCTATTTAAGAATATCTGGTTTGACTAAGAATGACACGGTTATGGGGTTCTTCGTAGTGCTGGGTAAAATCGGTTTTGGATTAATAAAATCGAATTATATAATTTGTTGTTTTTCTAAATGAAAACCGGGAGTAAGGCCCCCGTTGAACCGATCCTCCGTGAAGGTCGGAGTATGGTTTTTTCTTATCGTAATCTATCTAGCCCCTCGCGGATGTGAGTGCGGAAGTGTCTTGGATCGACCCGAAAGTGGACCTGAAGAACCATCAGAGAAGGCGGGTGCGGACATATGCGAAGATGCTGAACAAGCGCACCATCGGTCTTGTGCTCGGCCCTATGCTGTTCATTATCGCATTTGCTGTTCCCACACCTGACTCGATGGCCAACGCGGCCGATGCGAACGAGGTGTTCGAGCGCGCCCCACAAATGGCTGTGGGCACTTTGTTGTGGGTTCTAACCTGGTGGATCACTGAGTGCGTCCCCTTGGGAATCGCAGCCCTGATACCTCCGATGATATTCTCGATGTCTCGCATTCTCACGTGGAGAACCGCTCTGACGTCCTTCACCGATCCGATCATCTGGATATTCATGGCCGGATTCGTGCTCGCTGCGGCATTCAGGAAGTGGGAGCTCGACAGGAGGATTGCGATTGGCCTTGGTTCGGTATACAAGGGCGGCAACGCGATGATTGCGGCTTTCTTCGTTGGGTGTCTTCCAGTTTTCATCCTCACTCTGACTGGGTCTATCACCGCTTCGACATCGGTGGTCTTTCCCTTCCTCATAGCTTATCTCTCGATGACTGGGGTCAAAGCGGGTGGCAAGTACAGCGAGGCGAGCATGCTCGCCCTGGCACAGGCGGCAACCGCAGGAGCGATGCTCCTTCTCATCAGCACGCCCCCGAACCTCATCGCAAAGAGCACAGTCGAGGAGGTGACTGCTGGCGCGACGGATGTCACATTCCTCGATTGGATTCTTGTGGGCACTCCGCATGCGTTGATTGGACTAGTCGTCTCTTGGTTTGTCGTGTTCAGAGTGATCAGGCCTGAGGAGAAGAAGCTCTGCCCGGACGAAGCGAAGATGTGCTCCGTGCAGAAGCAGTTGGGTCGAATGTCCCGCGGTGAGAAGGTCGTTGCTGGGCTTCTGCTGACAGCAATCGTTCTCTGGCTCTTCCCTTCCATTGTCAAGATGGTGGCGGCGTCATATCCCAGTTGGGACTCGTTCTCCAGCGATCTGACTGCGATCATGCCCGAGGCGATGCCTGCCGTGCTCGTGATTATTCTTGCGGGACTTCTGAGGATACGCGGTGAGCCCGTGCTGAAATGGGAGGAGATCGCAAAGGGGATTGACTGGAATGTGATATTCCTATTCGGCGGAGGGATTGCCCTAGGAATGGGTTTGGAAGCGAGCGGATTTGCGGATTGGCTGGCTAGCGGCGTACAGACCTCACTGGGATCGAACCCTTCGGAATGGGCGATATTCGCGGTGTCATGTGTCCTTGGGTTCTCGCTAACCTACGCGGCTTCTAACACGGCCGCCGCGCTCATATCATGTCCGATTGCAGCATCGCTTGCGTTCGGCGCGGGGCTCAGTCCAGTTGGTCCGATCATAGGTGCCGCCCTCGCTTGCTCCATCTCCAGCGCCATCCCGTCCACCACCCCCCCGATGGCGATAGTGTACAGCTCTGGCTACGTTAAGATATGGACGATGTTCAAAGTGGGGATTGTCTCTGATCTGATTCGACTTACAGCCCTTATCATTATGGGGCCTTTGCTGATTGGTTTGGTGTATTGACGGGAACTGGCGCGCACACACGGAGGCGTGCCTCCGCCTGCGTGCGCGCGTGGCTGCCTTTCTCAATATCACTGTATTATATACTTCAGCGGAGCAACGTACAATGGGATGCACTATGCCGAACAGCCTTATTGAGAGCGCTTTGGGCGGGACGCAGAACCCTGTGAGTCCGAGCGAGTCTCCAAAGACCGCAGAGGAGATCGAGATAGAGAGGATAGCCAACCAGCTCAACGTTTGCATTAAGCTTGTAGGCTGCGGAGGCGCCGGATCCAATACTGTCGATCGATGCATGGATGACACGCTTTCGGGAATCCAGATGCTCGCGATCAATACCGATGCCAAGCACCTTCTCTCCGTGAAGGCTTCAAAAAAGATGCTCATCGGCAAGACGCTCACACGTGGTCTTGGGGCGGGAGCACGGCCCGAAGTCGGTGAGAGAGCGGCCATGGAGAACGAGTTGGATCTCAAGGATTGGTTGAAGGATTCTCAGATCGTGTTCGTGACTGCGGGCATGGGCGGCGGGACGGGGACGAGCAGTTCTTTCGTGGTCGCCAGACTCGCACGCGAGGCTCATGCGTTGACGGTAGGAGTAGTCACTCTCCCGTTCAGATCAGAGGGCGAGCTGAGGATGGAGAATGCAATGGCTGGTCTGTCCAAGCTCTCCAAGGTCTGCGATACAACCATCGTTATACCCAACGACACACTAATCGAGTTGGTGCCGAACCTGCCAGTCCAGGCGGCTTTCAAAGTTGCGGATGAACTCCTCCTGCAAACCATCAAAGGTTTGACGGAGATGCTAACTCACGCGGGCCTCGTGAATGTCGACTACGCTGACCTGAAGACGATTCTCAATGAGGGCGGCGTCTCGCTCATAGGTGTCGGCGAAGGTAGCGGCAAGCCGAAGGAGCGAATAGAGGACGCAGTCGAGGAGGCACTGAACTCGCCTCTGCTCGGCAAGATAGATCTCAAGGACGCGCGCGGGGCGCTCGTGCGAGTGGTAGGTGGACCTGACATGAACATCGAGGAGGCTGCCGAGGCCGCTGAGATAATCACCAGCCGCATCAAGCCAGAGGCGAGGCTGATCTGGGGCTGCTCCGTGGAACCAGAGATGGCAGGCAGCGTGAAGATCATGCTCATAGTCACGGGCGCGCGCTCGCAGTACGTGCTCATGCGCGACGGAGAGGTCCCTGTGATCGAACGGACGACCGAGGATTACAGGGGCAACGTGAACGTCCCTCAGTCAGTGCATGTGGACGAAGACCTTTCGATGTTCGTGCGTTGAGTCAAGCTTCTAGAAGCTCAGGATCGCGTTAGCCGCAGCTCCCATGACGAGCGCTAGCGATATGGACGCGAGAGCCACCGCGACCGTGTTCTTCATCCCGAACTCCTTCGCCATTACAGCGAACGCTGCAAGGCACGGCATGAACACTGCCATCACCAGCGCGAACACAAACATCTGTTCGTTGGTTAGGACGTCCGAGAGCTTCGTGGTCTGCTGGAGAGCGCCAGCCAGGACTATCACCATCTGCAGGGCCATTTCTTTTCTCAGTATGCCGAAAACGAGGGCAACGGCCGTGAAGGCTGGCAACCCGAGCACGGTGATCATGAACGGCTCTGCGGGTTCCAGAAGCTGCTGAAGAATGTTGAGGACAAGGAGAACCTCGAGCACGATGCTTCCGATCAACAGGATTGGGAAGGCGATTGTGAGAAACTCCTTCAAGCGGACGTAAGTCTTTACGACCGTCTGCTTCGCAGACGGCCAGCGCATGTCCGGGATTTCGATGCACATGCCGGATGGCTCGAACTTGATGATCCTGTGCAACGCTAGTCCGAGGACTACGAGCGTCGCCATCAGTATGAGATAGATGAGAAGCGCCCACCATGCTCCTGCGAACTTGCCCACAGATCCGACGATTATCGCGGTCTGGGCGGAGCAGGGGACTGCGATTGTGATCAGCACCGCGAGTATGAGCCTCTCTCTCTTCGAGCCCATGGTGCGCGTGGCAAGGATTGCAGGCACATTGCACCCAAAACCTACGACCATCGGTATGATGGCCCGTCCGTGTAGCCCGAGCCTGTGCATCACACCGTCGAGGAGGGACACCACTCGCACCAAGTAGCCACTGTCCTCGAGCACGGAGAGCATCACATAGAACACGAGTATGTACGGAATCACGAGGGCGAGCATCGCCTCTATGCTCAGCGATATGCCTTGGATGACGCCAGAGACCAGATCGCTCCCAGCATCATCTGCGAGCCCGGTGAAGTACTCCCTGCCGGTCTCGGCCCAAGCCCCGACGAGAACCCCTTCAATCAGCCCGCCACCGAATACGAGTATCACGAACATGAGGGCGAGGACTCCGATGAGTACCGGAATGCCAGTGGAAGGCCGCAGCGTGAAATACTCGTCGATCCCTCTGACCTTTTTGGCGGTCGCAGCGGATCCAATCGCCTCCTTGGCTATCCTGCCGGCCTCCCCGAATCTGTCCCTCTGTATGTGAACCACAATGTCCTCACCGTGGCCCCTAACGAACTCTTCACGGAGTTTCTCGGCAGTGTCTCTGACTTTCGGGGCGGCTATCTCTGTGACGTTCGCATCGCCCATCAGAAGTCTGATCGCCACGGACCTCAGCGGATAGTGCCACTCATCCTCCTTGAGCAGCCTCTCGAGCTGCGATATCATCTGCTCCGTGTGCGAATCGTACCTCACCTTGAATTTGCTCTTCCGTCGCATCTGAACGGCCGTGTAGAGCAGGGAATCGATCCCTTGGCCCTTCGTCGCGACAGTCGGTATCAATGGCATCATGAGGATGCGTTCGAGCCGCTCGACATCGACGGCCATCTTGTTCTTCCTGACGATGTCATACATGTTGAGCGCGGCAACGACGTTGTACCCCGACTCTATGAGTTCGAAAAGGAAGACCAGATTTCTTTCCAGCCGGGTTGCGTCTAAGACCACAATCACGGTGTCGATTCGCCGTTCGAAAAGGAGCTTCGTGGCGACTCGTTCCTCATCGGTGTTCCCACCAAGCGAATACGTCCCGGGCAGGTCAATGACCGTGATGGTCATGTCCATGAACTTGGCCTTGCCCTCGGAGAACTCGACGGTCGTGCCAGGATAGTTCGCGCTTATCACGCCGACGCCTGTCAAGTGTCCGAAGATGACGCTCTTCCCCACATTCGGGTTGCCTGCGAGCGCGATTTCCAGAGAATCCCTCCTAGGCCGCTCTCACAACGTGGAGTACGTCCCCGCGATCCCTCGCTATCGCAATCTTTGTGCCCCTGAGGCTGACGATTATCGGACCGCCCATCGGGACTCTCTTCTCGACCTTCACTTCGGAGCCCGGCACGAATCCCATGGCCAACATGGAGCATAGCTCATCCTGGTCTTGCGCGACCAAGTGCGACACTATCGCTTTCTCGCCCTCTTTGATAGCGGATAGGGGGACATCCCATGATGCGCACTTCTCACAGGTGATTGGGCGCTGGCACTTCGGAATGTTCCTCCCGCCTGGGCATGTCTTAGGCCGGTTCAAGAGGCGGCAAAGGTTCTTCTCCGCTTCGTCAGTGATCGCGTGTTCCATCTTGCACGCTTGCTCGTGGATGGACTTTCCCTTCGTGCCCACAATATCGGCGAGGAATCTCTCAAGGAGCCTGTGCCGGCGGGCAATCTTGCAGGCGATTCTCTTCCCCTTCGGACGGAGTATCACGCCCTTGTAGGGCGTGTGAGAGATGTACCTCTGTTCGGCCAGCTTGTGCAACATCTCGGTGACGCTTGCAGGTGCGACCCCAAGGGCCGCTGCTATTTCGGTTGTCTTCGCAGCTCCGCCTTCTTCGGTCAGGTTGTATATGATCTTAAGATACTGCTCCGTGATTTCCGAGACCATGCAAAATGAGTTAGGTTGACCTAAACTATAAAGGTTGTTCCTGACCGACACGCTTGGCCGGGCACCACGAACCCTGATGCTGGCTTCCGACGGGAAGGCTACTTCTTAGCCATGAGGTACTTCTTGAACGGGAAGGTCTTGAGTTTGATGTTGCTCTCACCGTTCGGAGGATACTCTTCCTTGTACTCCTTCTTGGCGAGATCGAGTTCCTTCTTCGTCAGATTCTCTGGCTTGATGTCGTAGTTCTGAACTAACCATGTTCTGAAATCCCACTTCAAATCGTCACCTCGGGGATGACTCGCTTGCTCGGTCTTTAAACCATCTCCGAACCCAACTAGCCGACCAAGCGTTCCTTGAGTGTGAGGGGACATCGGGGGTCCTCAGCGAAGAGGTCACCGCTATGGGCCAAAGCCCTTGCCCTACATCCGCCGCAGACCTCGCGCTGAGAGCAGTCGTGGCATATGCCCTTGAGGTTGTCCCTGTTCCTCAAGCTCAAGAAGGGCTCCGACCCCTCCCAGATCTCCTTAGGGGTCTTGTGCCGGAGGTTCCCGCCACTCACTGGCACGAAGGCGCAGGGCCACACATCTCCGTTCGGCTTGATGTAGAACATGCCGTTCCCGCAGACGCACCCCCGGAGAACGTCCGCGGTCCTTCCTGAGTTGTTCTTGACATTCAACAGCGCCCAGTACTCTGGAAGGCCGACAGGAGCTATGACTGGATGAAGATCCTTCTGCAAGGAGCCGGCCTCGAGTATCTCCTCTCTGAACTCCTCGGCCGTAAGCTCCAACTCGGCGCTCTCGAGGCCTCTCCCGGACGGGATGAATTGATAGAGAAGGATGACGTGCGCCCGAAGCTCGTCTGCATACATGATGATGTCTCGGAGTTCGTTCTTGTTGATCTTCGAGGCGGTGATGTTGATCTGTATGTACATGCCCTCGGCGGCGGCATTGGCTATGCCCTCCTTGGCCTGCCTGAGCGCTCCCGGGAGCTTCCTGAAAGCGTCGTGCGTGCTGTCGCTCATGGAGTCGATGCTGGCTGCTATCCCCAGCAGGCCTGCTTTCTTGAGCCTCCCGGCCACTGTGGAAGTTATCAGGGTCGCGTTTGTGGCCATAATCGGGTAAAAGCCTCTCATCTTCGAATGCGCTACGAGCTCGAATATGTCATCTCGCACCAACGGCTCCCCGCCTGAGAAGATCAGGCTCTTGAAATCTCCGACCTCTGCAAGCCGATCTATCACTCTTGTTTTTCCTTCCTCCGTCGTGAGTTCGTCCGCGTACAGTGCCTCGTTCCCGCGCGCGTGGCAATGGTCGCATGTGAGATTGCACTTGGCCGTCACTTCCCAGACAGGATGGACCGGGTATCCGAAGCAGCCGACTCCTTGGCATCCAGCTGCGATCTGGAAGATCTTATCAGCCTGGGTCGCCCACCACGGGAGCTTGGTCCAGCCCGTGAGCCTTCTGATCAGCAATGCACTTCTGAACTGCTTTGTCAGC
>MGVW01000033.1 GCA_001800675.1 Euryarchaeota archaeon RBG_13_57_23 | reverse complement strand
ACTCCGGGCATCAGCGTGGCAGTGTATCCCTCTCTCTGGACCCACTTGCTTGCCGTGAGCGTCATTGCGCCCGCGGTCCTCCCGTGGAACGCTCCTAGGAAGTCCAGGAGCACCTGCTTGCCAGTGCCCCTCTTGGCGATCTTGATCGCAGCCTCGACGGATTCGGCGCCAGTGTTGGAGAAGAAGACCATTTTCTTGTTCTTGCCAGGCGCGGTCTTCGCCAGCCTCTCCGCAAGCCGCGATTGGAGCCCGCAGTAGAAGTCCGTGCCGGCGACGTGAGTGTATTTCTCGGCCTGGTCGTGGATCGCCTTCACCACTTTGGGATGCCTCGCACCCACGTTCAGGACGCCAACACCCGCGTAGAAATCGAGATAAGTGTTGCCGTCGACATCCTCTATCACAGCGCCTTCGGCTTTCTTGAAGACGAGAGGAGCCGTCTTCGTCGCCTTCACGATGTACTCTTCGTCCTTGGCGACGATCTTCTTGGCCTCCGGGCCCGGAGGCTCAACCTTGATGTTCGGAACTTTCGGCATGTGTGTTCCCCTCTTTGTGTACCGTATCGTCACTATTCATAAATGGATTACGGGATTACACGACTCCTCCGAGATTCTTTATCCGATTTCGAACACCGGGATACGATAACCGTAGCCCGGACTGGATTCTTCTGATGTCCGCGGGGACGAACCATTGAGAACACATTCTGTGGTGCTCAGTCTCGGAATTCCGAATCAATGGTTAAGTACGTTCTCGCGCCATTGAGGTGATGTGGCTCGCACTCCTCGGCGCTCGTTCTCAGATGGCGAATTCCCGGTCTTCGCTTCGTTTCGGGACTTCAAAGGCAAATCGCTCACATGGTTCCAGCCGAGGATGCTCCTTAGATATCACGAGCTTTCTGACGGGAGCCAGCTTTTCTCCACTCTCAGATGGCTGAAGGTCTTTAGTTCTCTCGCAAAGGTGGAATCCAGCGAGGGGGCCTTCACATTCAAGCGTGGAGGATTCCTCAAGCCTTACGTGAGTCTGAGGGATGCGGACCTTGGGACGGACTTCGCCATGCTCAATCTGAACTTCTTCAGTGGGGGGACGCTCGCATTCGCAGATGGTCGCCAGTTCACATTCACCAGCTCATCGTTCTGGGGCTATGAGTGGTGTTTCAAGGACGAGAACGGCTCGGTCATGTTCTCGATAAGAAAACGTGCCTCGTTGAAGGAGTGTGCAGATGTCGTTCTCTCTCCACAGGCGAAGCGGGACAAGCGCTTGATGGCAGCGATCGCCGTCGCGTGGTATGCGATCGTCATGGCCAACGAGGAGACCGCCGTAGCCGTGGCGGCCTCCGCGTGAACCTTCGCTGCCGCCCGCTTACCGGCTGCCACCCTTTCTGATGAACGTCCCCTGCCGCAGCTCTTCGAAGGCTTGTTCGAGCTCTTCCTCAGTGTTCATCACGATTGGACCGCCCCACGCGATTGGCTCTCTCAGTGGCTTCCCGGACACCAAGAGCAATCTCGCTCCTGATGCCCCGGACCTGATCCTGATGCTCCTACCGTCTCCGAAGACCGCAAGCGTGCCCTGGCTCGCCGGATTCTCGTCCTCGGGATCCAAGAGCGCATCGCCTTCGTACAAATAGGCCAGCTGTGTGGAGCCATCCGCAGTCGCGTGCTCGAGAACCTTGCCAGGCTCCATCAAGACGTCCAGATACTCTGCCTTGACAACTAGGTCACGGACGGGTCCCTTGACCCCCGCGACATCGCCTGCGATTATCTTTGCCTCGACCCCTTCCGATATCTTCGCGACGGGAATCTGGGCGCCCTTGACATCCCTGTACCTGGGGTCCATCATCTTCTTCGAGGCAGGCAGGTTGACCCAGAGCTGGAATCCCTGGAACATGCCGTCGTATCTCTGCGGCATCTCCTGGTGAAGGATGCCGTTCCCTGCCGTCATCCACTGGACGTCTCCGGACCGGATGGACCCCTTGTTGCCGATGCTGTCGCCGTGCTCCACCACTCCTCGGATCATGTAGGTGACTGTCTCGATGCCTCTGTGCGGGTGCCAGGGGAAACCTGCCAGGTAGTCCCTGGGATCGTCTGAATGGAAATCATCCAGCAATAGGAACGGATCGACCACCTTGATCTCTCGAGGACCAAAAGCTCGGAAGAGGTGCACTCCCGCTCCTTCTACCGTCGGCCTGCTTCTCAGGATGGTGTCAACTCTACGGTGTTCCCTCACGAGAGAAACCAGTGTAAGGCCCATATTTTATGGTTTGACCTCACCTCTATACCCATTGGATGACCCCCGGTCGCTACAGCGGTGTCGAGAACATGTTCGATCCGGTCAAGCTCGCGAAGGACACCGAGGAGCTGGTCTGCAAGGATGTCCGCAAGACATACTACAGGTTCAGGCCCTCGCGGTTCTACGGAGGCATATCCACAGGCGACTGCGTCGGCTGCTGCCTCAGATGCGCATTCTGCTGGTCATGGAGGCAGGTGGAGAGGCCAACGAAGTTCGGTGCGCTCCATTCGCCCGAGGATGTTGCGAGCAGACTGATGTCGGTCGCTACAACGAGCAGCTTCAGACAGGTCAGGATCAGTGGGTGCGAGCCAACGATCGGAAGAGTGCATCTTCTCAAAGTCCTGGAGTTTGTCCCTGAGAGGTACAGCTTCGTCCTCGAGACCAACGGCATTCTGCTGGGAGCAGACAAGAGCTACGCTGAGGACCTCGGGAGGCACTCGAACGTGCATGTGCGAGTGAGCCTCAAGGGCGCCTCGGAGGAGGAGTTCTCCAGACTTACTGGTGCCGTTCCGGAAGCGTTCTCGCTTCAGTTGCAGGCGCTCAGGAACCTCGTGGATGCGGGAGTGAAGGTGCATCCTGCGTGCATGGTCAGCTTCAGCACCCCCGAGAGCATAGCGGACCTGAGGAACCGGCTCGCTAAGATCGTCCCGTCGTTTGCGGACTTCGAAGTCGAGGAGCTGATACTCTATCCTCACGTCAAGGCGCGCCTCAAGCACTTGAAGGTGGATTATAGTCCGGGTCACAGGCCCGACTCCATCCCGCACGAGCAGATATGACGGGCCAGATGCGTATGCGCATGCGTTTGTGAGGTGAACAGCGTCCTCAAGCTCTCCCAAAACGTATATAAAGGAGTCACATTTTAGGGGATACCTCCACAGCGGTGATGCGAGTTTGAAGTTTACCCGATTCGAGAGAGCCAGAATTATCGGAGCGAGGGCCCTTCAGATTAGCCTCGGAGCGCCTATCCTTGTGGATGTTCCGTCGGATATCATCGACCCCATCGATATCTCTATAATGGAGTACGAGAAGGGCGTCATCCCGATGACCGTCAAGAGGGAATGAGGCGAGTTCAGATGGACGAAGTGCAGGAGACGGAGGAACAAACGACGAGCGGGACCTCCCTGCTCATCCCCGAGGATGTGTATCTCACCTCTGGAGTCCACATCGGCACCCAGCAGAAGAGCGCCGACATGAAGGAGTTCATTTTCAAGGTCAGGACGGACGGGCTGTATGTCCTGGATGTCAAGAAGACGGACGAGAGGATACGCATTGCCGCGAACTTCCTCGGGAGGTTCGAGCCGTCGCGTGTGCTGATCGTGTCCGCAAGGCAGTACGGTCAGAAGCCGGCCAAGGTGTTCGCCAAGACGATCAATGCCCATGTCATCGCCGGCCGGTTCGTTCCGGGGTCGCTCACTAACCCGATCCTGCCCAATTTCGCAGAACCCGAAGTGCTTTTCGTGACAGACCCCGCGGCGGACGAGCAGGCGCTCAGAGAGGCCCTGAACGTCGGCATACCGATCGTCGGCATCTGCGACGCCAACAACGAGACGAAGTACGTCGACCTCGTGATACCTTCGAACAACAAGGGAAGGCGAGCTCTCGCAACGATCTACTGGCTGATGACTCGAGAGGTCTTGAAGGCCAGAGGCCAGGTCGCCACAGACGACGACTTCAAGATGACCGTGGAAGAGTTCGAGGCCACGCTCTAGTTCGCGAAACGCACATTATTCTCAGCGAAAGTCTATTGCCGAGCCTATGCTATTTAGCGGTCGGGTGTGATGAATGAGAACTCCTGCCGTGGCGGGAATGTTCTACGAGGGCGACGAGGCCAGTTTGAGAAGACAAATCGAGCAGTGCTTCCTCGGGCCCCTCGGCCCAGGCAAACTCCCCAAGGTCCAGAAAGGCAAGAGGGTCATCATGGGGGGTGTGGCGCCGCATGCAGGCTACGTTTACTCGGGAATGGTCGCCGCGCATCTGTACGGCAGGATCGCAGAGGACGGCCTGCCCGACGCGTTCATCATAATCGGACCGAACCACACGGGGCGCGGTTCTGGACTGGCCATCTCGGTCCAGGACTTCGAGACCCCTTTGGGAGTGGCCAAGGTCGACAAGGATCTTGCGAAGGCCCTGAGAAAGGATCTGGTTGACTTGGACGATGAGGCGCACAAGCACGAGCACTCGATCGAGGTGCAGCTGCCTTTCCTGCAGTACATCTCTCCGGAGCTCAAGTTCGTCCCCATCTGCATGGGGTTCCAGGACTACGACGCCGCTGTCGCGTTGGGGAAGACGATCAGCAGCGCAGTGAAGGGCAAGGACGTCGTCGTGATCGCCTCCACGGACATGTCCCATTATGTTCCCAAGGACCTCGCGAAGAAGAAGGACTGGATGGCCCTTGATGCGATCAGGGCCATGGATGCGAAGAGGCTTTACGATGTAGTCAGGGATGAGGACATATCCATGTGTGGGTACGGCCCCGTCATAGCCACCATGACTGCGTGTTCCGGCGGGAAGGCCACTGTGCTGAAGTACTCGTCCTCCGGGGACGTCCAGCCGATGCGCGAAGTTGTCGGGTACGCATCCGTTGTAATCGAGAAATGACATTAAGGGGACCGTCGCTTGTGGTGCCGATGAAGCTGCCACACATTACTTCTCGGGCGGTGCTGCTCGTCTTCATCGTCTCGACCGTGTGGCTGGCTCTCGTTCTGACAGCTCCTTATCTGGTACCTTCGGGGACTCTTCAGGATCTCTCGGGCTTAGTTGGAGGACATGAGAACGAAGACCAATTCGAGGACCTGAACCCGATTGCGCACGTGGTCTATTGGCTCGGCGACGCCGAGTGTCACCAGCTGTCGGAGCGGAGCTACTATCTCAACGACAACCAGATGCCCTTCTGCGCCCGCGACCTCGGCCTGTTCGCAGGCATCGCAGTCGGGTTCGGCATCGCCACCTTCTACAGGTTCAAGGTGAAACCTTGGGTGTTCCTGATCGCAGTCCTGCCGCTCGGCATCGATGGCGGGATACAGGCGGTCCCCTCCTACGAGTCGAGCAACCCTCTGCGGCTCGGGACGGGTATTCTCGCAGGTATAGGGCTTGCGCTCCTGCTTTCTGAGTTCATCTTCGTTCTCGGCCAGGATATCTCCGAGGCCAAAACCAAGGGATGAAGGAATCCACGCAGCTGCCAGAGTTGCGGTCTTCCGACCCGTTCTTCCGGTGGAACACAGAAGGTTTCCCGCCAACAGTTTTATAGCCTGCTGGCTTATCCGTGAACGCTGAGTCCGAGAGGATTTCCCGGACAAAGTGTTTGGAGGTCTAGAATGCAAGCTTCAGGGGGTCAGCAACCGAGGAACTGCGTGAGCTGCGGAAGGGCCATCGCATGGGATGCCAATGTGTGCCCCTACTGCGGACGCGACTACAGGGTCCAGATGATGGCGCCTGCTCAGGCGCAGCCGTTCATGAGCGAAGGAGTGAAGGTGATTCTCTACATCCTATCATTCCTCATCTGGATTATCGGGATCATCATAGGCGTGATCTACTATACGAAGCCGGACCAAGAGAGCAAAGAATTCGGTAAGATGTGCCTGATTCTCGCAGTTCTTGGCCTGGTTGTGGGCGCACTCTGCGGAGTCTTCGCTTGGGTTATCTGAGTCCGCAGAATACACAAACCCTTTCCAATCCCTCTTTTGTTCGTGTTCCTCGTCAGACGTGGTGCGGAACCATTTATCCATCAGAAGCGCATTTGCGCGCTCGATGTCCGACCCATGGTCGGTACTGCTGTTCCTTGGCTCTTCGATCTGCCATCAGATCCCAGAGAGATCTTACTTCCTAGGCGACCTGCAGATGCCGCTCTGCGCGAGATGCATTGGAATCCACTTCGGATTCATCTTGTCAGCCGCTTTTCTGATGTTGGGACCGAAGAGGTACTGTTCCATCATGCTGCGGCCGAGACAGCTCACGGTCTTGGGGATCGTGATGGCGTTCTACATGATCGATGTCGGCATGTCGTACTCGGGCGTGAGCACTTCGGACAACATCAGGAGGACACTCAGCGGGCTGGCTCTCGGCGTGCCGATACCATTCTTCCTGATCCCGTTCGTCAACTCGTTCTTGTATCCCAATCGGAACGGGGTGAGCCCAATCGAGACCAAGGCGGATTGGCTCTGGCTTCCTATTCTGTATGTGCTGGGTGCAGTGGCCATTCTTCTGGCTGACCGACACGGACTGCTGTTCTTCTTTGTGTCAGTGACGGGCATCATCGGCATGGTATCCTTCTTCTCTACTGGCGCTTCCTTGGTGGCCCTGCTCGGATTCGACAGAAGCCGAATTCCGGCTGGCCGAAGGGTACTGGCGGGAACGACCGCAGTGATCGCGGTGCTCCTGCTTGTCGCGACGGTACGCCAGCTGCTCTTCGGCTGAGCGCAGTCGACCGGGTTAGAAGTGATTCATAGGGTTCTGTTGCAATAGCGGGTGTCGACAGCTAGGTCACACCCCCCGAAGTGCAACTCGTTCCATTCGGCTCCGACCGTGCGCCCCTCTCGGGGTCGTATAGGGTCATCCTCACGTCATGCTGGAACGCGCCGGGGCTGAACCATAAGCCCCCTGCCATCCCCGATCTCTCGGAGAAGGC
>MGVW01000032.1:7746-10312 GCA_001800675.1 Euryarchaeota archaeon RBG_13_57_23 | reverse complement strand
AACGAGACCGGTACCATCCAACCGATTCGCGAGATCGCCAAGATATCTCATCGACGAGGGGCGCTCTTTCACACGGACGCCGCTCAGACGATCGGCAAGCTGCAAGTAGATGTGAAGAGGATGAGCATCGACCTTCTATCGGTAGCCGGGCACAAGTTCTACGCCCCCAAAGGGGTTGGCGCGCTGTTTGTCAGGGACGGAACGAATGTCGAACCGTTCCAGCGGGGAGCTGGCCATGAGCATGGACTCAGACCAGGGACAGAAAACACGGCCAGCATTGTCGGGCTGGGGAAGGCTGCGGATATCGCCATGAGAACGATGAGTGAGTATGCTCCCAGGATGCAGAGCCTGAGAGACCGCCTCCACGGACTGCTCCTCAAGAACATAGCCGAACTCAAACTGAACGGACATCCCCAGAAGCGGCTGCCGAACACCCTCAATGTCTCGGTACCTGGAATCGATTCCGAGGCACTCCTCGCGAGCACCCCGGAACTGGCCGCTTCAACGGGATCAGCGTGTCATGCCGACGGAAGGGAGTCATCCTCCGTGCTGACCGCCATGGGAGTGCCCGAAGAAACGGCTCTTGGAGCTCTCAGGCTAAGCCTCGGGAAGTGGTCGACCGAGAAGGAAGTAGACCGGGCTTCGAGGATGATTGGGGACAAGGCTGGAAGACTGGTTCGCTACCATTTCAAACCCTGTGAAACCAATCAAGCTCGAAAGAGGTGACAAAGTTGCCTTTCGCTTCACCCCAGATCGCCCTATGTCCGCCTGAGACATGTTGTTGCTCAGATCGTATTCAAAGCCAAAGGTGTTGAAAATGGGAGAAGATGTCCTCATAGTGTTGAACGACGCCCCGTATGGAACAGAGAAGGCCTACAATGGGTTGCGACTCTCTATCGCCCTCCAGGCCAGAGACAACAAAGTGAACCTATTCCTGATGGCAGATGCTGTTTTCTGTGGGGTCCCCAAGCAGGAGACTCCGAAAGGATACTACAACATCAGTGATATGCTCGGACGGGTCCTGGCGAAGAGCGGCCGAGTGGCGGCCTGCGGGAGCTGCATGAAGGCCAGGGGTTTGACAGTGGATGGGCTCATCAAGGGCGTCGAGCAGGGCTCGATGGCGCTCCTCTCGGAATGGACCGAGACCTGCAGCAAGATACACTCCTTCTGACGGACCGCCGCAGGACGCGGTCCGGCCTTCCGATTAGAACCAGCATCGATGAGGAAAATCAACCTATATCCACACACTTTCCGTGCAGGTCCACAGCATCTTCCACCAACGCACAGACCGGATGACTTGGTTAGAAAGATGAGGCTCCTCAGGTGGAGATACCAATCGCGGCCCCATCATCCAATCTGTTTATTATCACCATAATGGATGGCCGTTCGTTGAACGACCATGGTCACGGCACTAACAGAGTCGCTGCAGCCACGACGCCACTCCTGATTGCCATGCTAATCACGGGCTCGTTCACGGTCATCGAGTTCGTGGGCGGTATCCTAACTGACAGCCTGGCACTAATGAGTGATGCTGGGCACATGCTCACCGACACACTTGCGCTGGCCTTGAGTCTCGGAGCCATGAAGGTGGCGATGAGACCAGCGAACAAAGAAATGACCTTCGGGTTCCTTAGGGCGGAGATACTTGCCGCCTTAGTCAACGGAGTTACTCTCATCCTCGTATCTCTGCTCATATTCTATGAGGCTGTCAAGAGAATCTTGGAACCGCCGGAGATCGAGGCTCCATTGATGCTCTTCGTGGCCGTTCTCGGCCTCGCGGCGAATGCTGGCGGCATTTACCTGCTTCACGACAAATCGAAAGGCAGCCTGAATGTGAGGGGTGCCTTCCTTCACATGCTGGGAGATTTCCTGTCATCAATCGCAGTTATCATCGGCGCTCTCCTCATCATGTTCTTCGACCTGAAGGTTGCCGATCCTATCCTTAGCATTCTGATCGGAGGGGTCATATTGTTCGGGGCGTGGAAGCTGCTGACCCAGTCGACTTCAATATTGCTCGAGTCCGTCCCAAGCCACCTGAAATTGGAGGATGTCCGCGTCTCACTCCTTGGTGTCGCAGGAGTTACCGAGGTGCACGACTTGCATGTATGGACTCTCACCTCTGGCCTCCATGCACTGAGCGCGCACATTGTCGTTGAGGATCGTTCTCTGAGCGATTGCTCCAGCGTGATTAGCGATTGCGAGGAGATGCTCATGAAGGACTACGCGATATCGCACACGACCTTTCAACTGGAATGCAAAACCTGTGGAGAGAATTCGTGCGTGTTTCTTCCGAATAGCCCCACTCATTGAGCCTTTCCATCCCTATGGATGTTATGATGAAATCGTCCCTTCGCATTCGCAGTCTACGAGTAGTCGAAAGACCATACGATGTTCTAGTCACGGATCCAACCCCGGGAAAAGAGTGCACTTCGAGTGCGACCTATGGATTGGGGCATATCCCTGACAAAGGGACGAAGTGACCATAGTGCGGGAAAGCCGCGAATAGAGGCATGTCCGATTGCCCCAACGGATCCGTGAAGACGAAGGGATTTCAGAAGAAGATAGT
>MGVW01000032.1:0-7697 GCA_001800675.1 Euryarchaeota archaeon RBG_13_57_23 | reverse complement strand
TCGCAAACCATTTCATTCCTTCTCCCGCGGTCTCCTTCTCGAGGATGTGAGTTGCCAAGATATCTCGGGATATCCGCGATATCAAACAACATTCAGAAATGATTCATGATGAAATCCCTAATCGCTGGATACTTGCTCAATCTTCGTATGATCATTTTTGTGGCAGTGACGATTTGCGGATCGAAGAATCGTGTGACGATCAGTGTCAAGAAGAATACTAATGCACCGACGAACAATCCCGAGTAGATACCTATATCGCCAAAATACCAGATATAGACAGCTGTTATTGCCGTGCCGAAGAATGACATAATGAAAGTTCGGATTATGAAATACAGTCTCTGCATCCATGTTGAAAGCAGCAGTGCTTTGATTACCGCTCTCTTTTCAATTGTGGCTCCTGACCCAGATGAAGCGCTTTCTATCTCTCTTAATAACTTTGTTGTGTAATGAAGATCCGACAATTGTAGTATCTTTCTTGCGTATTCCGCCTCTGATATATCCTTAGAGCTTGCTGTTTCAACCTCTGTGATAATCCGGTTTGCTATGCTGTCTATTTCTTCATCTATTGTTGCGTACTTGGTTTCCTTCATCCATTCCCCACCGAAATGGTTCTTCCTAGGAAACAACCGATTGTGGCTCCCTGAAGATGCAAAGCATCCAATCATAGGTATGGTGTTGTTTCAGTACTTCGATTTGATCTATCGTCTTGCATTGACGAGGTGTTATATCACAGCTTCAGGATCTTCATTGCCTTGTTCTCGTCGCTCACCGCCAGCGCCATGTGCACATATGTCGAATCTTTGTCAATCATGTACGCGGAATCGATGTTGACGCCTTCCTCGGCGAGAGCTCTCGAGACTCGGGCCAGCTCTCCAGGCCCGTTCTTGAGCTTGGCCACTAGCAGGTCCCTCTCGGAGAACATCATGTCCGATTCGGTGAGGTTCTGTCTGGCCTTCTCGGGATCGGAGGTGATGACTCTCACGACCTTGGCATAATGTTCTATCGCGATTGTGCGTAGGTTCACGCCATCCTTCTGCAGGACATCTGTCACCCGCGCGAGCTCTCCCGGACTGTCCTCTAACTTCACGCTGAACTCTCTTTCCATATGCGTTTCCTCCTTTCACAAGAACAAGTGCGCAAGAAGTGTCACGTGTCTCATCGCCTAACCACGTATCGCTTCTATATGATAAGATTGTACCTGCAGGGCAATGCATGGGGTAGACCCATGAGAACGGAGGACAAGGCCCTTGTTGAGGTGATTCTTTTGGTTGTTCCAAGCAAACGCACCCTAAGTTGGCGAAAGACGATGAAGTATACAACTCGAACCACAAATTTCGGGTGTGTCGGCTCGTTCCTCGAGCTGGAGAGAAGCGAAGTGGGCCCAACCGGATTTGAACCGGTGATCTGCGCTGTGTGAGAGCGCCGTCATAACCGCTAGACCATGGGCCCTTGTCGGAGCTGGTCGATGAATGTCCCATTGGTTTAAGATTCTTTTGGCAGGGTAGTATCAGCACCGATTCTTTTATCTCGCAATGCTCATTCACGAGGTGGGTTCAGATGCTCGTAAGAACCGCTAAGGGCACCAAGGACATCCGCTCTCTTTGGATGGAGAAGGGTGTGGTCAAGGCAATCGATCAGCGCCTGTTGCCCAACCAATTCAAGATTGTCAGCATCCGGACTGTCAAAGAGATGGCCGACGCGATATCTGATATGACTATCAGGGGAGCGCCGTCGATAGGAGCAGCGGGCGCGTATGGCATGGCCCTTGCGTGGCAGAGGAAGCAGGATCTGACAAAGGCTTCGGTGACGCTGGTCAAGACAAGGCCGACTGCACATGACCTCTCGTATGCTGTCAATCTCATGCTTGAGAGATGCGACGAGGATCTGGTCAGAGAAGCGGATGCATACGCCGACCGGATTGTGAATATGTGCAAGCGCATAGGCGAGAACGGGGCGAAGCTAATCAAGAATGGAAGCAGGATACTCACCCACTGCAACGCGGGGGCCCTCGCCACAGTCGATTTTGGGACTGCTCTTGCGCCCATCCGTGTGGCACATCGCGATGGTAAGGATGTGTTCGTCTACGTCGATGAGACACGGCCTCGTCTTCAGGGTGCGAAGTTGACCGCGTGGGAGCTGCTCAACGAGGGCATAGATCACGCGATCATTTCGGACAATGCTGCGGGCCATTACATGAAGGATTCCGTAGACCTGGTCATCGTGGGCGCAGACAGGATCGCTAAGAATGGGGACTTCGCCAACAAGATAGGGACATACACAAAAGCAGTTCTTGCGAAGGAGAACTGGGTCCCGTTCTATGTCGCCGCACCGATCAGCACATTCGATCCGTCGACAGGAACGGGCAAGGGGATAGTCATCGAGGAGAGATCGGAGGACGAGGTCCTGTGCGTTGGCGACTTCAGAGTCGCGCCTAAAGGCTCCAGGGCATTGAACCCGTGTTTCGATGTCACGCCAGCTAAGTACGTTACGGGTTTCGTGACCGAAAAGGGCATTTTGAAGCCAAACGACATATCATCCTTCGCGAAGTCGCCATAGCCGTGGTTTCGGGTAGTCCAATGTGGCTTGATCCGAGCATTGGCCTTCCTCGTTGAAACGCTTCTGTCGCACGGCAGGCTTTTTAGCGGGCTTCAGGATATGGGCACCGATGATCCTCGTAACCAAGTGGTTCGGGGCCTTCCTGTGCGATGAAGGGAAGGTCAAGAAAGCCGCCCTCTTTCCGAAGGACCCGAAGGAGATCGCTCTGAGACTCCAGAGGATGAAGAAGGGCGAGGTTCTGGACGAGGAACTCTCACTCGCATCATCCGCGAAGCAGGTGACCGACCGCCGCCTGATCGAGTTCGGCAAGAGAGTCAAGTTCGATTCATCGTTCGTCAAACCCGAGACCTACGGCTACTCGGTCGACCTCTACAGGGAGGCCACAATCGCGCTCGCGAAGCAGGCAGTCAAGGAGAGCGTGGGTCCTGACGTACATCTCGGCCAGGCAGTGCGTGCGTATGATGACATGGTCTACACCTCCAATCTGCTCTCTGAGAGGCTTCACGAATGGTACGGGCTACATTTTCCGGAACTCGAGAATGTGCTCGATGGCGAGGCCTATGCCAAGGCCATAGCGGAACACGGTTCGAGAGCTCAGCTCCTGCAGGCCCTGAATCTGAACATGGATTCAATCGGGTCCGAGGTGGAGCAGCAGGATCTGGAGTCAATCGTCACCCTGTCACGAACTCTGAATGAGGTTCTTTCTGCAAGACGCAAGCTCGAGAGGTACGTGGATCTCCGAATGAAGGAGGTCGCCCCGAACGTGAGTGCGCTAGTTGGTCCAGTGATAGGGGCGCGGCTCATGATGCACGCAGGCAGCATACACAGGCTTGCCTCGATGCCCTCGGGAACCGTGCAGCTACTCGGTGCGGAGAAGGCCATGTTCCGACACCTCAAGGAGGGCTCGAAGCCCCCGAAGCATGGCATAATCTTCACGCACCCGCTCGTTCACAACGCGCCCCCGTGGCAGAGGGGCGCCATCGCACGCGCGCTCGCGGCCAAGATATGTCTTGCGGCCAGGGCGGATGCCTATTCCCACAATGACATCTCGGGGATTCTAAAGGAGCAGATCGAGAAGCGCGTGGCCGAGATCAAGAAGCAGCACGCGGCACCGCCGAAGCGGTCCATGGGGAAGAAGCGCTATCGCAGATGAGTCGCTCCGTTCTCAGGGGGCTGAGGCGAGTTCTAGGACAGTGGAGCAGTAGATCTTCGACGCGATGCCCAGCTGAGACACTTTCACCGCCTCTTCGGGCTGGTGGTATCTGGCCAGCTTCCCTCTCTCTCCCGGTCCGAAGCATATCACAGGAACTCCTGTTAGCTCGGCGACCTGATTGTCGTCGGCCTCGGACAGGCCACATACGAGTCGCGGGTTGTTCGCGGTGTAATGCTTGATCCACTTGCGAGCGGTGTTGACCAACTCCGAGTCAGTCGGCGAGAAGTATGGTTTCAAGAGATCTCCAGGACCCATCTGCATCTTGATCTCGACTCTGCTCCTAAGCCCAAGTCCCCTGACGACTCGTCTCAGGTCCTTCGTGATATCTATCGGATGCCCTGGGATGGTCGCGCGCATTATTCGTAAGGTGCATCTGTCTGGGACGCTGTAGCTCACATCGCCCCCCGATATTCGCAGGACGAGCTGGCTCTCGGCCAACCGCTTGCCGCTATCCGCCACCAGCCCGTTCGACGTCCTCATCTTCATCCCGTCCAGCGCCGTAATAATCTTCGCCGCGTCTGCGATGGCGCTGACTCCGAGGTGAGGGGTCGAACCGTGGGCGGACTTGCCGATTACATCTATCTCGTAGTAGGAGCCACCTCTCCGTCCGTGCGTGATCACTCCGAGTCCACCGATGCCTTCTCCTACGATTGTCGCCTTCACGTCCTTGAAGAAGCCGTTGACGATGAGAGTCCTGATACCTGCTGAGTTTTCTTCCTCGCCCGTAACCGCCTGAAACCTGACATTGCAGTCCAGCTTCGCCCCGCTCTCGGCAATGGTCTTGAAGGCGATCATCAGAGCCGCCAATCCCGATTTCATGTCGAGGGCTCCGAGGCCATATAGCATCCCCTTCTCGATCTTGGCCCCGAATGGGTCATGCTTCCATCCTTCCTTGACTTCGACAGTGTCCATGTGCCCGTTCAAGCCTACAGAATGCTTCTTTCCCTTGCCGTGCTGGCACACGACGCACGGACCGAATCCCTCCACGGGAACTGATATCGGGTCGAAGCCCCAGCCCGCCAGCTTCTTCATGATACGTGCGGATACCTGATGCTCCTTTCTATACACGCTGGGGACCCTGATGAGCTCTTGGGCGAGTGCGATGACTTCCTTGGCGTCTATCGATTCTGAAATCCGCGTGATCGCTGCGTCGCGTCCGGCTGCCTTCATGTCCTCTCTCATGGAGTATTGCACGGAATGCGTATAGAACCTTCATCGTCGGCAGGTCGCTGGACCATCTCAACCATTAGGTAAGATATTTAAGCGTCCAGCAGTTACGGAAAGCAACGAAGTGATGTTGCCATGGCGACCGAGCAGGCCGAAGTCAGGGAGCTCAAGGAGAACCGCTACATGGTCATCGATGATGAACCGTGCAAGATCCTCAGTATCTCTACCTCCAAGCCAGGGAAGCATGGAGAAGCCAAGGCGAGGATCGAAGCTGTCGGCATATTCGACGGGAGTAAGAGAAGCGTCGTCTATCCGGTAAAGCACAGAGTGATGGTCCCGATTATCGACAAGAGACAGGGCCAGGTGATTGCCCTGCATGGGAACGAGGCCGAGATGATGGATCTCGAGACCTACGAGATGTTCCACCTTCCAGTGGACGAGGAGATGAAGGCGGAGCTCAAGCCGGGCGGAGAGGTCATGTACATCGTCGCCATGGACAGAAAGAAGATAATGCGGGTGTGACCGATGCCGATCCGCGGCATGCTCAGGTTCGCGGACGCCAATGCTTCTTTCGAGGACGCTAGGTTCGTGATTGTCGGCGTCCCGTTCGATAAGACGACAAGTTTTCGCAGCGGCACCAGATTCGCCCCTACAACCGTCCGAGAGGCTTCGCAGACCTTCGAGAGAGAGAATTTCGAGCACGGGACGACCTTCGAGGACATACCCGTTCACGACGCAGGCGACCTCTACGAGGAGGGCTCTGTCGACGAGATGGTGGACGCCATCCACGAAGAGGCCAAAAGGCTGGTGGCTGCTGGAAAGTTCCCCCTGTTCATCGGTGGGGAGCATTCCATCACTCCGCCCGTGGTGAAGGCGTTCGGCGACATTTCGGTCATCACGATCGATGCTCACCTCGACTTCAGACAGGAGTATCAAGGTCTGAAGAACAGTCACGCGTGCGCGCACAGGCGTATTCTAGACCATATTGGGACCGGCAATGCGTTCGCATTCGGCGTACGGTCGATATCGTCAGACGAAGATGTCAGCACGGCGTTGTATGCAGATTCTTTCAGGATTCATAGAGAGGGAACCGAGAAGGTCTTCGATGAGATGCTGTCGAAGCTGAAGAGGACTCCAGTGTACCTATCACTGGACATCGATGGGATCGATCCAGCCTACGCGCCTGGCACAGGCACGCCGGAGCCTTTCGGCATCACTCCATGGGACGTCAGGTACATTGTCGGCAAGCTGGGGGACAGACTGGTCGGATTCGACGTAGTGGAGATATCGCCTCCTTATGACAACGGCAACACCTCGGTTCTGGGCGCTAGGATAATGCGAGAAGTGATGGCCGTCAAGTGGAAAGCGATGCAGAAGAGGTAATTCAGCCTTTCACGAACTTCTCGACCTTCTTCTTGTACTTGTCAGCGAGTTCCTCTGCCCTTGAGGCAGATTTGGATTCTGAGAATACTCGGAATATTGGCTCGGTTCCAGAAGGACGGATTATGACCCAGCCCTCGTCGAAAAGTATCTTGATGCCATCGGTCGTATCGACCTTGAGCCCCTTGGCGTCCTCAGCTATTTCCTTCAGGACCGCCTGCTTCTTGCCTTCCGGACATCTCGTCTTCTTCTTGCACTGACAGTACGCGGGAATGCGATCGTTCAGCTTCGAGAGTTTCCCAGTCTTCGCAACTATCTCGAGCATTTTCGCTACTGCCATGGCTCCGTCCCTGCAGAACTGGAACTCCGCGAAGATCAGGCCGCCGTTCTCCTCTCCGCCGAAGACGCCACCTTCCCTCATCATAGCACGAGCGATGGTGGGTGATCCCACTCTCGTGTACAGCATCCTGCCACCAGCCATCTTCACAGCGTCCTCGATGCACTGGGAAGAGGCCACGTTTGTGACGACGAGCCGGTTTGGCTTCTGCGAGCAGATGTAGTTAGCCACTATGGCGAGGCTCCTGTCTCCATGCAGGTATCTGCCAGTATCGTCGACGAAGATCGTCCTGTCACCATCCCCATCGTGAATGACGCCGAAATCGAACCCTCCCGATTGGACGAGCTTGACGAGGTCGACCGCATTCTCTGGGACGGGTTCGCTGTCATGTCCTGGGAAAGCACCGTTCGGGTCTGCATTGAGAGTCACGTATCGCACCCCTAGACGCTCCAGCAGTTTCGGGGTCACCAGACTCGAAGCGCCATTCCCGCAGTCGACGGCTATCCTCAGGTTTGCCTTCCTGATGGTCGGGACGTCCACCTTGGACAGAATCCCTCCAATGTATCTGTCGACCGCGGTTAGATTCTGGGTAGTCTGACCGATTCTGCGCCAGTCAGCTCGGGCAAAGGCATCTTCGTAGTATATCCGCTCGATGGACTCCTCGTCCTCTCTGCTCATCTCGGTACCATCCGCGTCGATGGCTTTGATCCCGTTGAACTCCGGCGGATTATGGGACGCCGTGATGACCACTCCCCCTGCAGCCTTGGCCACCTTAACCGCGTACTGGAGAGTCGGCGTCGGAACGACGCCGCAATCCGATACATCGCATCCGACCGCCATCAGCCCAGACACGCAGGCGCTCTTCAGCATCTCGTTAGACGTGCGGGCGTCTGTGCCAATCATCACCTTTCCTTTCAAGAAGGAGCCGATCGCCATCCCGAGCTTCATCGCGAACATTGGATCCATTTCGCCAGAGTTCACGATGCCCCGGACTCCGTTCGTTCCGAAGAGTCGGGGAGCCTTCTTCTCCTGGGTCATCGCCAC
>MGVW01000031.1:27675-32319 GCA_001800675.1 Euryarchaeota archaeon RBG_13_57_23 | reverse complement strand
GTTCGCAGGGTCGGCGACGTACCCGATTACGTTGCCTCCGGTCACCGGGTTCCCGTCCGTGTCCTTGACATATCCATTTATCACAACGTCGGCGATCAACGGGGCTATCGGAGTCAGGGTGAGGTCCGCCCGGACCTCCTCATCTGCGACCGAAACCACGGACGTGCTGTTCAGGAAGTACGATCCGTTCGCGGCCAGGACAATGAATTCGAACCCGCCATACACTGTGATGTTGAAGTTCCCGTTCAGGTCGGTCCAGAGGCCCCCAGAGGGGTCTCCGCCGGACATCATCATCATGGCGAGTATGTAGGCCTGAACCGGATTCGACAATTCATCCGTGACAGTACCTACAATCCATCCCTCAAGACCCTGTGCCTCCGATTCTCCCGGAGCAAGCACTAGGAATCCAGTCAGCATCGAAGCGCACAACAATAAGGCCGCAAGACTATTCATGCGGCGTCCTAGCTCAGCCATTTTCAGAATCCTCCTGCAATGATCGACCAGTGACACCCAAGGGGGGCAAGGGTGCCTAGGTCCGCCTTAATACTGCAATGCTGGGTATATAGCCCTGTCGTTGCTGGCGTTCATTGTCAGCCCGGGAAAGGGGGTTCCTGTTCATCATAACCATTCCCCAACCCTGGACAGTGAGGGCCACCTAACGTCACTCCCGGACGGAGTAGGAATAGAAACAAAAGGGTTTGATGCAACCAGGCAGACTCATTCCGAGACAGCCTTCCGCCGGCGCCTCCTGAAGAGCAGGAGCATGCCCGCAATGCCCACGACTGGGAGCAGCAGGGTCGTGTACTCAGGGATCCAGCCCGAGACGTTGACGGTCATCGTGTCCGTGTCGGAGCTGCCCTGGGCGTCGTACACGGTGAGGGTGACGACCGCAGAGCCGGGCTCGGACAGGAACGTGAAGTTGACGAACTCACCATACAGTTCGTAGTCCACGCTGTCGTATGTGAATGTCCAGGTCCAGTTCACGATCCCGACATTGTCGCTCGAGCCGCTCCCGTCGAAGGTGATGTCAAGTCCGGCGACCACGTTCTGATCGTCTCCCGCGTCTGCTACGGGCGGGTCGATGTCGATTGATGCGTTTCGCAAGGCGACCGTGGCGCGGGCCTGCGAGAATCTGTACGCGACCCCGTCAGCAGTGGCTATCACCAGCATGAAGCCCGCCGTGTCGTTGGTGATCGAAGAGGTGAACACCCAGAAGGCAACTCGGCCGGAGGCGTCCGTGACCTCTTCAGAATCGAGTATCGTCGCCGTCCCCGCAACCAGAGAGACCGTCATGTTCTCCAGGGGGACGCCCGAGGAATCCATGACCGTCGCGTTGATGCGCACGAGGTCCCCCAAGAGATACACGTCCGGCATAGGATCGATGGTGACGAAGCACGGGCGAACATGAATGGCCAACTGCGTCTGGGTGAGAAGCGAGTAGCCGCCCCATGAGAACGCTTTGGCATACACGTCAGCTCTCAAGCTGGCCTCGGCTATCACCGAGTACTTGGCGACCGCAGTGATTGTGGCGTTTGCGTAACCGTTGACATCGGTCACAATGTACCCAGACGACCATTGATTGGCCCCCGCCCATGGGTAGACCTTGTAGTTCCTATTTCCCGTGAGGACGTTTTCATAGACCCTCGCATCGACTCCTTCGACAGGCAGGTTGTTCTCGTCAGTGACCCACACACCGACTCCGGTCTCGTCGTATGCTGAGCTCCTAGCCTCCAGGACCGGGTCGTCGATCAGGATCTCAGTGGCAAGCACGTCATAGGTCCTCCCAAGCACGTAGTCCGAAGAGATAACAGTGGAGCCTTCGAGCTGGTAGCAATAAGTGATGTCGCTGAAGTAGCACATTCCACCCGGAACGAGATACACCTGACTCATGAGGTCGATTGGTGCGACATCAAATCCGTAGATCTCGATGGCCAGTTCCCCCCCAAGGATCTGGACGCCTGTCATGGTGCCCCAGTCCCAGTAGATGTAGCCCGCGGTGTTGTACCAGTAGTCCCAGTCATCGTAGTCGTACGGAGTATTGAACGGCCCGGAAGTAACGAGGTTCGCACCATCCTGCTGAGTGATGATGTTGATGCCCCAGCCGTCCCAGGTCGAGTCCCAGTTGATCAAGTCGCACCACGCGAGCGTGCCATACGGGGTCCCCGAAACAATCAGAGCCGAGTCTACACCATCAGCTGGCGCTCCCGTCCCGTCCCAAACGTATGCGACTGCAGTGATCGAGCCCACAGGGGCCACGAACTGGGGTTCCTGCGTCGCAGGGTCGTAGTCAACATCCCAGATCATGTACCCTCCATACATTGTCGGGACAGGCCCATCACCCGCGTAGGTCAGAGTGACCGTTGCTGGAACCGCATTGAGAACCGTCCAATTGCCGATGGACACTCTAAGGGCCGAACTGGTCGGACTGTCTTTGAACTGGACATCGATCGTCGCGTGTCCAGTTACGTCAGTGAACACCCAGTCCACAGGATTGAACAGAAGATCCACTGCGCTGTACCGTATCTCGAGCCTGTAGTTCCATAACGGATTGCCGTCATCGTCTGTGACCATCACGACGATCGAGGTCGCATTCGCTGCCCGAGCGAGTGAGACCGCACCAGTAACGGATGCATCGACCTGTGTCATGGTCCAATCCGGAGGGTCTTCATTCAAGACCATTAAGTTCGCTGAACCGGCCGCAGGCCATTCGAAGCCATTCTTAGTTGCGGTGAACGAGAGCATCAGTTCGAGGTGCGTGTTGAGGTACGGGGAAATGATGGTCGGCGCCTGGTACTGCAAATAGGCCCTGCCGCTCGCGTCCGTCAACGCGGACCCGGAGGTCCAGTTGACACTGCCGTAGCTGAGCAGGTTTTCGTCTACGAACACTGTCGCGTCCTCAACACTGGCGCCCCACTCGTCGGTAACCTCCGCAACCACGTTCGCCAACTCCCCTGGCCTCAGTATGTGCTTGTCCGAAGAGATAGTCAATGACAGCGTGTTTGGCACAGGAAGAACGCATTCGACGAACGCCGAATCCGAACAGGATAGGATACCTAACGTGACCGTCGCCGTAATCTCAGAGTAACCTTCCTCAACACCGGCGACAGAGAAGCTGAAAACGCCACTCGAGTCTGTCATGCCGCCCCAAGGCGTAGGAGTAACCGTCGGTCCTCCCATGTAGCCTGTGACCGAGAGCGTTACCGAGGCTCCTTCTACCGGCCTTCCGAGGTCGTCAATAGCCATGACGTATCCCTGGGCGGAGGTGACCATCGAAACCTCGCTCGGCATCGACAATCCAGCGTTGAGCCCCTGAGTGACCTCCCTGTAGCCGGTCCATTCTCCCGAGTAGACAAGGTTTCCAAGCGAGAACAGGTTCATGCCGGGTCCGAATATCTGGCCCATGTAGGACAGCCATCCAACCCACCTAAAGGTCGCTGCCTCGACGTTGACCCTGTAATAGAGCACATCAACCGGTGCGGCCCTCGCGATTACGCCCTGAGCCCAACGCGTGTAGCTGATCTGGTTGCTGATGTTGAAGCTCGCCTTTGCCAGAACCTCGAGCCTCAGGACCTCGTCTGCGAGGGCCTGGGTCTCGGCATCTGCGCGGGTAACGACTCCGAACAAGTCCGCATAGTACGGGTTCGGGTTCGCTTCCGACCAGAAGCCGAAGGTGTTCGAGGATGCATACGGTCCGATGATGTCGAACACGTTGCCGACTGGCTCCGAGCTCAGGGACCAGCCGATGATGAGCATCTGGTAGTCCATCGACTGCAGCCTCGTTACGAGCGTGTCGAAGTCAAGGGCCTTCGCCTCTGCGTTGATGTTCAGGCCGTCCCTCATGTTCTTCGCGATCATCTCGCCGGCTCTGATCCTGACCGGGTCATAGTCTGCCGGCGGTGTCAGTATGGTCAGCGTCTGCATCACGGTCCCGTCTGGGAGATCTCTCCATCCGTCACCATTGGCGTCGGCGAAGCCAGCTGCATTCAGAATTGCGTTCGGGGTGCTAAAGTCGGGGTCGAACGGATAGTCCTCAACAGACGCATTGTACCATCCGTCCGAGCCCCAGAACGGCGGCAAGACTGAATCGCCCTGAGTGCCGAAACCGCCCATGTAAACATTGACGATCTGGGCCTTGTCCACTACGTGGGACACTGCCTGTCTGAACGGCAGGCTGCCCATCGGGTCGAACTTCTGGTTGAATGCCATGTAGAAGTAGCCGTTGTCGGCCTCGTAGAACATCTGAATGTTCGGGTCTGCCTGCAGGCTCGGAACGCGCGCTGATGTGATAGCCCATGGGAGGTGGTCGACCTCGCCAGACTGCAACCCAAGGATGGCGGCCTCGACGCTGGTGTACATCTTGAAATAGAGCAGGTCAACGTTAGGAGGATACATCCTGTAGCCAAGGGGTGTTGTCTGATTCTTGCCCCAGTAGCCATCGTACTTCTCCATGATCCTGTAGGTGTTGTCCACGCCATCCTTGTACTTCCACGGGCCCGTGGATATCGTCGCATCCGGGTCGTTCCACAGCACATCCAGGAGTCCTCCACTCAAATGACTCTCCCAGATCGCCCTGGGCATCATCGGAATTCCTGCCGTGCTAGTCAGGAACAGACCGTACGGGGATCCCATCTTCATCTTCACTGT
>MGVW01000031.1:0-27561 GCA_001800675.1 Euryarchaeota archaeon RBG_13_57_23 | reverse complement strand
CATTCGAACCACCCGAACTTGGAGAAATCCCGCGTCCTATTCCCCCATGTCGAATCGGGGTGCCGCTATTTCTCGATTGTGCACCCAGGGCAAGCTGGACGGGCCCTGGACAGACATGTTCGGGAGAGGGTTGATTCCAAGGGCCCACATAGAAGCTGCATCATGAGCAGACCCCTAGGCAAAGCGAATGAGATTCAGTGGCGCGAATGGTCCAATGAGACCTTTGACGAGGCGAAGACCTCAAAGAAGCTCGTACTGCTTGATCTCTCGGCCGGCTGGTGCCACTGGTGTCATGTGATGGACCAGACCTCGTACTCTGATCCCGGCATTATCGAGATTATCAACAAGGACTTCATCCCCGTCAGAGTGGACATCGACGAGCGTCCGGACATATCCGAGCGCTACAATCGAGGGGGGTTCCCCACCACGGCCTTTCTCTCGGACAGAGGAGAGTCCGTCTGGGGTGGGACCTACATACCGCCGCAGGACATGAAGCGCATCATGAAGGCGGTTCTGGCCGCCAAAGAATCCGGTGACATCGACCAGGCCCTTGAGAGGGACAGGATTCAGTACCTGGATCTGTCCAAGAGTCTCCAGAAGCTGCCCCCGATGAGCAGCGCGATCATCGACACGGTCTTCGAGGACATCTTCGCGACCTACGATGTGCAGAACGGCGGATTCGGGATAGAGCCGAAGTTCCCACAACCTGATGTGATCGACCTCCTCCTGGAGAGGTACCTCGAGACAGAGGACAAGGAGCTAGCAGCTGCGATCGAGCACACTCTGAGCAGCATGACAGAAGGGTTGTATGACAAAGTGGAGGGAGGTCTCTTCAGGTACTCGGTCACCAGGGACTGGAAGACACCACATTACGAGAAGATGCTCGAGGGCAACGCGGGCTTCCTCAGGAATCTCGTCCGGGCATATTTCGCTTTCAGGAAGGACAAGTACGCCGAGACTGCAAGCGGAATCGCCACATACATGATCGGCACGCTCCAGGACCCCGACTCAGGAGGTTTCTTCGGGAGCCAGGACGCCGACGAGGACTACTACAGACTCTCTTGTCCCCAGAGGAGGAGGGTGAAGCGGCCCGATGTGACCAAGACCATATACGCGGGTTGGAACTCTGAGGCGGCGTCTGCCATCATGGAGGCTGGGGTCTTGCTGAGGGATGGAAGCTGGGTCGACGCGGGTAAAAAGGCGTTCAGGTATAGTCTCGACAGGCTCTGGAACGACAGCCTCGGCCTTGTACGGCACGCCCGCGAGAAGGAACTCTACCTGTTCGAAGATCAGGTTTCATTCTTACAGTCCCTGACCGCAATGATCGAACTGTCGACCAGCCGCGACCTCACTCGCATCGGGGACAAACTGATTGAGGCGGTGGACCGCGAATTCAAGGATTCTGAGGGCGGCTATATAGATGTGGTGAAGGAGGAGAACGCCATTGGCGAGCTCGTGACCGGAAGGCGCTCTCTCATCACCAATTCGAAATGGGCTAAGATTTTGGCGCTCTATGGAGCAGCGACGCACCGGCTAGAGCTGACTGAGAAGGCGAAGGCGGTCATGTGTGTGTTCACTCAGAAGGACGTCTACGCACATGGGGTGTTCGCCTCGTCATACGTCGCGGCGTGGTGGACACTCGACCAAGGTGCAATCGCTGTGGAGGTCCACGGCTTAGCGGGCCAAGACCCCTTGACTGTTCCGATGTGGTTGGCAGCGAAGGAGGCCTTGAACCCCCGCGCAGTTGTCCTCCCCTCGGAGGACAAGGACAGGACTTTGGGGAGCGCTGACCTCCCATTCGCAGTCATCTGCAACGCTCACAGGTGTTCCAAGCGAGTCACGGATCCTCAAGAACTGAAAGCGGCTCTGAGGGGGCAAGGGCCCAGTCAATTCTAAATATGCCGGAATCACATTACACGACCCGGGTTTTGCCATGGCCGACAAAGCTAGACTTATTCCAGCGAAGATGCTTTCGAGCGACGAGCGCGTGATTTTCGAGACGAGGCCCAGCGCGTGGTTGTACATGAAGGCAGCTGCGCTTGTCCTGATAATCGGACTGATATGCCTTGTGGTGCTTTTGTGGGAATGGATGGACGCGCCCGACATACCCTATCTGAGCGAAGCCTTTGACGGCGACTACGGGGAGTTCATACAGTACGGGTTCATTGCGATATTCGTCATCTGCATGCTTTTCGTCGCGTACCGCTGGCTGAAGTGGGGGAGCACGGTCTACGCAGCCACCGACGAGAGGATCATCACGAAGAAGGGCATCTTCAACAAGCTCTTGACAGACGTTCCATTGACCATGATAACGAACGTCGACCTCGCGCAGTCTCTGGGCAAGCGCGCGCTCGGGTATGGGACCCTGGTGTTCTCGACCGGTAGGTCGGGAGGCAGAAAGGGCGACGTCGTCTGGGAGGCTGTGCCCCACCCGTTCGATGTCCGCAAGAAGATCCAGGAAGTCTTGGACATCAGGGCGAAGCCGAAGGTCTGACAAGGAAGCGGACCTAATCAGTTCGGGAGAACTGCAATCCCTCGCGGCTCAATCACCGGTACAATTAGCCTGCGATGCGCTCTCGATATCCTGAGCGAATAGGAGGTGTACAGATTGGGGTCTGCAGATGTGGTGCGTGATGGTCCGGCGAAAGCTTTCATGCTGTGCAACGAAGCCATCGTGAGAGGTGCGATCGAAGCCGACGTGAAGGTCGTGTCAGCTTATCCCGGGTCGCCGACGACTGAGATTCTTGACACATTCTCAGACGTGAAGCCCAACTTCGACTACAAGATGGAGATCTCTTCGAACGAGAAGGTCGCTCTCGAGACCTGTGCCGGAGCGGCGATGGTCGGCCACCGATCGATATCGAGCATGAAGAGCGTAGGCATGAACGTCGCCTCGGACTCATTCTTCTCGCTGTCGTACACTGGCGTCAAAGCCGGCATGGTGATCGTCATGGCCGACGACCCGCAGGCGCACTCCTCGCAGACCGAACAGGACGGACGGGCGTTCGGCCCGAACGCGTATGTTCCGATGCTCGAGCCGTCGGATCCCGCTGAGGCGAAGAAGATGGTCAAGCGCGCGTTCGAGCTGTCCGAGAAGTACGGCGTGCCCGTGCTGATGAGAACTACCACACGGGTGAACCACCAGAGCGGGATAGTCGAACTCGAGAAGATCGACCGAAAGCCGTTCGAGAAGCTGGACTGGTCGCATGCACCAGCGAGATTCACAACGGTTGCGGACACCGCAAGGAGGTTCAAGCTCCAGCTCCTGGAGCGCACCAAGCAACTCGAGGAGGAGTTCAATAGCTCGGACCTGAACCTGGTGAAGGACACCGGGTCGGAGATAGGGATTGTCACGAGCGGTGCGGGATACAACTATGCGGTCGACGCCGCGAGGATACTGGGGATCAATCCCTCGATTCTGAAGCTGGGGACCACTTTCCCACTTCCGAGGAAACTCATCGGGGACTTCATCAAGAAGGTCAAGACGGTGATCATCGTCGAGGAACTGTCGCCGTACCTTGAGCTGCACGTGACAGCCATCGCCAAGGATGCAAACCCGTCAGTGAAGATACTCGGCAAGTGGACCGGACACTTCAGCGAGGCGTTCGAATACAACCCCAACATAGTGGTCGACGCTTTCGCGAAGGCACTCGGTCTCAAGGCCCCCGTGGACTACGAGGCCATGATGGCGAAAGCGGATGAGCTGAAGAAAGGGCTCTCGGACCGGCCTCCGACGTTCTGCCCCGGATGTCCGCACAGAGCGACCTTATGGGCGCTGCTCCAGGCGACCAAGGGCACCAAGCACATACTGTCCACAGACATCGGATGTTACTCCATGAGCTTCCTCCAGCCCCTCAACTACGGTGATTCGATGCTCAGCATGGGCGCGTGCATGGGCGTGGCCGCGGGGATGCAGTATGCCGCCAAGGAGAAGGTGGTCGCCATGGTCGGAGATTCGACCTTCTATCACGCGGCCCTGCCCGGTTTGGTGAACGCGATTCACCACAACGATGACTTCACACTCATCATCCTTGACAACGAGGTCACCGCGATGACCGGCCAGCAGCCGAACCCAGGGTCGGACTACAACGCGGGGGGACAGCCAGCGAAGAAGATGGTGCTCGAAGATGTGATCCGAGGCATGGGCATCACGGACATCACCATCATCGACCCGTACCAGGCCAAGGCGGTGGTACAACCCATCAAAGAGGCGCTGTCAAGGAAAGGGCCCAACATCATCATATCCAGGCGCGCGTGCGCGCTATACGCAGACCGTAACAAGAGAAGGCGAGGCGAGGCCATCCTGAGCAACAAGGTGGACAAGGAAGTCTGCAAGAAGCCTTACACGTGCATCAGGAGTTTCAACTGCCCCGCGATATCGATAGACGACGATGACAGGAAGGCGACCATATCGAAGGAGCTGTGTGACAGGTGCGATGTCTGCGCGAAGCTGTGCCCGTTCGGCTCCATCAAGCTGAGGGAGGGCGAGTGACCATGACCTCGGACGAGTTCAGCATATACATGTCAGGAGTGGGAGGACAGGGGCTCGTGCTCCTATCGAACGTCATTGGGTCCGCGTGCGCCTCGGCCGGGATACGGGCGCTCACCGGAGAGCAACACGGTCTTTCACAGAGGAGCGGCTCGATAAACATACACATGCGGATAGGGGAGCAGATACGATCCCCTCTGATACCTGTCGCTGGAGCGGATGCGATCCTCGCCCTGGAAGCGCTAGAGGCGCTCAGATACGTCGAGCATCTGAAGCCGGGCGGTGTCGTCGTGATGAACAAGAGGATACAACACCCAATCATAGAGACGATAGGCCACATGAAGGACAAGACCGCGAAGTACATGTCCGTTGAGGACGTCAAGGCGCGGCTGTCCGAGGTGACCGACAAGATCGCAGTAATAGATGCCCTCGCGATCGCCAAGCAGGCGGGCAACGCGCTCACCGAGAACATCGTGATGCTCGGAGCCCTGAGCACTCTCGAAGCCTTCCCAGTCCCGGAGGAGGCGCTCAAGAAATCCATCTCGGAGAACGTCCCGAAGAAGGCCATCGAAGTGAACCTGAAGGCCTTCGATTTGGGCAAGAAGGCTGCGTTCGAGACCCTGTGCAACATTGTTAAGTGCAAGAAGTGAGTTCACAACGGGATTCGCATGAAGAAGGCCAGGTATGTCAGGGTCGACGTGTTCGCCAACAAGCCCTTCGGAGGGAACCCGCTGGCAGTGTTCCCAGAGGCCGAGGACCTCACATCGCGCGAGATGCAGCTCCTGGCCATGGAGATGAACCTGTCGGAGACGACCTTCGTGGTGCCGCCCACGAAAGGCTCAGGTGCGGATTTCAGAGTCAGGATCTTCGTCCCGGACAAGGAGATACCCTACGCTGGTCATCCCACGCTCGGGACATTCTACGTCCTCGCGAAGGAAGGACGGATCAGACTGAAGGCGCCCATGACGACGGTCAAGATGGAGGTTAAGGCTGGCGTGATGCCTGTGGAAATATTCTCCTCGAATGGCCGGATCACCAAGATAGTCACCGTCCAGAACCTGCCCGAGTTCGGCCCCATCATCGAGGACGTCAGAGGGATCGCGAAGGCGCTGTCTCTCATGGAATCGGATTTCGATGTAGAGAGGATGCCACCGCAACTGGTCTCCACCGGACTCCCGTGGGTCATTGCACCCGTCCGGTCAAGGAGAGCGGTCGAGAAAGCAGCAGGGAATGCGGCTGCGTTCACCGAGCTTCTCGACGAGCTGCCCAAAGGAATCGCCGATCTGTATGTTACCTGCCTCGAGCCGGTGGAGCCATCTTCCACTTCTCATTCGAGAGGACTCTACCTCACGGGCAAGAACGTCGTTGAAGATCCCGCGACGGGTAGCGCCAGCGGCTGCCTTGGCGCCTACCTGGTCGACCACGAGCTGGTACCAGTCAGCAGAAAAGTGGTCATGAAGAACGAGCAAGGATACGAAATGGGCAGACCGAGCAAGATATCGATCGAAGTGCAGACATCTGCAAAGAAGGATATCGAATCGGTGAGGGTCGGGGGCACTGTCGTCGACATGATGGACGGGTATGCGTATCTCTGAGGCGACTTCAGGCCGCCGGTAGTTCTACCTTGAAGACCGCACCCTTGGAACAGTCTCCATGAACTCTGTCCTCGATCCAGACCCTGCCCCCATAACGCTGCGCCAAGGTCTTCACGATGTGGAGTCCCATGCCGGAGCCCTTCTTCTTGGGGGCCTTGGAGAACCTGTCGAATATCATCGGTTTCATGTCGTCTGGAACGCCCATGCCTCGGTCGGAAATAGCCACGCGCCAGCGCTTCTTGTCTTCCGCGTACATAGGCTCTATGGACACATCGATCTCCAGCGGCTCGTGTGAGTCGTACTTGACAGCGTTCGTGAGTATGTTGGTGAAGAGTTCCCGAATTAGCTCGTCGGCGAGTACGAAATATGTGTTCTGTTCGACCGTGTGATGGACCACAATCCTTCGTCCTGGGTAGTACTGGCTCACGCTCCTGATGCAATCCGCGAGCACGCTGCCGAGATCGGTCCTGATCAGTTCGACGTCTTCGAAGGTGACTCGGGACATCGTTCTCACGTTGCTCGCGAGCCAACTGGTGTTCATCACCTGTTCTGCGATCTTGTCGATTATCGTGACCTTGTCTGGGGTGTCCATCTTACTCTTGAGGAGTTCGAGGTATCCCAGTATCGCCTGGTTGAAGTTCTTGATATCGTGAGACAGCACGTCCGTGTACAGCTCCGCCTCCTGTCTGCTGTCAATGTGATTTTGGAGCAGGCGCGCGTTCTCGATGGCTATCCCGGCGAGGCTCGCGAAAATCTCGATGATCTCAACCGTGTCGGCATCTGGGATTCGATCGTCTCTCGGTTTGAGGAGCTCGAGGTAGGCGATGGGGGAGCCCATCTTGTCCATGACAATGGTGTCCATGTAGTCTAGTTCGTGCCATCGTCCCTTGCCAGTCCTTGGCATCCTTATCAGATCTGGATCTGGGTAGTATGCCATCTCTTCCTTCGTTATCGCCTTGACGCCTTCCGCTGGGGAGTAGTATGTGATTCTGCCGAGCTTCTCCCACCATCTCGAGTACATGTCTCCCCTTGTGTCGGGGCGTGCGTCGACGATGCTGTCGACCTGGTAGATAGGATATGTAACCATCTTGATCTCCTCAGCGACCTTGGCCGAGAATCCATAGAGGGCTTCTATCTTGTAGACGCCCTCCTGTGCGTGTTTCACCCCGATGACCATCCTCCTGATGCCGAGCAGGCGCGCCAGGGTTTTGAGAATCGTGTCGAGCATCTGGTCGAGGTCGCGGACATACATGATACCCGTAGCCATGTCGAGGATCCTTGAGAGCTGCTCGGTCTTCTGTCCACCCAACCTAAGCGCCTGCTCTCTGTCCGTGCTCAATCTCGCATTCTCGAGAGCGACCTCGGCGAGCGAGGTGAATATCTCGATGGTCTCTATGGTTGCCATGTCGGGGATCTTGCCGTCCAAAGGATTCGACGGATACAGGACACCGACGACTCTGCCCGCGGAATCTCGGAGCGGGAACGCAAGGTAGTCCCCTTTCCGCATCTCGTCCTTCTTCCGAGGCAATTCCGCGTTGGCCTGCTCCTCCGGATCCGGCTCATACGCCAACTGTCTCGAGGTCCTCTGCTCGGCCCTGGTGAAGTATGCGAACTTGCCGATCTTGCGACCCTCGGCAAGATCTTCGAAAACCACGTCGACCGGGATCGACTTATGCTGGACCTCGCTCTCCGCACGCGTGCTATGCCCGAACAGGGCCCGCCACTTGAACGCCCCGTCCGATTCGTCATAGACTATCAGCTCTACCCGCGCGAAGCCGAACAGAGAAGAAACCGATGCGAGCACCATCTCGGAGAGTTTCCTCACATCCCGTTCGGACACAATAGAAGAGGCGATCTTCAGGACATCCTCGAGCAGCTCGGTCTTATGAGATGGCCCTGCGTGCTTCTTGGCCAGGGCTACATGGCTGCGCTCTCGTCCGACCGCAATCGCGATCATCTCGACGAAAAGCTCCATGTGCTCTAGGGTCTCTTTCTGAAGCAGTTTGCCCGTGCTTGGATATGATGCCTCGAGGACGCCCACGATCTCTCCATTGTTGTCCCTGACCGTGAACTTGTATGAATCCGCCTCGTGCCAGATGTCCGCGTTGGCGCGCGGAGTCTTCACGTTCTCGGGGTACCGGTAGTATGCGGGATGGTCCATGAACGGGTCAGACCGGATAAGTGCGAGCCACTCCTCCGAGGGCACATAGTAGGCGTTCTTGGTGACGCGGTACTTCTCGGAGAGCACCATGTTGAGCACCTCGTCGTCGATGAACTCGTGGCTGAGATTGTCGACGATGGCCTTCGCCCTAGCAGCCGGTATCCCGTAGGTGGCCCAGTGAAGATTCGGTTTGACGTCGGGCGCGGTTATCTCGATGATGAGCTCGCCGATCCCGAACAGCTCCGATATGTCTCCTAGAGTCTCCTTGACTGTCTCCGCGATGGGTCGGTCGCGCGCGATCATTGCGGCGAGGTCGCCCAACCTCTCCACCATCCGGTCTATCTCCACTCCCTTCCCGATCTCGTGGGGACGAGGGGTGGCCCTCTCTTCAACGATGAACATGGGGGGAGCCGATGAGTTCGCCATCTCCTTCGTCACCGCTAGACTACTCTGACTGGCAGCATTTTGCTATTACTTTGATATGTATATAATAGGGTACAGAGTGGGTATCAAATCTCACGTTGGCTCCGCTACGCTTATCACCCCGTTCCGTACTGGCGGGGACCCGACCTTCCACATGGGTTCTGCACAATGATTAATAGGCCGCAGGCCTTCGTCAAGGGTGCACGGAAGGTGTTCTAGATGGCGGATATCAAGGAGATCCTTGCAGCCGCGATAGAGTTCGAGCGGTTCGGGGTGGAGTACTACGCCAGGTTCGGAGAGTTGGTGAAGGACGAGAAGGCCAAGCCTCTGATGAGCGGCTTGTCGAAGGACGAGAACGAGCACGCGACGATCCTTACTAACGAGCTGAAGAGGCTCGGGGGCAAGCCGAAGAAGCCCTCCAAGGAGATGATCGAGAAGGGCCTCGCTGAGATATTCCCTGAGAAGGTCAAGAAGAACGCAATTGTGACGAAGGATGCGATCTCCGCGCTGAAACTCGGCATTAGGACCGAGGAGCGGTCGATCGAATTCTACTCCAAGAACGGCGCAATCGCCGGCCCGGTTCTCAGAGAGATATTCTCGATGCTCGAGAAGATGGAGCGGGGACACAAGGAGATGCTCGAGGAGAACCTCAGGTATCTCGAGGACGACGGCGTGTGGTACGGATACGTGCCTCTGCTCGACTGACCGTGTTCCCGCGGAACCCACTGAGACCAAACCTTTTTAGAGATTCATAGCATCATTGCGTTCCTGGAGCACGGTTCAGTTGGCCAAGGTCATCCCATTCCAGGCCGTCAGATACAACACGGAGCGGTTCGGCAAGGATCTCGCAAGGTTTGTCGCTCCGCCCTATGATGTGATAGACGGCGTCATGGAGCGAAGGCTGAAGGAAGACAGGCTCAACATAACGCACATCACCCTGGGTGACGAGAACGACAAATACACCATCGCTGCGAGACGGCTGAAGACCTGGTTCGATGATGGTGTACTTGTCAAGGACCCAGACAGTTGCTTCTACATCTACGAGCAGACCTTCAGCACGCCTGGCGGCGAGCCCAGGGTGAGGTCCGGGATCGTCGCTGCGGTCAAGCTGGAGGATTTTTCCAGGGGCATCATCATGCCCCACGAGAAGACAATCCCCAAACACAAGGCTGACAGGATGCTGCACATGTGCGCCATGTCCGGCAACACCGAGCAGATATTCCTGCTGTACGACGACCCGACAGAAGGCGTCGAAGCGATCCTATCGGATGCCAGGAAGCGGGAGGAGGTCCTGAGGTTCGTGGACCCCGAGGGCGTCCACCACAGGATCGTCAAGGTCTCGGAGCCAGAGCTGGTATCGAAGATATCCAAGCTTCTCGAGCCCGCGAAGCTGTTGATCGCGGACGGACACCACAGGTATGAGACCGCCCTCGAGTACCGCAACACGATGAGGGCGAAGGACAACACGAAGGAGGGTTCGATGCCCTACGACTACATCATGGGGACCTTGATCAGTTTCAGAAACCGCGGACTCGTGGTCTTCCCGACACACAGGCTGATCACCGAGGTCGACCCCAAGCTCATCCAGAAGCTTCCGAAGGCTCTGGAAGAGGAGTTCATGCTCAAGAAGATGCACGGACCTGACGAACTCGCAGAAGCGGTCGAGAGGTCGCCCGTTCCGGCGTTCGGCGTCTGGATACCTGCCTCGAGGACCTACCTGCACGCTACCCCGAAGGACAAAGAGAAGTCAGAGGACCCGATGCAGGACCTGCCCGTGTTCATGGTGCAGGAGAGGGTGCTCAAGCGTTTCCTAGGATACACCTCTGAGATGATCGACACCAAGGTCAACATCGAGTACGTGAAAGGGACCAGCCCCACGAAGTACGCGATGGCCTCTGGGGAATTCCAAGCATGCTTCTTCGTCAAGCCTCCGAGCGTCGAGCAGGTGATGGCTGTCGCCGAGGCGGGACAGAAGATGCCCCACAAGTCCACCTATTTCTTCCCGAAGATATGGTCCGGGACGTTACTGTACCTTTTCGACAGGTGACCCGACAAGTGAATCGGTCAAATACGGGGACTTCGATACGCCGCCCGGTGAGCCTTTGAAATTCGACCTGGGCATACTCGGCGGACGGATAGTAGACGGCGCGGGCAATCCGTGGTATGTTGCCGACCTCGGACTGTCGGGGAAGAACATCGCGAAGATCGGGACCGTGGACAAGAGGGACTGCAGGAGGGCGATCAACGCCGCGAACCTCTATGTCTGCCCAGGATTCGTGGACATCCACACGCACTCCGACATCACTGCGCTCGTGTTCCCGGGTTGCGACAGCACTCTCAGGCAGGGCGTGACGACGCACCTCGTCGGCAACTGCGGCATGTCCGGGGCGCCCATCAGGGAGCCCTACATAGATGACTGGAAGAACTACTGGGGGGAATGGGCCGGGACCTCTAACGCATGGAAGTGGAGAACCTTTGCAGAGTATCTCACGATGCTGGAGACCCAAGGAGTTGGCCACAACATCGCCACCCTCGTCGGGCACGGAGCCGTGAGAACCGCGGTCCTCGGTACCCAGAGGAGGGCCCCCAAACCGGCGGAAATGAAGCTCATGAAGGAACTCGTCGATGAGGCGATGAGGGCAGGGGCATACGGACTCTCTACCGGACTTGTTTACCCGCCAGGGAGCTTCGCGAAGACGAATGAGATAGTCGAGCTGTGCAAAGTCGTCGCCAAGTACCGCGGCATCTACACATCTCACATCAGGGGAGAGCGGGAGACGATACTGACTGCGATCAAAGAGGCGATCCTGATCGGCAGCAAGAGTGGCATCCCCGTGCAGATCTCGCACAACTGCCCGAAGATAGGGGCCTGGGGGAGGACGAAGGAGTCGCTCGGGCTCGTAGAAGAGGCCAGGAAAAGAGGCGCAGATGTGACCGTGGACAACGACGTGCATACTGACCTAGCCCCGAACCTAAGTCACGCGCTCCCGCAATACCTCGCCGAGCTCAGGAAGGAGGAGATGCTCGAGCTGCTGAAATCCAAGGAGAGCAGAGCGCGGATCAAGAAAGAGATCATTGAGGACAGACTGCCCGCCTTCGGCCCGTCAGGTCTGCTGAAGCACGGTCTGTTCGACAGGATATTCATCATGCATGCCCCGAAGCAGAGGAAGCTCGAGGGGAAGACCATTGCGCGGATAGCCAAGGAACGCAGGAACGACGTGTTCGAGACCTACTTCGATGTGCTAGTGGAGGAGCGGGACGAGGTCATAGCGATATTCGACTACATCAGCGAGGAGGACATCAAGAAGCTCCTCGTGCACCCTCTGGTCATGATCTCCTCTGACTGCGCCACTTGGTCCGAAAAGGGGCCTTTGACGGACCCACCACCGTACATGCCCTGCGCGTTCGGTGAGTATCCGGGCATATTCGAGCGATATGTCAGGGACGAACCGTTGCTGACGATCCAGGAGGCGGTCAGGAAGATGACGAGCTACCCCGCGCAGAGGATCGAACTCTATGACAGGGGTCTGCTGAGGCCGGGGATGAAGGCGGACATCGCGATGATCGACCTCTCGAAGATCAAGGACAGGGCGACCAACCTATGGCCTCACAAGTATCCGTTCGAGAACTACCCGCACCGGTATCCTGACGGCATACCCTATGTGATCGTGAACGGCCAGTTGGCGGTCGACAACGGAGCTCAGACAAAGGCACTGGCGGGCGAGGTCCTGAGGCACGATTGGCGCTGACGACCTAGAACTCGTACTTCTTGTAGGCGCCCTCGCACGGGTTGCCATAGCAGACCCATGCCACCTTCTCAGTCAGGTTGAACACGACAGAGAATATGGACCTGGTCTGCTCGTCCTTGGCAAGAGCGGCGTCGGGATGCCGGCAGATGGACTCGGGATATCCGACATGGTCCGAGAAGATCCTGTGGAAGGATGCGATATCGACATTGCCGAGCTCCTTCTTGAACAGCTTCTTCGCTCTGTTGTATCTGACTATGGAAGAGAACCTCGTGTGCATGTTCTCCTCGAACTTCCACATCCTGGGTGAAAGATAGTGGTTCGTATGCACGAGCCAGCCCTCCTCCCCGTACAGTGCGTCGAACGTGGTCGCCGACCCTTCCATGCTGAATATCTCTCCGTTGGCGTCCGTGACGATGTTGTTGAAGCTGTGCCCGCGTCCCTCGGGCATCGACGCCATGAGCGCCTGGTAGATGCCAGTCTCCCGCAGCACCTTCCTGCATGGGATGATCTTCGGGATCCCCTGGCGGGTGTCGTTGGGCACCAACGCGTTTCCCGTGAGGCTTATTCCCGCGGCGTTCATGCCCGCGGTCGGCCAAATGCCCCCGTAGTTCATTCCGAGGTAGCCGGGCTCATCCTTCGGCTTTATCCTGGCGATAGTTATCTCATTGATACTGCCAGGCGAGACATCTTCATTGTGCGCGGCGTACACGCAGTCGTCCTTCGTCCACTCACCGTTGGCGACCAAGTCAGTACAGCCCTTGCCTCGTCCGATAGGGGCGTCGCAAGACATCGCGTAGAGGACCTCGAACTTGACGCCTGACCCTCTCGCGTAGCCCTCGAGCTCCTCGATGTACTCGGGATAGAACCGTTTGCTCAAGGGAAGGCTCTTGCGGGAGTACGAGATCATCTTGTCCACCGACCAGCCAGGAACCGCCGAGATGGCCTCCTTGAATTGCTTCTCCATCCTTATCGCCTGGTCGCGACACTGCTTGCCGAGCGTTTCCCCTATCTGGAAATGGCTTCCGCTGGCAGAAACCTCCCTGAACCCGTCAGTGGCTCCCTTCTTCGACATGATCGTTCCCTCGGCCCGTGGCCGGTGAACCTATCTTCGATGCCAAATAACCTTCCTCTGACTCGACCTCTGATTCGTCAATAACATTTATGACGGAGTTCACCTGTCAGCGGAAACATGCCCAAGGCGGAACTCGAATACAAGTGCAAGAAGTGCAAGAAGGAATATCCTGCAACCGTCAACTACTCTGGCGCAATCACGGATCTCGACCTGGAGGAGAATCAGTCTAGGTGCCCGTTCTGCGGGACATGGAACTGCGCTGACCCGAAATCAGTCGAGGCTGTGAAGAAGGACGCCGAGTAGGGATCAAATACAGCGACGAGCCGGTTGCTCGGACCGCAACCCGGTTCGACCATCGACGAACTCTCGAGACCGACCTTTTTTCGATGACGCAGCAAGCCATTAGCGGGTGACAGCGACGTGTGACCACGAGTCACGGTCCTTTCTCGCACTGGCCGATAAAGCCAGATTCCACCGGAAACCGGGTTGGAACAACCTTCATATATCATAAAATGCGTTAGCACTGCCCGTTATTATCTGAGGGGTAAGACGGAGGATGAATTTGACATGAAAAATAGAAGAGTACTAGCAGGGCTTGTTACGCTGCTGACAGTTCTAACGGCATTCGCAGTAATCCCTAGTGCGATGCCCGTAAGAGCCGAGGCTGCGGATCAGCCGAATGTCCTGTACATAGGCATGCAACAGGACATACCGGACTTCAACACGTGGAACCTAGCATCCAACAGCGTGTGGAAATCGAACGTCATCAACTGGGGATTTGAGGGATTGGTCGGATTGGACTTCGACGGTCTTCCGATGCCAGTTCTCGCGGAGAGCTGGACCTTCGACGAACCCACTCTAACATGGACGTTCACGATCAGGCAGGGCGTGACCTTCCACGACGGAACACCGATGGACGCTGACGACGTCGTGTTCATGTTCCAACATGCGAGACAGGGCACGACCTATGCATCGAACATCATCAACGCGTTCGATGCGAACGACGACGGTTCCTGCAGCGAGGCTGAGATGACCACCGCGGTAAACAAGGTGGATGACTACACGGTGACGATGAAGATGGGGTCCTCGTACGGGCTGTTCCTGACGACTACCGCAGGATTGCCCATCCTTCCAATGGCAATCTGGGAGAACCACCTGTCAGGCGGACTGGTGGACATACTGTGGAACGACCCGGACGCGACGATATCCACAGGCCCGTGGAGATACAAGGAGGGCGAGGACAACTCCTACAGAATCATGGAGAAGTACACTGGCTACTGGGGCAAGAACAAGACGACGCCTTTGGGCTACAAGATGTACGCCCCCAACATAGACCAGCTCTACTTCAAGTTGTACGCCAGTATCGACACTGCCATCCTGGCGCTCCAGTCAGGCGAGGTGGACCACCTGCCATGGGCGATAACGGCAGGCAGGATACCGAGCCTACAGGCAGACCCGAACATCAAGCTGTTCTACGAGTCTGATAACGGCTACTTCTACATGGCGTTCAACCAGAAGTTCGACCCGATGGGTTACTTGCCCTTCAGACAGGCAGTTTCGCACGTCATCGACAAGGCCCAGATCGTCAATGTCTACATGGGCGGTTTCGGAACACAAGGCGACGCGTGTGAGCCGCCATTCTGGGGCGAAGACGCATGGTACAACGCCACAGTTGAGAAGTACCCGTTCGATGCCGACTACAGCACACCGATTGCGTTGCTTAACGCGGCCGGATTCGTCGACGCGAACGGTGACGGATGGAGAGATCTGCCGGACGGAACTCCGATGCAGAAGCTCACCATACTGACCCCGCCCGCAGACTACGACCCGATAAGGATCAGGGCAGGCCAGATGATAGCGAAGAACATGAGAGACGGCCTGCACATCAACGCAGAGGCCAAGGCCCTTGACTTCGACACGCTCGTCACGAGGCTACAGTCAATGGACTTCCAGCTGCTCATCATCGGTTGGTCCCTGAGTTCGGACCCCGTCGGCAACGTGTTCGACATCATTGGCCCGAGGGCGAGCTCGAACACATTCGGCTTCTGGTCAGAGGCGAACCCGAACCCGTTCTACAGCGACCTGTTCGGGGTAGTGACCCGCGCGGACGCTGAGACACAGGCTCTCGCGGATGAGGTCCTGAGACTCGAGAACCTCGCCAAGTCGAGCTTCAACACCAGCGAACAGATAGCCTACACGCGCTGGGCTGAGGGAGTGATCGCGGATGCGGTGCCGGTCAACGTCCTGTACTACAGGGTGAACGTTGAGGCCGCAACGACGAGATGGACCGGATGGCTGTCCTACCTTGGACAGATATTCGGGCCTGGCTCGAACCTGTTCTCTCTCGGTAACCTGGTGAAGTCGGGAGCGGCTGCAGGCGGAGCCGCTGCGACCGCAAGCGTCAACGCTGGGCTGAGCCTGCCGGGCAAGGTCCTGGTCGGTGGCACAGTGGACGCATACGTGAAGGTCATTGACAACAGCGGAGCACCTGTGAGCGGCGCGGCCATCACGGTTTCAGTTGATGGAGTCGGGGGAGCCTCGACCGTCACAATTGGAACTGCGACGGGATCCACGAACGCTGACGGCCTGTTCTTGTTCAACCTCACGGGCACTGCGGCGGGATATTCCTATGTCAATGTGACTGCTTCGAAGGGAGGAGTCATCTCCACGGCGAGCAGCACATTGAGAGTGGTGTCCAAGCTGCCGACAACGCTCGCAATGATGGTCAGTGCCAGTTCGATGGTGCTGAGGCCTGGAGAGACCTCTGACATCGTCGTAACGGTCACTGACGAGAACGGTGCCAAGGTGGCAGGCGCGAACGTGTCAATCGACCCGAACTTGGTCAGCTATGGTACGACGAACTGGTCTGCGAACTTTAACTCAATGCTGACAGATGCCAACGGGAAGGCGTATATGCTATACACCGCCCCCACGGACATCAGCCAGTACATGAACTCGCACCTGACACTGACGCTATCGTACGCCGCAACGAAGGCGGGCTACGCGTGGTCCGCAGCTGCGGCCGCGAACCTGCTCGTGCTGAACGAGGCACTACCAGATTGGACGATGGCACAGGTGGATGCCGCAGCGACCGGAACGGTTACCCTCACGAGGGCTGCAAACGCGACCTCGATAGTCGTGACCGTCACGGACGATGATGGCAACGCGTTGGCGAATCACCTGCTGAGCGTCGAGTACAGCAACGAGGACCTAGTGTTCGTTCCGACCATGGAGGTCTTGACGGGCGGTTCTGGTCAGGCTACAGTGGATGTTCAGTTCAAGGACAGTGCAGCCAGCGCGGCCCTGAGAGTCGTGATCAAGAACACGACCGCACTCAATGCAGTCCCGGCGACAGTGACGCTCACCTACGCAGGTGATGCGCCAGTACCCACTATGTACGGCGGATATATGGTCTGGGACCTCGACGGCAACGTTGCCACACAGGAGCCTCAGTTCATGGAACCAGTCGGCGCTATAACAGCCACTGCCTACATATGGGACGGAGCCGGTGCTCCGGCTGACGGCATCAACGCATCGTTGATGGTCTCCGGTACTGCGTACGGCTCGTTGGCCTGGTGCGACCTGGTGAACTGGGACTCGACCTGGGACGGCTGGGGTATCAACATCATCACAAGCGTCGATGATGCGAACCTCGTGACATCTGGTCCGTTCAACACGTACTATGACTACGCTGACTGGGACTACTGGTACAACACGGCAGGGTACATCTACTGGGACGACTACGGTTACATGACCGGTGTCGATATCGTAGGTGGCGAGCTGACCATAGAGATCTATGGACAGGACGTCGCCCCGGTCGACCTGATCGGACAGGTGTATGTCGTGCCCGAGGGAGTAGGAACCTTCAACAGTGACACATACGCGTACAACATCATTGGTCCGACAACGATCTCCGGCGACTATGTGCTCGGAAGGTCGTACGATGTGTCAGCCGCACAGGTGACCATCGGGAAGCCAGTGATGACCGTCAGGGCAACCGGATTCGACTCGACGGTCGTAGACGTCGTCGCAACGGACGAGGACAACGCCCCGATTGAGGCGGCCGATGCGCTCGTGTACCAGAACAGCCTCAGAGGCAACTTGGACTACATGATCGTGCCCTACAAGACCACAGCTCTGTGGAGCTCCGTATCGGTCCCCACCGATGTGGACGGGTTCGCCCGGACCACCTTGATAGCTGTCGCGAAGAACTATGTCGTGACGCAGGCTAGCGTCAGAGCCGATGTCTTCGCGAAGGCGAGCGAGTTCGGAGCGATCTCTCTGTTCGCGCAGAACTCCGTTGTGATGCACGTCGCGCAGGCCTACGTGGCGCTCGACCCGATCGAGGACACTCAGATGATCGGCGAGAAGATCGCGGTGACTGCGACCGTTACAGACTCTGCCGGAAAGGCCATACCGAACCTGGCAGTTGAGCTGACCGCGGGCGGAGGCGCGACTGTCACACAGCCAGCGATGGCTTCCGATGCGAACGGCAAGGTCACCTTCACCGTCGACACATCCGCCATGAACGACGCGAGAGCTGCGTTCGTTCCAGTCCAGGCGAAGTGCGGCGGAGTGGCCTACGAGGTCGGTCTGGCAACGATGGCCATACCGGTCATGAACAACGGTCCGACGATCTCAGTGCTCAGCCCGGCTGCGGGCGGCGAGGTCGTGAAGAAGGAAGTGGTCATGACGGCCAGCGTGTCAGACTCGAACGGCGTGCAGACTGTCAAGGTATCAGTCGACGGCGGAGCCGTGACAACGGTCCAGGGAACTGCAGGCGAGACGACCTGGGACATCGCTCAGGCGCTTGGCGACCTCTCCAAGGGAGATCACAGCGTCAAGGTGAACGCGACGGACTCGCTCGGAGTCTCGACGGAGACCACGGTGGAATTCACCGCGGTCGACGAGGGGGCCGGGACGAGCATGGCCATTTGGGGCCTCCTGATAGCTGGCTGGGTAATCGCCGCTATCCTCCTCGTGCTGTTGCTGATAGGGCGCAGGCCGAAGAACCCAGAGTCCGTGACAGTTGTTGAGACCGAGACTGTGAAGACTGAGGAACAGAAGCTATAGGCACAAACACCGATCAAACCTTTTCCCCAACCTTTCATTTTTCGATTTCAAAGACTAGGCTGGGCCATGAGCACGGCACACGGGGGCCCGATGTACCACACCGAACCCATGCTACCAAAGTTTTATTAAGCGATTATATGCTCACTCAGACAAAATGGGAAGGCCTGCCCATTTGGGGGATAATTCGGACATGGCCGGGATGAGCAGGTACATCGCCGAGAGGGTAATTCAGACCTTCATCACCCTCATCATAATCCTGACCCTGATTTTCATAATGTTCGAGTCGTTGCCTGCGAAACCCCAAGACCTTCTCGCGCAGAACCCGCTCATAAAGCCCGAAGACAGGGAATTCCTGACCGCCTACTTCGGGTTCGACAGACCGATTCAGGAGCGCTATCTGCTCTACATGCAGCATATGTTGACATTCGATTTCGGCACTTCCTTCTCACAAGCGGAACCTGTGTGGAACCTTCTGGAAGAGAGGATCCCCAGAACCCTCCTGCTGTTCGGCCTTGCGACGATCATCTCGTACCTCATAGGGATATACGTCGGCGCGTACATCGCGTGGAAGAGGGGGGGTGTGGGCGACGGTACGGCGGTGGTGACCAGCCTTGTGTTCTACAATATGCCGTCCTTCTGGATCGGCCTGATATTCCTGCTCGTCTTCGCGTCCCAGCTCGACCTGTTCCCTCTCACGGGGTGGTATGACCCCTCAGTCGACCTGTGGAAGCCTCTGAACATACTCTGGCACATGACCCTGCCGCTCGTGGTATTGATACTTCTGAACCTCGCAGGCACCATACTGCTCATGAGAACCGCCATGCTGGACATCATAGGAGAGAACTACATGGTGACCGCGAAGGCCATCGGACTGCCAGAGCGGACCGTGCTCTACAAGCACGGCGCGAGGAACGCGATGTTGCCCGTGGTCACTTCGTTCATCATATCGATCGTGTTCTCCGTGAGCGGCGCGGTCGTACTCGAGAACGTGTTCACGTTCCCGGGCGTCGGAGCGCTGTACATCCGATCGCTCTCGCAACTCGACTTCCCGGTCGCCGAGGCCACCTTGTTCATCATCACTCTGCTCGTGCTCGTGGGCAACTTCTTTGCCGACCTCATCTACGGATATCTTGACCCGAGGGTGAGAATCTGATGGCCCAGGACACGGGTGGGAGCACCCCGAAACCGAAGGCAAAGAGCCTGTCAAAGATCGAGGACATATTCTCCGACCACCCGACCCTGAAGAAGTACTTGAGAGGCCCCCTGCGCACATGGAAGCTCTACAGGAGCTCGATGACAGGTCTCGTGGGCCTGGGGATTGTCCTTGGGTTCTTCGTCTTGGCCATCTTCGCGCCGATAATATCGCCGTATGACCCCGAGTTCCGGGCACCTGCGGAGGATGTCTTCTACGCGAACAACGTCGAGCTCGTGATTACCGAGTCGTACAACTGGAGCGCTCCAGTGGGACTCACCGCGGACACCAGGGAAGAGGCACTCATCGGCCTCATGCTCTACTCAAAGGACGATGGCAAAGCCCTCATCTATCCTGTGGGGACCGGAGTCCAGGAGATCGAGGTGCAGGACCCGACCACCTACTCGCTCCCGGTCGGCTTTGACTATATCGAGTACGTGCACTTCCCCCGGGTCCTCGGAGAGACCTCCTACTTCCTCGTGCGGGACGGCCAGACCGTGTACGAGTATTCGGACAACCTGATCGACCTGAACGTCGAATGGGACTTGGGCTTCGAGCCGATGTACACCTCGAACCTGTGGAACGGATACACACTCGCTCTCAGGTTCTCCCGCCTCGCACTCGTGATGACGGACGAGCACAACGTTTGGCTGTATGACAAGGTCCCGAGAGACAACCTGGGATTCTTCACCGAGACCAGGACCTTCACCGACACCCTCACGATCACCGACGAGACCATCATCGGCAACCCTCTGGTCGTCGATGGAGACTTCGAGGACGGCAGCGTGATCATCATACCCACATCCTCGGACCTCCGCGCGTACAGGATCGACGTCGAGAAGAGCCTTCTGACCGGGATCGTCCAGAACGTCTCGATAGGGGCGCAGATGTGGAGGAAGAACTACACCCTGGACGGCAACGAATTCACACCGGTCAACGCCAAGCAGATGATAGCGTTCCCGTACGCTCAGGGCGCAAGCGACGCCTTCGGCAAGACCATCATTGTGCTGGCGACCACTGACGACGACCTGATAGCATATCAGAGGGAGGACGGCGAGATCAAGTGGTCCGGCCCGCTGATAATGCCCGGGATAACCGACTTCGAGATCGGCGACCTGTATTCGTCTCCTGCAGGCATCATAGTCACAGGCAAGGCGGAAACCCGCGGGTTCGTTGCCGGAGTGGATCCCGAAACGGGCTCTGTCAGGTACAACAGGACCATGTTCTCGCTCACCGAAGGACACATCAACAGTCCGCCCCAGTACGTGAGCGGGCTGGGCACTTTCATCTACAGCTCCGATAGGGGCATCATCTACTTGTCGGACGGTCTACTGGGGATCAATGCTACCTTCGCCGCCCCGGGCGGGGGCGCGCTCACTCCGGTCTCGTTCCTCGGCAACATATACATCCAATCGAGCGTGACTGGCAACTACTTCGCGGTGGTCACCTCGGAGAACACCCTGTTCGTCTCCACCCTCTCCGGGGTGAACAAGGCGCCCTTGCCCCCGGGGAAGTACCCTTCAGGGAACAGGTACATTCTCGGGACCGACTACGAAGGCCATGACATCCTGGCATGGCTCATATACGGCACGAGGTCCGAGCTGATGGTGGGGATCACCGCCGCGTTCGTCGCGGTGGTCATAGGCACTGTGGTCGGGCTCGTGGCTGGTTTCTACCCAGGAATCATCGACAGCTTGCTGATGCGCGCGACGGACGTCATGCTCAGCCTTCCCGGCCTGGTCATACTCCTTCTGTTCGCGGCCGTCTTCGGGCCGTCCCTGGTCAATATCATGATCATCATCGCGATACTGTCCTGGGCGGGCATCGCGAGGGTCATACGTTCCGTCACGTTATCGCTCAAAGAACGAGCGTTCGTGGACGCTGCGATCATCGCTGGGGCGAGCGAGTCACGCCTCATATTCAGGCACATCGCGCCGAACGTGCTGCCGTACACTTTCCTGTACATGACCTTCACCATCAGCGGAGCGATAGTCACGGAGGCCATACTCGCTTTCCTAGGGTTCGGAGACGTGAACAACGTCACATGGGGCATGATGCTCCAGTACCTGCAGATAAGCGGGCAATCCCTGATTGCATGGTGGTGGCTCCTGCCTCCCGGCATATGCATAACGCTCCTTTCGATGAGCTTCTACCTGATAGGTAGGGCCTTCGACGAGGTCGTAAACCCAAGACTGAGGAAGAGGTGACCAAGATGGCACTGATCGAGGTTCAGGACCTGAAGGTACACTTCAAGATCCAAAACGGTTGGGTCAAGGCCGTGGACGGCGTCAGCTTCATGATAGATGCTGGTGAGACGATGGGCCTCGTCGGTGAGAGCGGCTGCGGGAAGACCACGGCCGCGTACGCCATCACGCAGCTGCTGCCCCCGAACGGCTTCGTCAAGAGCGGTTTCATCTTCTTCAAGGAGCCTCCGAGGACGAGGCTCCTCAGGCTGGAGTACGACCAGATGTTCAAGGGCAACCCGAAGGGCAGGGAACGCGAGATCGCCACGATGAGGGCCAGGCTCACCAAGTTGCTCGAGGAGAAGCGTGACATCAAAGACAAGACCGGGCAGGTCAAATCGAAGGGCACCCCGGAGCAGATAGAGCGTCTCGATGCGAGCTCTGCTGAGGTGACAGAACTCACGGAAAGGCTGCGTGCACTGACCTACTTCTACGACCTCTTGGCAAAATCCAAACTCAAGGATGGGCGCCTGGACGACTTCAACGAGGAGATCCGGAAGATCAGGTGGAAGGAGATATCGATGATCTTCCAGGGAGCCATGAACGCCTTCAACCCGGTCTTCAGGGTCGGAGACCAGATCATCGAGGCCATCCAGCTCCACGAGGACGTCGATGACGACAAGGCCACCGAGCGCGCGAAGGCGCTCTTCAACTTCGTCGGGATTCCCGAGGACAGGATCACGAACTACCCGCACGAGTTCAGCGGGGGCATGAAGCAGAGGGCGATGATCGCGCTCGCGCTGGCGCTGTCCCCCAAATTCATCATCGCGGACGAGCCCACGACGGCGCTCGACGTCATCACGCAGGACCGGATACTGTTCGAGATACGCAAGCTCCAGGAGCAGCTCAAGATGGCCATGATGATCATCACTCACGATGTCTCGGTTGTGGCCGAGGTGAGCGACAAGATAGCGGTCATGTACGCCGGGCGGATCATGGAGATCGGCAAGACCGTCCAGGTGTTCAAGAACACAGCCCATCCGTACACCTCTGGGCTCCTGGGGTCGTTCCCGTCCATCGAAGGGGAGAGGCGAAGGCTAATCTCCATACCCGGGTTCCCGCCGGACCTCGTCAATCCGCCTCCGGGGTGCCCGTTCCACCCGAGATGCGGGTACGCGAAGCCTGATTGCTCCAAAGTGGTCCCGAAGGGGATCGAGCTGGAGCCAGGACACATTTCGTACTGTCACTACGCTAAGGAGCTGCAGCCCAATCTCAGGAGGCTTGGTGGCTGATGCCGGCCGGGAGCGATGTGGTCATCAAGGTCACGAACCTGAAGAAGTACTTCGAGCTCGCGGGCGGTTTCCTGAGCTTCGCGGAGCCGGTCTATGTGAAGGCGGTCGACGACGTCAACTTCGAGATACACGAGGGCGAGATACTCGGGCTTGTGGGGGAGAGCGGGTGCGGCAAGACGACGACGGGTCGGCTCCTGACACGGCTCGAGACCCCCACGGGCGGCTCTGTGTTCTTCCTGGGCAGAGACATCGCGCTCCTGGAGCCGGACAACCTCAAGGTATTCAGAAGGAACATCCAGATGGTCTTCCAAGACCCCTACGAGAGCCTGAACCCGCGCACGACGGTCCTCCAGACGATCATAGAGCCCCTCATCAACCACCACATAGGCAAGACCTATGAGGAACGCATCGAGCTCGCTGTCAAGGCGCTCGATGACGCGGGCCTCGCCCCCGCAAGAGAGTACCTGAACAGGTTCCCGCACGAGCTGAGCGGAGGGCAGAGACAGAGGGTCTCCATCGCCAGGGCGCTCGTCATCAACCCGAGGGTGATCGTGGCCGACGAGCCGGTATCCATGCTCGACGTGTCCATCAGGGCGGGCGTGCTCAATCTGATGCTCGACCTCAGGGACAAGTACAACATCCCATACCTCTTCATAACGCACGACATAGCGGTCGCAAGGTACGTCAGCGACAGGCTGGGGGTCATGTACCTCGGCCGCGTGGTCGAGCTGGCCGAGACCGACAAGGTCATCTTCGAGCCGAAACACCCGTACACGCGCGCACTTCTGTCCGCCGTCCCGGTGCCGGACCCCGAGCACAAGCACGGTAGGATACAGATCAAGGGAGAGATCCCGAGCGCGACGAACGTGCCCCTAGGATGCAGGTTCAGGCCGAGGTGCCCGTTCAGCTTCAGCGAGTGCGGCTGGGAGGGCAAGGACCTGGCCGCGTGGCTGCTCGAGGAGGAGAAGGTCATAGCTCCCGAGCACCCCATGAAGGCGCACATGGACGAGATAGAGCCGAACGGGTTCTCGCTCATCATCAAGGTCAAGGAAGGCGGGAGCGCGAAGACGGTGCTGAGTTTCATAGAATCCAAGGTGTCCGAGCTCGAGGACAAGACGCCCATGTTCCAGGCCGTCCACGCCGTGAACCTGGTCGAAGGGAGCAGGGAACTTGTCCTGCGAACGAAATCCATCCAGGTCCCCGGGGAGTATGTCGCCAAGGAGCTGGTGGAGAAGCTCACAGCATCCGTCGAGTTCAGGAGCAAAGGCCACCCGTTGTTCGGGACCATCATGGACGCCCGTGTCTCAGGCCCGACAGTCGTGGTCTTGGTCGGAGAGGAGAACCTCGATAGGGCCGAGGGAGAGGCAACGAAGACCGAGACGACAGTCGGGTTCCTCCAGGACTTCGTCAAGGGCCTGGTCAGAGGCGGCTACTCGGAGTTCAAGGGCGCGGGCAAGACGATGGTTGGACCGGGCAGAGTGACTGTCACTTGCAGCCAGGCGAAGCTCACACCCGCAAGGGTCGCCCAGGAGGCGGCGGAGATCATCCTGAAGGAGATGCAGATGAACCCGAAATCAGCGTTCTACAACCTGATGCTGATGCCCAAGGCCGAGAAGAGCTCGGTCAAGATAAGGTTGTGCAGCGGTGGGAAGAAGTGGGAAGAGTTCGCGGGCGAGGCAAAGGGCCTCTTCGCCAGGATGGCGACGGAGGGCAACATGGCGGCGAAGGCCGTGGAGCCCGCTGAGATAAAAGAGATCAAGGGGCCGAAAGAGTCTGTAGTGGTCAGCTTCGTGCAGACAGTCGAGCCGCCACTGATAGACGTCGGCGGGGGTCACATGGTCGCCTGCTACCTGTTCAAGGCGCCGGCGAAGTGACGCGGATAAGCTCCGTATGGGTGGGGAGATGTCGATCCTGAAAAAGGTCAAGAGACACTGGGTCACCGTGACCATGTACATCGTGCTCTCGCTCTTCTTCACGGGGGCGTGCATCGTTTCGGCCAACACATACGGCGCCATCGCTCAGGCGCAGCGGGACGTCGTCCTCCAGAACCCGCAGCACGACGCCGAGATCGTCCAGCACGGGAACCTCAACGTATCGTTCAGCATCCAGCTGGTCAACCCCTCGAGGTACACCTTGCACATCTACACGCTCTCCTGGTATTCGACGCTCGTGAACAGCTCCAACCCGACCGACCGGGCCATACAGATTGGAGAGGACTACGTGGGGCCCACGCAGTATCTCGAGGTGCCCGCGAAGACGACCTTCAACTTCACTTTCTGGTCGATCGTCTCGGACCCCGCGACCCTCGCCAAGCTGACCGGGTTCATCAACTACAGCAAGGGGTTGGGGCAGACCTACACGCTAGAGACCTTGTCCTACACGCACGAATTCTCCATCATGCTGTTCATCGGGGAGTTCGAGCACGAGTACATCAGGGAAAGGTACCTTAACGAGCTCGTCACGGTCAGACTGGGATACTCGTCCGAGGAGGGGACGCCATGAAGTTCACGAAGGAGGACCTGGCCAAGATGGCGCTCATATCCCTGATCAGCGCCCCGCCCGTCGCGTTCATGACCTTCGATTTCATGTTCCCCAACATATCGACCCCGTCGTTCGGGAAGAGCCTTCTGCTTGTGCTATCGCTTTCCGTCCTGACGGGCATGCCCTCGGGATACTTCACGAAACGCACCGACCTCGCCATGGTGTCTGTCTTCTTCTATACGGCCGTGGGGTACGCCCTTGCGGTGCTGCTGTACTCCGCCCCGTATACGATCTACAACCTGGAGCAGGTCATCTCGGACTTCTACTACGCGATGTTCTTCAGGTTCACCATCATCCTGTTGTGGCTGTTCGTCCTGGGCGGGTTCATGGGGACCATGTTCGGCCAGATGGTCAGGGACTGGATCAGCAGGGAGGAGACGGGACTGGCGTTCAAGAAAGGGCGGAACACCTAGCCGCACACGGATAGTGGGCCTAACTTCTTAGGCAATGGCATATTCCCTGACCAGTGACGTCATAGGCTCTGGAGAACAGTCCGAGAGGCGATTCCGATGGCGAAGAGAAAGATAATAGAGATCGACGAGGACAAGTGCACAGGGTGCGGGAACTGCGTGACCGCGTGCGCCGAGGGGGCCTTGGCGATCGTGGACGGGAAGGCGAGGGTCGTCAACGAGGTGTTCTGCGACGGGCTCGGGGCCTGCATAGGCGACTGCCCAGAGGGCGCCCTGAAGATAATCGAGAGGGACGCCCCCGAGTTCGACGAGGAAGCGGTCAAGGAGCACCTAGTAGGACCCAAGAAGCAGAAGGAACCAATCGGTGTTGAGCCCTGCGGATGCCCGTCGCACAACCCGATGATCCTCACCGCTAGCAAGGCCAAAGCTCACGCAAACGATCACGCTGAGGAGCACGAGAATCTGCCCCCAGAGCTGACCAACTGGCCGGTCCAGTGGAGGCTCGTCAGCCCGAGCATGCCCTTCTGGAAGGGGAAGGACGTTCTCCTCGCCGCGGACTGCGTACCGTTCGCGTTCAGGGACTTCCACGGCAGGTTCCTTGCGGACAAGCCGGTCATCATCGGATGTCCCAAGCTGGACGACGCACAGGCCTACTTGGACAAGCTCACAGACGTCTTCACGAATGCGACGCCGAAGAGCGTCACGCTTGTGCACATGGAGGTCCCGTGCTGCCACGGCCTACAGAAGATCGTTGACGAAGCTGTGAGGCGCTCGGGCAAGAAGATCCCCGTCAAGACCACGGTGGTAGGCATCAAGGGAGAGATACTCAGCGGCGGCTGAGGACAAGCAGATACGCTCTTTATCGGGCAACGCCTACACCTGTCGGATGCCGCTCAAGATCACTTGGACCAGGAGAGCTCTGAAACTCCCCGAAGAGGTCAGAAACGAACTGGTCGGCAGGCTTGAGAGGCTCCACCCGTTCTTCCCCGAGATGACCCCCGAGATAACCGTCGGCGTCACCAGGTTCTACGATGGGCTCGCGTTCAAGTCCAACTCGGGGAAGGTGAAGCTCTGGGTCAGCGTGCACAGGAAGAGAAAAGGAGGTTGGGCCTATCCGACCTACTGGACCATCGCGCACGAGATGATGCATCTGGCGCAGTTCAACGAGGATCGCATCCCAGGGGGCGAGAGGGCGACTGACATCTTCGCCCTCGCGAGGCTCCCTCCCGAGATGATAGACGACTCGCCCAGCTATCTTGTCATCACCCAGGACATAAGGGACGACTGGAGCGGCAAACACAGCAAGCTCGCCCACGAGCTGGCAAAGGAGAGCATCCGGCTCAGGAACAACGGCCTCCGAAAGTACGCCTCGTGGTGGGAG
>MGVW01000030.1 GCA_001800675.1 Euryarchaeota archaeon RBG_13_57_23 | reverse complement strand
GCTGGAAGTGTTTTGATGCCTGACGGGAAGGACCCTTTAGTACGAGAGGAACGAGGGTTCGTCGCCTCTAGTCTATCAGTTGTCTGGCAAGGCAATGCTGAGCAGCCACGCGATATGCGGATAAAAGCTGAAAGCATCTAAGCTTGAAACCGCCCTGAAAACGAGGCATCTTACAGCCGCCGTTACATGACGGCGTTGATAGAGCTGGGATGTAAGTGTCAAGGTCCGCCGAGACATTCAGTCCGCAGCTACTAATCGCTGTAGTCGCTATACAACATGTCGATCTGGCAGTTACGGCTCAGCCGTTATTCGTATCCACACATGAATCCTGCTGTTTCCTTCCCACATTTCATTTCATTCTTTCTTGGGTCAGCTTCAGCGCTAGAGGTCCTCGTGCGATAATGCGTACATGACAAGAGCGATGAGACCCAGCCAGAACCCGATCAGGCCGCCGCCCATCATCCCGAGCGCCGCCCCGGCGAGCCCGAGCGAGAAATGCATGCGCTTGAGCGCTGCGACTCCACCCGCGACGGAGACGATTCCGAAAAGGACGAAGATGATCCCGCACACGGCTTCCTTCGTCAATCCGAAATCGGTCGCGACCTGAACATCAGTCCCGGTAAGGATCGCATAAGTCCCGTTGGCGAGTGTGGCGACACCCGCGGCGATAGTGAGGTCGGCCCCCAGCGTGAGGAAGTAGCTTCTGGGAGGCCTCTTCGCAACCTGGTCGAAAGGCTCCGGCGACTCGCTAGTATTTGGCTGCTGCTCGTCGCTTGACATCTGAATCAGGCGTCCTCGGGCCACGCTACAGCTCGAACTCCTCTCTCGAAAGGGCGATCAGCACGAGCCCGGCGACAGCCAAGAAGGGTCCGATCCCGAACCCGATCCCAACAATGCCTAGCACGGCTCCAATCAGTGCTCCGGGGTAACCGACTCTGCGCATCGCCCTCGAGCCCAACAAGATCGCTCCCATCCCGACCACGATGAAGAAGAAGCCCCAGAACATCAGCCATCCAGTTCGTGACCCAGTGAACTCCAATATCTGGACCTCGCCCACGAGCGCAATTGCGCCTTGTACGAAAGCCAGCAGCCCGGCCAAACTGACACACACACCTCCGATTACTGGGTTGACAGTCTGAGTTGCGATCTTGACCGCGACCAGCTTCGGCACCACTTTCCTGGGTGGAGGTGGAGTCGCGGGCTTGGGTTCAACATACGGTTTGCCGGAGCTGTCCTTCAGCTCAGCCGAGCACCTTCCGCAGTAGAATGAGTAGTCTGGGTTGTCGGAGCCACAGTTGGGGCATTTGGCCATTCCAGCACCGTGACATGAAGGTTCTTCGGGAATATAACTTGTCCCTCTGATGCGTGTCAGCTGGCTAGTCCTTGAAGTCGTCCTTGTGGATAACGATCAGTAGCAGTCCGACAAACGCCATGATGGATCCAACCCAGAGCGGACCGAAGCTCAGCATGCCTACAATGCTCCCTATCAAAGCGAAGAGGAATTTGCGCTGCGCAGTCGCTAAGTAGCCCCCCAAGATGGCCACTATGCCGAATATGATTTCCAGCACGCCGCAGTATCCGATGGAGCCGACACGAATGCCGTACTCCTCGAAGACCAACTCCTCGGCCAGGAAGAATCGAGAGGACGTGTAGAACGCCACGATGCCAGAGATGATCATCAGGATCCCGGCGACGTTGAGCCATATGGAACTTGGTGACTTTGACTCAATCAAGCGTGCCTGCTCGTAGTGACCGAAGCCTCGGCCGCAGTACTGGCAAACCCTGGCGAACGGATCCACCATCCGCCCGCACGAAGAGCATTTCTTCATGACTTGCGTCATCCGAGTGGCGCCTCCCTGGTCGAAGGTGACGGGCTTCTCGGTCTGAGGGGCAACCTTTCTCGGCAGCTCCGCCCCGCAGCTCCAGCAGTAGGTTACACCCGATGGGTTGAGCTGGGAACACGCAGGACATTTCACCTGCGAATCGGACGGCTCGATCTTGTGTCCGCATACCTTGCAGAATGATACTCCCTCTGCGTTCGTCGTTCCGCAGGATGCGCAAATCGTCATGGTCGTCCGTTCCTACCGCGAGGGTTTCTTCACGTCTTCCGGCAAATCCAGCTACCCTTCCCTAAATTCCTCTTTCGACACCGCAACCAGGAGGATGGCGATAAAGCCAAGCAACGGCCCGACGAAGAGGAATGCGAGGCTGAGGATGGCACAGATGCACGCAAGTAGTGTGAACACGTAATGCACCCTCCCGATTGCGAAGATGCCTCCCACAAGGGCGGCAATGCCGAACAGTATATCGAGCCCGCCACAACAGCCGAGGTCCACACCAATGTATCCCACGTCGGAGGCGACTTCCTGGGCAACCAGGTACACGGCGCCCTGCCCGAACGCGGCTAGTCCAGCAAGTATCAGAAGGACCCCCGCGAACGAGGGCGTCGCGCTAGCCGGGTGACTCTCGATCGCGTACTCATCTCTGTAGGTACCGTCCGCATATTGGGGTATCTCAGTTACCGTCATTACTCCGGTTATCAGGTCCCGATGGCAGTATTGACACACTCTCGTATACGGGCCGATGGGTTTCTTGCACCATTGACACACCGGGACGCCTGTGGTAGCGTCAGGCGGCGGAGGGGGCGGAGGAGGTGGAGGACTGGCGGCCGCTTCCTTATCAGCAACGATCTGCTGGGTGGTCGCGGGCGGCAGATCGGCTCCACAGGTTCCACAGAAGACAACATGGACGGGGTTGGTGGTCCCGCATTTCGGGCATTTCCTTGCCCCGGGTTTCTCGGTCAGGTCCTTCCCGCAGAAGTTGCAGAACTTAGCATCCGCATCATTCTCTTTCCCACACCTAAGACAAACGACCATTCTTCCCCCAGCGAGAATTCGTTCTGGTTGGCTTAATGCTTTGCTGGGATTCCTGTGAGAGAAAAGATTGATGTGGGGGCATCACATCAGCTGGAACCACAGCTGGACTGCGATAGGTGAAGGCCTTGAAGATCGTAATAATCGGCAACAACGTGGCAGGGACGACCCTTGCGAAAGCGCTCAGAGATGCCGATCCGAACGCCGAGATCGATATTCTAACGGACGAGCGCACGCCGTACTATCCACGCCCCAAGCTGATCGACTACCTCGAGGGCAAGGTCCAGGAGAAGGACATGTCGTTCTATCCCCCGGATTGGTACGACAAGAACAGGCTGAAGCTGACGCTAAGCACGAAGGTGGACAAGATCGATCCGAGCGCCAAAAGGATTCAGACGAAGGATGCCTGGATCAGCTACGACAAACTCGTGCTCGCGACGGGCTCGCGGTCATTCGTTCCTCCGCTCAAAGGCCTCCCGAAGGAGAACGTCTTCACGCTGAGAACGATGGAAGACGCCAAGAGAATAAGAGAGACGGCGGCCAATTCGAAGCATGCAATCGTCATCGGAGGAGGTCTCCTGGGACTCGAGAGCGCCAGAGGAGTATGCACGGCTTTTCCCGACATCCAGGTGACCATCCTCGAGTACGCGGAGCACCTCCTGATGAGGCAGCTGGACCACGAGGGTGCGGTTCTCCTTCAGGAATGGATCGAGAACACCGGCGCGAAGGTCTTGACCAGGGCCGAGACGGACGAGATCCTGGGAAACGACCGAGTGACAGGTGTGAAGCTCAAGGACGGAAGGATCATCGAGGGCGACCTGGTCATCATATCCGCTGGCACGAGGTCGAGCATGGAGCTCGCAAAGGATGCTGGCCTGAAGGTCAACAAAGGCATCATCGTCGATTCTTCGCTGAGGACCTCGGTCCCCGACATATACGCGATAGGCGATGTCACGGAGTTCAACGGCCAGGTCTGGGCGATGATCCCACCGGCTCTCGACCAGGCACGCATCGCGGTGAAGAAGATCCTCGGCCAGCCAGGCCCAGACTACGCAGGCACCATCCCTTCGAACACGCTCAAGGTCTCAGGGATAGATCTCACTTCGGTCGGCACGGTGAGGAGCGCTCACGAGCCTCCGGAGCCTGGCTTCGAGGAGATCAGGACGATAAGCTCCGACCGGAAGGTGTACAAGAAATTCGTGGTAAGAAACGGAAAGATGGTCGGTGCGATTTTGCTGGGCACCAAGAAGGATGTGGTGAAGGTCACCAAGATGATAAAGAACGGCGATGACGTCAGCGCCTTCAAGGACAAGCTCTCCGATCCCACATTTGTTTTCTCGTGAACGCTGCATGACGAATCTCACGCAAACGGTTAAGTTCTGAGGACTCATCCATGAGTCAGATGGATCCGAAGGACTACGAACTTGAGTTCTTCAAGAGCAATGGCTTTCAGCGAAGGCAGTGCAGCGGGTGCGGGAAGTTCTTCTGGACACTCGGGGACTCCGACATCTGTGGCGAGGCCCCGTGCGTCGAGTACACGTTCATCGGGAAACCTCTGTTCAAGGAGAAACAGAGCGTTCACGAAATGCGAGAATCATTCCTGTCGTTCCTCGAGAAGAAGAACCACAAGAGGATCGCGCGATATCCGATAACCGCCCGCTGGAGGGATGACGTTTTCTTCACGCAGGCAAGCATTTACGATTTCCAGCCCTGGGTCATTCAAGGGGTCGTCGAGCCGCCTGCGAACCCGCTGGCGATCTCGCAGACCTGTGTCCGATTCAACGATATCGACAACGTGGGCAAGACCGGTTCTCACCTCACCATGTTCGAGATGATGGCCCACCACGCATTCAACAAGAAAGGGAAGGAGATCTACTGGAAGGACCGCACGGTCGAGCTGTGCCACGAGTTCCTTACAACCGTGCACGGCCTTGACCCGAAAGCGGTCAACTACTCCGAAGCGTGGTGGGAAGGCGGCGGGAATGCTGGCCCATGCCTCGAAGTGCTCATCGGAGGGGTCGAGGTAGCGACCCTTGTTTTCATGACATACGTCCTCGAGAACGGCCAACAGAGGCCGATGGACATACAGGTTGTGGACACTGGATACGGCTTGGAGCGGCTCACGTGGATTTCGCAGGGTACCCCGTCCGCATACGAGGCGGTGTTCGGGGATGTCCTCGAAGAGCTCAAGCGGCTGTCCGGCACCAAGGTCGACCCTGCGATCCTGGCAGTGTACTCGAAAGCCGCTGGGTCGATGAAGATAGAGACCTCTGCGGATGTGCGCGCCCTCAAGGCAGATGCCGCGGCGCGCGTCGGCATGGGCTACGAGGACTTCGTCAAGGCCATCAAACCGTACGAGAGCATGTATGTGATATGTGACCACACAAGAGCGTTGATGTTCATGCTAAGCGACGGCGTCGTGCCCTCAAACGTGCGCCAGGGATACTTCGCGCGACTTCTTGTGAGGAGATCCCTCAGGGAGATGTCCCAGCTAGGGCTTGAGAACAAGCTGTCGGAGATCGTGGCCAGGCAGGTGGACTACTTCTCGAATGATTTCCCGGACCTCAAGGAGAACAGGGACGAGATAATCAAGCTGGTCGATGTCGAGCAGGAGAAGTACAAGGAGACCCTCACCAAGGGAAGAGGGATAGTGCAGAGGCTCGAATCCTCTGAGAAGAAGGAGCACAAGGGGATCACGGATGAGGACCTCATCGAACTATACGACTCACACGGGCTCAACCCAGAGGTTGTGGCCGAGTTCGCTTCCTCCAAGGTCACGGTGCCAGACGATTTCTACAAGCGCGTAGCGGCGAGGCACTCGAAGGTGGAGCGAGAGGAAGTCGAGCCTGAGATCAACCTGCCTGCAGGACTGCCGCCGACCAAGCTGCTGTTCTACAAGGACCCATCGAAGTACAGGTTCCGGGCAAAAGTCCTCGCAGTCAAGGACGACCTGGTCGTCCTCGACAAGACCTACTTCTACGCCGAGAGCGGAGGCCAGGAGAGCGACCACGGCACGATGAAGGACATGAAGGTCGCTCACGTTGACAAGATCGGCAATGTGGTCGTCCACAGAGTCGAGGGGCCGATGCAGGCCGTCGTTGGCAAACAGATCACATGCGAGGTCGAACAAGGCAGAAGGAAGCGCCTTCAGAAGCATCACACCGCGACTCACATCATCAACGGGGCGGCGAGGAAGGTCCTGGGGAACCACATATGGCAGACAGGGGCTCACAAGGGCGTGGACCTCGCCCGCCTGGATATCACGCACTACGCGGACCTAAGTCCAGATGAGCTCCAGAGGATCGAGCTCCTCGCGAACGAGACCGTCCTGTCGGGAACCAAGGTGAATTCAACTTTCATGGAGAGGACCGCGGCTGAGAAGCGCTACGGGTTCAGGCTTTACCAGGGAGGCGCGGTCCCGGGCAAAGAGATCAGAGTGGTCAGGATCGGGGACTTCGACGTCGAGGCATGCGGCGGCATCCACTGCAAGAACACCTTCGAGGTAGGCGCCATCAAGATACTGAGGACGAAGCGCATCCAAGACGGCGTGGTCAGGATCGAGTTCGTCTCAGGCATGACCGCGGTGGAGCAGATGCAGGCTCTCTGGGCAGCGGTCACAGAGGCCAGCACCAGCTTGAACGCCACACCGGAGAAGATCAACGAAGCAGTCCAGAAGCTCATCGCCGACCGAAAGGAGCTCACGAAGGAGATCGAGGCGATGAAGAAGGGGAGGGTCGGCGAGACCGTGGAAGACCTCGTTCACAGATCGGTCCAAGTGGCCGGCGTCAAGATAGTCAGGCACGTGGAGTCGGAGGACATGAAGCACCTGGTCAGCCTCGCCAAGGAACTGATCGGCCATCCGAAGACCGTCGCCGTGCTTGGGTCCGACGAGGGCGGCGCGAAGTTGGTGATTGCCAGAAGCTCGGACCTCAAGGTCGACTGCAGGCCTCTGATCAAGGAGGCGATGGCTATCGTCAAGGGCTCAGGAGGAGGCAAGCCCGACTTTGCCCAGGGCGGAGGACAGGACGCGACCAAGTTGGAGGCTGCTTTGGACAGAGTGGTCGAGATGGTCAAGGAGACCCTGGAGAAAGAGTGATCACGAGATGTCCAGATTCTCAGAGCGTTTGAAGGAACTCAAATTCCATTTCGCGCTGACTAAATCCGGTGCCATCGCGAGACGGTACTTCGTCATCGGCGCGTTCGATGGCGCCCTCACCATACTCGGAGTCATCCTTGGAGCCTACGTGGTCGAAGGGCATGCGCATCCAGAGCTGGCGATGCAGCTCATCTTGGGCGCGGGACTCGCAGGCGGCATCGCACTGGCGGTCTCGAGCACCGTCGGGGCCTACGAGGCCGAGAGGGTGGAGCACATACTCAGCCACCAGCACCTGGAGAAGGCAATGTTAAGGCCGGTTGAAGGAACCAGGAAGGACGCGATGAGGGTCAGCATAACAGTGAGCGCCATAGTCCACGGCGTAGCGCCTCTTCTGGCGGCTTTCGTTCCGTTGGTGCCCTTCTTCTTCATGTCCCTCGACAACGCCGTGTTGACTGCGATCATCCTGACTCTGGCATTCTTGTTCGTCCTAGGGGCCTATCTCGGCAGTCTCATCAAGGAGATGATCGTGTACACGGGCCTCAGGTTCGTGATAGCCGGGCTCGCGACCGCGATAGTGTTGATACTGCTAGGCGGGTCGTCCTGAGGACCTACCGTAATTCGTACAAACGGCACGTTCGCGCGCGCGTTAGATTCCAAAAGATGCCCCGATTCTCCTCAAATCAACCCTACACGGGAGAGGTCACTACCTTGAGGTCGAGGACACCCTTCTCAGATTGCAGCAGTCTCGCAAGAGACCTCACCCTGTCGGCCTGTCCCTTGAAGGCGATGACCTCGAGGCAGGTGTGCTTCGAAAGATGGATGTGCATGGTTGCCGTGATCACATCGGGGTAGTCGTGCTGGACCTCCGTGAGCGCTCGGTTGACCCCCCTCGCGTGATGATCGTATGTCAGCAGTATGACTCCAGGCGTCTCGCCCTTCCTAGCAAGATCCCATTTCCTGGTCGAAAGGAACTCGCGCATCGATTCGCTCACTGCCTTGGAGCGATTCGGGTGGCCAATGGATTTCGACAGGTTGTCGAACTCCTTCATCAGCTCTTTCGGTATGCTGAGGGAGACCCTGGTCCTGCCCGACATCGGTTTCCGAATGTAATCCCTCAAGATAAGGGTTGCCAGGGGGGTAGGAGCAGGGCATAAATACATGTGTGCCATTTAGTATTACGAACGTGTAAGAACGTAATACACAGAGGATAGCATGCACATTCCTGACGGACTCATGGACCCGATAGTGGCACTGATAGGTATGCTCGAGTTTCTGGCATTCATTTCAGTGGCGGTCTACTTCAGCTCGAAGAGACTCCAGGAGAAGAACCTGCCGAGAATAGCGGTTCTGTCTGCTGGCATCTTCGTCGCTCAGATGCTCAACTTCCCAATCGGCGGCGGAACGACGGGGCACTTGATAGGCGGTGCTCTGCTCGCAATCCTCGCGGGACCCGCGCTCGCCATCGTGGGCATGACCGTGGTACTCCTAATCCAGTCACTGATGTTCGGGGATGGCGGAATAACGTCGTTCGGACTCAACGCACTCAATATGGCCATCATCGCTCCGCTGACTGGCTGGGGAGCCTACACCCTCCTGAAACCACTTGCATCGGGAGTCGGTAAAGTAGGGTCGGAGTTAGCCGTGGCTGCTGCTGCCTGGGTTTCCGTGTTCATTGCTGCAGCCGCATGCGCCGCTGAGTTGGCAGTTAGCTATGCCATCTCGGGTGGTGCCTATGGGATCGCCGCGCCGGTCTCTATACCTGCTATGCTCGGATACCATGCGATCATCGGCATCGGCGAGGGGATCATTACAGCGGGAGTGGTGGGATACCTGATGGCCGTCTCTGCCGAGACGTTCATAACCAGTCAAGATATGCCCGCAGCCAAGAACCGATGGCATCGGATACTCGCTTCCAGAACCGCCCAGGCGACCCTCGCTGTCCTTGTGGTGTTCGCGCTTGCGCTGCCACTGTACTTCCTGTATTCGAGCCAAGGTGAGGATGGCCTCGAAAGAACCATGACCGATGGGGACGTGGAAGAGGGTGACGCTCTGCTCACATCTCCACTCGATTACGGCGACTCGTACTTCGCAGCATTATTCGCCGGGGTCATCGGCTTCGTGGCTGTGGTTCTTGCCTCCCTCGGCATACTGAGAGTCATGAAACCAATGACGAGAAGAGACTGATGCCAGATGATCGAGGCACATGTACGCGGCCATCGTGCCCGAGATGAGGAGGATGGAAGCGCTGAATCGTCCTGGTTCTGGCAACTGGACTCCAGGGTGAAGATCGTTGGCACGTTCGGGCTTGTAGTGGTTGCATCGCTGATCACTCGCCCCGAGATCGTGCTCGTCGCCCTTGCAGCTGCGGTTGCCATCGCTGCCATCAGCAGGGTCTTCCCGAAGCGCCTCCTAGTGGCCTATGCGGCCGCCTTTCCGTTCATCGCCTTCGCTTCTGTATCAGTGTTCCTCTTCTCAGGCTGGGAGCGGGGGTTCACAATGCTCGCCAGAACCAGCTCGTGCGTCATTCTGCTTCTAGTCTTGGCCCTCGGCACTGAGACCTTCGACCTGTTCTCCGGGCTCCGGAGACTAAGGGTCCCCGGCCTGATCACCACATTGCTCATGCTGACTTTTCGGTTCCTGCTTCTTCTCTCCGACGAACTCGAGAGGATGAAGATCTCCAGAAAGGCAAGAGGCTTCAGCGGTGGCAGGAGCCTTCTGGACAGGAACGCCCTGAGGGTCATTTCGTTCACGGCCGGCATGGTCCTCGTCCGGGCTTCGGCCAGAGCTGACAGGGTCTATGAGGGGCTCAAGTGCAAGGCATTCGAGAGGGATATGAAGCCGTGGCGCAGCACCTCCGTGGGCGCAGTGGATGTGGTGTTCCTGGCGTCCTTCGCCATCATCGCAGGGTTGCTTGCTTTCGGCCAATACGGGGCTTTGTCATGAACATCATCGAGATGAAGGATCTTGTATTCGCCTACGAGGACAAGACAGTCGCGCTCAAGGATGTCAATCTCTCCATCAAGAGAGGGGAGAAGGTGGCGATCGTCGGCCCCAACGGGGCTGGGAAGTCCACTCTCCTCAATGTCCTTGCGGGATTCCGGATGCCCTTCTCTGGGAAAGTGTTCGTGGATGGCAAGGAACTCACTCAATCCAGTGCGGATTCCATCAGGAGAGATATCGGACTCATCTTCCAGGACCCTGAGGACCAGATATTCATGCCGACTGTTGAGGAGGACGTCGCTTTCGGTCCGAGGAATCTGAGACTGGACAACATCGACTCACGCGTGCAGGCGGCATTGAGGGCCACTGGCATTGAGCAGCTGGCGAAGCGCAAACTCCACAAGTTGAGCTACGGGATGAAGAAGCGAGTGGCGATCGCGGGCATACTCGCCATGGACCCGAAGGTTCTCCTGCTCGACGAGCCGACCTCTGGACTGGACCCGAGGGCGAGGTCTGAACTCGTGAAGCTATTGAAGGGTATGGACAAGACCATGCTGATTGCGACCCACGACATCGAAGCCGCCGCGGAGATCGTGGATCGAGCGATCGTGCTGAATGTGAGCATCGTTGTGGAAGGCACGATGAGGGACATCATAATGAAGAAGGAAGTGCTAGATCAGGCGGGGCTGGAGATGCCGCCCGTGTCGAAGCTTTTCGGAGTCCTGGACAGCATGGGCTATCCTGTTGAGACTTTGCCTGTGTCCATGGACCAGGCCGTTGCTGAATTGACAAAGGTCATCGAGCGGGAGGGGAGGCACCTTCACGCCCATGTTCACGAGCATGACCACACCGAAGACGCCAAACACGCCCACAAACACATCGTTCCAAGGAAGGGCGCGGACGATGCCCGGACGTGACTGCTGGCCAGTTCCAAAACGCAAGTAAGCAGGCACACACCACCAGCATAAGGGTTTTATATACCCTAGTGTGTGGGGGGAGATGCTCCCCAGACAGAACGCTTTGTCTGGGTTTGAGCTTTCGTTGACAAGGAGCGTGCGAATTGCCCGAGGAGAAGGAGGCCAAGCAGAAAGGTGCCCCTAAGGAAAAGGACGGAGCGAAAGCCAAGAAGGGCGAAAAGGGCGCACCACAGGCCCCCGCGAAACCGGTCGAGAAGAAGGACGAGAATTTCCGGTACATTGTCAGAATCGTTAACACAGACCTCGACGGCAACAAGAGTATCGTCATCGCACTCAGCGGCATCAAGGGCATAGGGCTCAGGAGCGCAGAGGCGATCACGCGCATGGCGGGCATACCGAGGAGAACGAAGATCGGCGACCTGCCAGAGCCGAAGACAGACGAGCTCGAGAAGCTCATAACTGATTATTCAGAGAAGGTCCCGCATTGGATGGTCAACAGGCAGAGCGACTGGTCGAGCGGGGCCGACATCCACTTAGTCGGCATCGATGTCGAACTCAACAGGAGGGACGACATCAACCTGATGAAGATGATCAGGTGCTACAGGGGCATCCGGCACGAGACAGGCCAGAAGGTGAGGGGCCAGCGCACCAGGTCAAACGGCAGGACCGGCATGACCATGGGAGTCATCCGCAGGAAGGAGGCGCCAGGCGCCGCCCCGGCCACCGAAGAGAAGAAGGAGTAGTGTGACAGATGGGTGACCCTAAGTTCTCCAGAAGGAAATACGAGACGCCCGCACACCCTTGGGAGGGCGAGCGGATCAAGGCGGAGAACGAGCTGCTGATGAAGTACGGTTTGAAGAACAAGAGGGAGCTGTGGCGCGCACAGTCTCTGATCAGGTCACTCAGGGCACAGAGCAGAGATCTCCAGGCCAGGACCAGAATGGGCGACCCCCAGGCCAAGATTGAGACCGACCAGCTGCTTGCGAAGTGCGGAAGGCTGTCTTTGCTCCCGGTCGAGGGCGCGACCCTGAACGATGTCCTCACGCTGGGCACGGAGAACGTTCTCGCCAGGAGACTCCAGACGATGATCTACAGGAAGGGCTTCGCGTATACTCCGAAGCAGGCGAGGCAGTTCATAGTACACGGTCACGCGTCGATCGCCGGCAGGAAGGTCACGATTCCAGGATACATGGTCAAGAGGAGCGAGGAGGAGAAGATCGAGTACACACCCACTTCCCCGATCTCGAACGAGCTCCACCCGATGAGACCCAAGCCAGAGGAGCTCAAAGCCAAGGTGGAGGCCGAGGAAGCCAAACGCGAGGCGGTCGAGAAGGAAGAGATACATGTCGCGAAGGCCAAGCTCAAGAAGATAATCGTCACAGAGCTCAAAGAGGAGAAGGAGGAGGACATCGAGAAGGCGACTCCGGCGGCTCCTCCTGAGGACAAGGGGTGACCTGAATGGGCAAGTGGGGTATCGCGCACATTTTCGCAAGCTACAACAATATCATCATCACAGTCACTGACGTCACCGGGGCCGAGACGATCACAAAGGCCAGCGGTGGAATGGTGGTCAAGGCCGCCAAGGACGAGGCTTCCCCGTACGCCGCCATGAAGGCCGCCGAGAAGGTCGCCGAGATAGCCAAGGAGAAGGGCATTGACAGCATCCACGTCAGGGTGCGCGCCCCAGGAGGCAACAAGTCCGCATCTCCGGGCCCGGGCGCACAGGCTGCTATAAGAGGTCTTGCGAGGGCCGGCCTGAGGATTGGCAGGATTGAGGATGTCACCCCTGTGCCGCACGACGGCACCAAGAAGAAAGGCGGGAGAAGGGGTCGTAGAGTATAGAGTGGTTCCAGATGAAGATCGACATAGTCGAGATGACGCCGACTAAGGCGCAGTTTGTCATCACAGATGCGAATCCAGCATTTGCCAACGCCCTCAGGAGGACCCTTACCGCAGATGTCCCGAAGATGGCGATAGAAAATGTTGAGTTCCACCTAGGGCCGATCATGGACGAGAAGGGGATTGCGTTCGAGAGCATCTCGCCGCTGTTCGACGAGATCGTGTCTCACAGGCTTTCTCTTATTCCGATTCCGACAGACCTGGAGACCCTCAACTTCAGGGCGAAGTGCTCTTGTGGGGGAGAGGGCTGCCCGAACTGCACGATCATGTATTCCCTGAACAAGAAGGGCCCGTGCATGGTCTATTCAGGGGACCTCGAGCCGATTGGCGACACCAAGCTCAGGATCAAGGATGACCTCATACCGATAGTCAAGCTCGCCGAGGACCAGGCACTCCTGGTCTACGCCACGGCCGAGCTGGGCACCGGGAAGCAGCATGCCAAATGGCAGGGGGCGATCGGGGCCGGCTACAGATACTTCGCGAAGATCGAGATCGACCAGGCGAAGTGCGACGTCGGCGGAAGCTGCGTCAAGGTCTGCCCCAAAGGCGTCCTCACGAAGGAGGACAAGAAGATCGTCGTCAAGCATCCTGAGAAGTGCAACCTCTGTGGCAGCTGCATGGAGGTATGCGACGCGGGCGTCATCAAGGTCGTCCCTGTCTCGACGAAGCTCCTGTTCAGGTTCGAGACGGATGGTGCTATGCCCGCCAAAGACATCCTGATCCGAGGCCTCAAGATCCTCGAAGAGCGGTTCGAAGCGCTTCGGGAGCAGATCTCGACCCTCGAAGAGTGATTCTAGAAGAACTCATCCAGCTTCGGATTCTTTATCTTATCAGACTGGAACAACGAGCGGATGGAGTTCTCGAGCAGAAATATCCTCTGCTGCGTGTACTGGGGCACACTGAATGCCTCCCCTATCTCCTTCGCCCTCTCCAAATACTTGCTCACGCCCGCCTCGTGCACCGTGAGCGTCAGCTTGTGGCCGCAATAGCATTTTCCAATGAGTGGGATACGCCTGTACTTGGCTCCGCATTTCGAGCACCTGAGCTGCTGGCCTGTAAAACTCTTGAGGCTTCCCTGAATATCGGGCAGTAGGTGTCTCGTGATTATCCTGTGAACCAGGTCGGCCTCATCGACCGCCCTTATCTTCACGCCCAGTGATATCTGGGCTCTGAGCTTGTCGTCCATCGTCTCAAGGGATGTGTAGGCGGATGTCGTGGGCCCATCAGATATGTCCTTCAATTCGTGAGTGAACGACATGCCCTCGTACTGCAGCACGGTCCCGATCCTCCCGCTCACAAGGTCCATCATCGATTCGACCTCCTTGGGGTGGGCGTAGCGCTGGGTCGCGCGATAGAACTCCAGAGGATATTTGCTTCCGACATCCATGTTGTGCGCTTCCTTGTCTATCTCGTTCGGATCCAGCTTGGTCGTCAGGACGAGGGGGGCGTCCATCAACCCTCCTCGCTTCTCCGGCAGGAACGCCCGGGAGAAGTTCAGCAAGCAATCCATGAGCAGTATGATTGAGTCCTCGTCTCCGTCGCAGTTCCTCCTCTTGGCTGCGTGGAAGAACGGGTGAGCGTATCCAGCATGGGCCGGGGTGAAGCCCACAACGCGAGCAAGAACTCCTCCTGAAGTGTGCGGCGCGAGCCCTACGACGAGGTGGCCGACGAGGTCTTCCCTGCGGTCGATCTTGTAGAACGCTTCGTCCCGATAGAACTTCACGAGGAGGTCATCAATGAACTTCGTGGTCTGCACGAGGTAACTCACGCAGGAATCCGAGATTATCACATCCTGGACCTTCAGCTCGAGCATCTGGTCTGGACGCACCAGATCCATTCCTGCCGAGTCCTTCTCGTACCCTAGCCGTCTTGCAGTCTGGACATCGATGCCGACCTCCTCAGGCGTGAAATGGGTGAGAGGGACGTCCGTCGCATCGATCCTAACAGTCCCGTCCTTGAAAACGAATATGCCATTCTTGGCTCTCAGGATGGCCTTCTCGATGACCTCGGGAGTCTTGTTTCGAGAGATCATTCCCTGGACTCCCTTGATCTCTGGCGCGCGCCTCTCCTTCAGCGCCTCGAGCGCCGACTCGAGCAACAGACCGATTGGCACCTCCTGAGTATCAGCTTTGCCCGTCGGATGAGTATGCGTCCCACACTGACACATAGCCAGGAAGGTTTTGCCGCCGCACTTCGGGCACAGTCTCTCCCCGAGCTCCACCTTGATCGACCCTTGTTCGGCGGCCAAGTTGACAAGTCTCTGAGCTCCGCCGCTGGTGCCGACCGGGAACAGCCCATGGGGTGGAGGCTTCATCCTCCGTTCTCTCGCCTTCTCAGGGCGAGCGACTCTCGCTCCTATCCTCGTCACGGCTCTGGCCCTGATCTCGACGCCAGCCAAAGTGGACACCAGATCGAGACTGGTCTTCTCCGAGGACGGAGCCTCTATGCGAGCCTCGAGCCTCCCTTCACGCTCCGCGATTCCCAGCCCAAGCAGAAGAGGCTCGGCATATCTGTCCAGCACAAGCCTGTCTCCTTCGACTCTGTGAAGCGCGCCGAGGTCCTCGAGGGTCTTCTTGATGACTTCGTCGCTCTTGATGGACAACAGGCCCTCCTTCAGCGAACCGGTCGAAAGCACATGCTCCCTGAGCTTCAGTATGCTCGCGATCTGCAGGTCCGACCAGAAGAGGTTGAACTTCGGGTGCAAGGGCACGCCACTTTCCCGGCTCATCTGGACCGCGCGGTCGAAGTCAGTATCCTGCCATCCGTCAGGGAGCTTTCCCAGCCTGTCGAGCAATTCCTCCCGGTGCCATTCGATAGAGTAGCCAGCGGGCATCAAGAGATGGTTGTTCTCAGCGAACTCGCCGTACGGGACAAGGACTTCTCCGACATCGACTATCTCGGCGAGCCTATCCTTGATTGCCCTTGCATCTGCCATGGTGTTCACGTACACCAAGTCTCCGTTCGTGAGCAGCGCTATTGGCCCCTCGATAGAACCGCAAGGAGTGATTGCGCCCGCCTTCCCAGGCCGCTCGATCTTGAGCTGGGTGCCTATGGCGATGAACTCGCCTAGGAGCGACATGGTCGCTGGATTCATCGCAAGAGCGGCGAGGCCAGTCGCGCGTGTTCTCCCGTATCGCAGCCTGAATCCCCCCACCCTAGACGGATGAGCAAGGACAGGTCGACCGACCAACATGTCCTTGAGATACTTTGCGTTCGGTGCGATCTCGGCCCCGGCATCCTCGACCCCCTTCTTCTTGAGGTTGAGAAACTTGTCCACGAACTCCCAACCGTCTATGCCCAAACGCTTGACATGCTTCTGTATCTTCGGGGCCTTGAGGCATAGACCCTCCGCGATCACGAGGCACGCTCCACCTCTCACGAATTCCGTCTTGACCCTCGGGAGGTTCCTGAAGCCTGAAACCTTGGTCTCCTCCGTCGCTTCGCCATTTATGCACACCGGGATGTTTCTCGCAATCAGATCGATCTCATCATTGGACGGTGTGTACTGCAGATGCTGGCATGACTTGTAGAGAGGTATCTCCTCCTTCAGCCGGTCAACCTCGTCACCTGTCGGTATGTAGCGGCCCAGCCCCATCTCTCGGCGGACGACATCTGCTATGAGGACGCTCATAGCCTGGCCCGTCCCGCCAGCTGACCTGATCGGACCGGAGAAGTAGACTGTGAGATAGTCCGAACCGTCGCTGTTCTTGTCGATGGACACGCCAGTTATGCCTTCGAGTGGTGCCACAAGGATCCCCTCGGTGAGGACTGCCAATCCAAGTCGGACTGCTCGCTCGATTGCGAATTCTCTCGATTTCGCCGGGAGTTTCGAGTACTCCTTGGCAATGAGTAGGGAGACCTCCTCCCTGTCGTGGTCCTGCGAGAGCTCCCGAATCCTGGACGCAACTCCCTCGACGTCCCATTCGTACAGGAGCTTCTCGACTCGCGCGGCAAGGTCCGAAGCCTGAGGGATCTCCACGTCTGGTTCGGGGTCGAAGCCTTGCCTCCTCGCACGTCTGGCCACATCGTACGCGATGTCTACCTCGCGCTGAAGTGATGAGAAGTACTCCTCCATCGACTCGCTGCACACAACAGTCTTCATGCTCCCCCGGACAATGCCCGCGATATGATGTTCTGGGTCCTGCGGAACGGCTAGATGTGCTATCCCGACCGCAAATCGTGAAGCCCGACTATAAGGGTTGTTGGTCCTTGAGCTTCTCGACCAAGCTGTCAACTAGCTTTTGCACGCCCGCACCTGTCTCCGCAGAGATCTTGACTCGGCCGCTCTGGGACTTCGACATATCCGCCTTGTTCTCGATCTCGACCACGGGGACAGGCGAGAATTCCCTCTTGATCGTCTCAAGTATCCGCTCCTGCTGGCTCATGGGATACCCGCAAGTCTCCGTCGGGTCGAACATGAAGAGGATGATGTCTGCCAGATGCCGCAACGCCACGATCGCTCGCAACTCGATAGGATTCCTGTCGTCAAGCTCCCTGTCCAGCAGCCCAGGAGTGTCTATCACCTGGTACTTGATGTACTTCTTCTCGAAAATGCCGACCGAAATCTCCTGAGTCGTGAATGGATACACGGCCACACGAGGCTTCGCCGTCGAAATCCTCGCGACCAGCTGGCTCTTGCCGACATTAGGCGCACCCGCCACCACGATTGTGGGCTGCTCGGGGTTGATCACGGGGAACTTGCGCATCGCGTTTCTGGCATCCGAGAGGACATCGAGCTCCTTGCTCACCTGTTTCACGAGGGAGGACATCCTTCCGTATGCGCCCCGTCTCGCGCTGTCGATCTCTGAGATCAACTTCGTCGAGGCCATTGTCCTTGTAGCGGACTTCGCGACCTTGGCGACGTTCCCCCTACACCAATCCATCGCGCCCAAGGAATGCTTCAATTTGTCCGTACCCACGGCGAGATCGATCAGCTCGTAGTAGAACAGACTTTCCCTCTCGATGCTCGGGAACGCCTTCACATACTTGCCCATCGTGCTCACGATCACATCGCTTGCAGACTTGATCTTAGCGATATTCGTCTCCCTCACGGTCTCTGTCCTCGTCCTACCGCTTATCTCGACCTTTGAGGCCTTCTTGAAGGCCTTGTCGAGGATCTCGTCAGCCGTCAGCACCGTGGGGATGTCGAACATGCTCTCCGCGGTCATGAGCAGCTCCTTTGATAAAAACTATGGCCCCCAAAACCTATTATTTGCAGATGCCGCTGTCCACCTCGAATGCCCAGGAAGAAAATCAGGGCGCGGCGTGGGCTAAGGCTCGAATGCAAGGGCTGGCGTCAGGAGGCAATACTCAGAATGCTCCAGAACAACCTGGAGAACGCTGAGAACCCGGATGAGTTGATAATCTACGGAGGCACCGGGAAGGCTGCTCGCAACTGGGCCTGCTTCGACGCGATAGTCAAGGCCTTGACACGGCTGGAGGACGATGAGACGCTGCTCGTTCAGTCCGGCAAACCAGTGGCGGTGTTCAAGACCTCGAAGATCGCGCCGCGAGTGCTCATCGCGAACTCCCACCTCGTTCCCAGATGGTCCACCTGGGAGGTTTTCCATGAGTTGGAGGCAAAAGGGCTGATCATGTTCGGGCAGATGACCGCTGGTGGGTGGGCGTACATCGGTTCCCAGGGGATCCTGCAAGGGACTTACGAGACCCTCGCGGCATGTGCAAGACAGAATTTCGGCGGTTCCCTGAAGGGCAGGCTGGTGCTCACAGGTGGCCTCGGAGGTATGGGAGGGGCGCAGCCTCTGGCCGTCAAGATGAACAAGGGCGTGTGCATCGCAGTCGAAGTCGACGAGAAGCGCATCGACCGTCGCGTCAGGAAGGGCTACTGCGACATGAAGGTGAAGCACCTCGACGAGGCAGTCAACATCGCCCAGGAGGCCAAGAAGAGAAGAAAGGCCCTCTCGATCGGCCTGCTCGGCAACTGCGCGGAGACGCACCCTCAGCTGCTGGGCCTGAACGTCATCCCCGATATCGTGACGGACCAGACCTCGGCCCATGACGAGCTCGGAGGGTACATCCCGATGGGGCTGTCGGTAGCTGATGCTGCCAAGCTCCGCGAGAGCAGTCCGAACGAGTATCGCAGGCGGGCGATCGAGAGCATCGGGATTCATGTCCAGGCGATGATCGGGTTCATGCGCAGAGGCTCCGTGGTCTTCGACTACGGAAACAACATCAGAGCACAGGCAGTGAAAGCCGGAGTCGAGGATGCTTTCTGTATCAAAGGGTTCGTGCCGCTCTACATCAGGCCGATGTTCTGCGAAGGACGAGGGCCTTTCAGGTGGGTCGCGGTCTCCGGGGATCCCGAGGACATCAGGAAGACCGACAAAGTGGTCGTGCGCGAGTTCGCCAGGAACAAGCAGCTGGTGAACTGGATTCAGCACGCTCACAAGACAGTGCCCTTCGAAGGACTGCCTGCTCGGGTCTGCTGGCTCGGCCTTGGGGAGAGGGCGCGGTTCGGGAAGATCATCAACAAGATGGTGAGGGAGAAGGAGCTCAAAGGACCGATCGTGATCACGAGAGACCATCTGGACTGTGGCTCGGTCGCATCACCCTACAGGGAGACGGAAGGCATGATGGACGGCAGCGACGCCATCGCCGACTGGCCACTGTTGAACGCCATGGTGAATACGGCTGCAGGTGCGGACCTGGTCGCCGTGCACAACGGAGGCGGGGTCGGGATAGGCTACTCGACACATGCGGGCCTACTGGTCGTAGCCGATGGAACGATCGAGGCCGATGAGAAGATACAACGGGTCCTGACGACCGATCCGGGCATGGGCGTCGTGCGGCATGCGGACGCTGGCTATCCCCGCGCCATCAGGGTCGCCAAGGCCAAGAAAGTCAAGATACCGATGCTTCGATAACGGGACGCGCCTGGGAACATGTACGACCTCAAGCTGAAGATATGGCTGGAGCGGGACGGCAGATTCGTCATCAGCGACGGCAGGGCCAAGCTTCTGCGCAAGGTGAAGGACGCCGGCTCACTGTCCAAGGCGGCGAAGGAGATGGGCATGTCGTACAGGCACGCCTGGGGGATTCTACACAGGATAGCTCAGAACGCAGGCGGCGAAGTCGTCAAGTCGTTGAGAGGGGGCACCAAGGGCGGGGTCACGACTCTCACGCCGTTTGGCGAGGAGATCCTGCGCGAGTACGAGAACAAGGTCGCCTCTCTTCAGAGCCAGTTCGAAAACGGCTGGAGAAAACCTTCTGTTACGGCAGATGCCATCATAGTTCGAGACCACGAGATAGCGCTGATCAGACGAGGGCGCGAACCGTACAAAGGCTCGTACGCGCTACCAGGCGGCTTCCTCAACTATGGGGAGACGCTCGAGCAATGCGTTGTTCGGGAAGCGCTCGAGGAGACTGGACTCAGGACGGAGATAGTCGGCCTCGTTGGCGTCTACTCGGCCCCGAACAGAGACCCAAGGGGACATTTCGTGACCGCAGTGTTCCACGTCCGTCCGATCGGGGGAACACTGAAGGCGGGCGATGATGCAGAGGAGGCGGAATGGTTCCACCTGGACCATCTTCCGCAATTCGCATTCGACCACGGTAAGATCGTGCAGGAGTTCCTGACCCGAAAGAAGGAAAGAAGCGCGAAATGAGTTTTCTAGGGTTTGATTCTATAGTGCCGGTGCTAGTCCCTGAGCTGTCTTAACGAACGGCAGGTATACCAGCTTGGCGTCGTTGACCGTCAGCGAGTAGTCCAGCCTCTGGAGCACCCCTGGCTGCTCTCCCTCGATCGTCACGATGACGAAGTCGGCGAGCTCGGCAGCTTCCTTCTTCGAGACGACTGCCGGAAGCCGCGGGACATTCCCGAAGTTCAACCGCGTCGGGTATTTCGGAGGGTTCATGGTGAGCGAAGTCGCCATCCTCCTGAAGCTCGCAGGGTCGAGCTCGCTCGCTGGTATGTAGATGAACATGTTTCCGCTGTCGCTCCCTCCCTTGATCCACTGGGTCAGCCTGAAGATCGACCCGCCCTCGACACTCTTGGAACGGACGACGAAGGTCGCATATATCCTCCAGAAGGGCGCATAGATCCTCTCGCCCGGAGCGCTCGTAGCGTAGTCCCCGATCTCCACATCCAGCTTCTCTATCCCTCCGTTGCGGACATGGACCGTGTTGCACTGGGGGCAGAAGAATATGTTATCCTTCTGCTTCTGCTGGATGGGGCTGTTGCACTGGGGGCACTTCACCTGTATGACTCTCATCTCAACCCACCTGCCATCTGAGCTAAGTCCGTGACCTGTTTGAGCGCTTGGCCCATCGACTTCTTCTCTTTGAACTCGCCCTCGATCCTCTCTGAACCGTGCCTGAAGAACCTGTACGCGAGGAACAGTATGCCCAGACCGATGACGAAGCCGACGGCAGCTATCCTGCCATCATTGGCGTAGTCGACACCTGAGAAGATGATGCTGCCAGCCGCGACGAGCCCAGCGACGACTGCCCCACCCGTCATCGCCATGCTCTGGAAGAGAGGGTCACCGGGCGCGCGCCCTGAGAGGACCTGGCCCGTGACGCCGTCGACGGTGTCCATGTACATCCTGTCGTGGTAGCTGTATCGGACGACCCAGACAGGGTAGTACAGCATGGTCAATGACCTTGGGAAGACATGAAGTCTCTCGAAGGTGACATGAGGTACGCGGGCGCTCGCCTTCGCCTTCGCGAGTGCCTCGTTCTTCGCATGCGTCACGGCGTCATCTCTGCTCGTGGTCGCCTCGAACGTCGGGATCATCTCGAAGTCCGCGAAGCTGGTTTCGCCCATCATGTTCCTGAGCGTCCGGATGCCCAGGTCGCCGGGGTCGCATGCGATCTCCGAGTGAACATAATCGTTCAGCACCATGACCTCCTTGGGTATCCGCTCAACACGGACATTCCCTTTCTGGTCCGTGTGCCTGCGCTCCTCGTAGCCGCAGATCCAGCCGGCCACTCGAGTATTCGCCTTCCAGAACGGCAGGTAGATCGGGTAGGCCTCCGTGACCTTGCCGATCTTCTGGAGGTCTCTGGCCTTCCATCCGCGCCTCCACCAGGATTGGGTCTGGGTCATCACTGCGTCCGGGAGGAGCTTGTTCTTGAACGCGATCGTCGAGACGCCCTGGTCTCCCTCCACGAACAGCGTCGAGCTGCAGTAGTTGCAGTTCACGACGTTCTCGCCCTCGGAAATCTGTATCGCGCCGCCGCATGTTGGGCAGTTGAGGCCCACCGATAAGTCAGCCATGATCACATCCTCCTGGCAACGAAAAGCGATAGAGCAAAGAGAGCCACCACGGTGACTGCGATCGCTCCCACGGCCGCCAGCAAAGAGGTCGTGGCGAGCAGCCCCTCGCCAACTATGGCGAAGAATCCCAGAATCGCGACTGCGATGTACGCGCTCGAGCCCCTGGTCGGGAACTCCGATGAGAATACCTCTCCCGAGGACGCATCTACGATGGCCTCGTACTTCTTCTGGTTGAAGACATAGTCCAGCTTCCAAATCGGGAAGTAGACGAGCGCCTGCTCCTTCGGTTTTCCCGGGAGCTGATTGAGGTATGCCGTCATCTCGATGTCCGGCTTGATGAGCTCCGCGCCTTTGGTGTCGAACGTTGCATCGAATATCTTCAGATCGCCTGCCGGTACCTTGAGGCTGTGGAGTCCCGGGAGAGTGGTCGATCCAGCTGTCTCGATCTTCACCTGCTCCACGCCGTTGACGTCCCTCTTGAACATGTACACGGGGAAGTACTGTCTCTTCACGCCGGCGAGCTGCGCCAGCTTGTCGAGGTCCTTCGCCTTTGTGGAACCCGCAGCCCAGCGCCTGAATACGCCGACCGCCTGCGCCTCCTCCATCATGAACGGCAGAGCGTAGTAGAATCCGGCCCCGGTCCTGTCGACATACACCTGCGAGCTACAGTACGGGCATTTCACGAACTTGACTCCGGTGTCGAACGGCACCGGTCCCGCACATTTCGGACACTTGATAGTTGCCAAGCTACCTCATCTCCTATTGACTGGACTATTGTTCCTCCTAAGCGGTTTGAATCACAATGCTTTACCGCATGATGGACAGAACTTGGATGTTTCCGGAGCGTCGGCGCCACACTTGGCGCACTTCTTGGTCGGCACTGTAGTCGGCTTGCCGCACTCTGGGCAGAACTTCGCTCCTTCCTGTATGTCCTTCTTGCAGTTCGGACACGGAACCATCGTGACGCCCAGTTTGCCTCCGCAGCCCGAACAGAACTTGTTCGTCTGCGGGTTGAGGACGCCGCACTTCTGACAGGCTATCTGAGGCGGGGCAGCTGCGACCTGCGCTGGCTGCCCGGGCTGAGGCGTCTGCATGGCGCCCATCATCTGATAGCCCATGCCTATCCCCGCGCCGACCCCCACACCGACTCCGGCCGCCCCTCCCGATGGGTTCGTGGCGGCCTCTCTCATGGCCTGTCCCGTCTGGTACTGCATGTAGTTCGCGCCCAGAATGGTCATCGAAGACTTCAGGTCGACCGCCTTCTGGACCTCCTCAGGCAGAGACACGTACAGCCCTGAGAGCTTGTCGATTGTTATCCCGTATAGGTCGAAGTGATCCTTGGTTCTCGTGAGAACAACCTGCTCGATATTCGTCAGGTTGGCCGCAAAGTCCGCGACACCCATGCCCTCGTTCTTCATATCACCAAGCGAGTCGTAGATCAGAATCACCATCTGCTCCTTGATTCTCTCCTCGACCTCCGCGCTCGTGCTGAAGTTGAATGTACCAACGAACTGGTTCACGAAGTTCTCCGGGGCGGAAACCTTGTACCTGAACTCTCCAAATACACGCAGGTTGACCATCCCGAACTCCTTGTCCCGGAACTGGTATGGCTGCTTTGACCCGAACTTGCCGTCGAATATCCTCTTCTGGAGGTAGACGACCTCGGCCTGCTGCTGCACACCACCGATTTTCTGCAAGATGGTCCCGATGATAGGTGCGTTGAGAGATGTGAGCGCATACCTGTCAGGCCTGTCTATGTACGCGAGCGCCTTGCCGTCCCTGTAGAAGACGGCCAGCTCGTCCTCACGAACAACGATGTTGTCGTTCCACTTGATGTTCCTGGGCATGCGATACATTATGTTCCCGCGCTTGTTCGCATCCTCCCACTTGAATGTCTCTGAACCGATCAGGCTCATCTATCACACCTCCGTCCCTGTGATGACGTTCATCCTTCTGTTGTACTGATCCTCGAACGCGTTGATCCTCGCCTTGACATTCATGAGCTCCTTGTAGCTCGCCTGCTCATCAGCTGCCATCATCGCGTTCTTCAATGAGTCTATGCTCGCAGAAATGGCGGTTATATGGTCAATCATGGCAGCATCGAACTCATACAGCCTGTTCATCTCATCTTCTTTGATCTGTACGTCCGCGACAAAGCCCGAGTAGCCCGTCTGGGCGTGGCCCACGAGCCCCTCCAGCTTCTTGAAGTGGCTTATCAAGCCCCCGAGCATGTCGAGCTCCTTCGATCCGTAGCTCCTCACTACCAAGCCACGGCATTCCTCGAGACCCTTCCTCTGCATGCCCAGTTTCGCAGCGAGCTGCATGCGGAGCATCTTGTCCGCATCTCTGAGATCCTCTCTCTTCCTGTAGCCGCTGAAACCAGGTATGAAGTTCTGTATCTTCTTCAGAATGCCTTTGTCCTCTTCCATTCTATCTCTAATGTCTGGCATCGGGGGTTGCCTCCGATTCTTTCGCGCACTATTATCGCTGAGCTTGGTTAATAAACATGTTGGTGGAAAACCCACTTTTGAGTAGAATACTGGCTCGTGTTTATGACCCCAAAACACATTACGATTGACAATGGCGTTCAAAATCATCGGAGTTGTTGGCTCGAGCAATGCTGAGCCAGATATATTGAGACTCGCGGAGGATGTGGGCTCCGAGATCGCGAAACGCGGGGCAGCGGTCGTCTGCGGCGGAATGACTGGCGTGATGGAAGCTGCCTGCAGAGGGGCAAGGAAGGAAGGTGGACTCACAATTGGCATAATCCCTTCCGACAAGAAGGGCGACGCGAATCAGTTCGTCCAAATACCCATCGTCACAGGGATGGGCACGGGCAGGAACGTCATGCTCGTCAAGACGGCCGATGTGATCATCGCAGTCGGAGGAGAGTTTGGTACCCTCTCGGAGATTGCACACGCCCTGAACATCGGCAAGCGAGTGATCGGGCTCCGCACCTGGAAGCTCGAAAGAGCTCACAACAAACGCATACCGAACCTGATAGAGGTCGACACGCCAAAAGAGGCGGTGGACCTGGCACTCCAATCGATTTCTGCGCAAACATAATGAGAGCGATCGGGGTAATGACCTGCACAGACGAGGTAGAGTCATATATGACGAAATCCAGGGTTTTCGTGGCGCTCGATTCTGACAGGGCCCGCGGCACGCAGAAAGTCGTGAGCGCACTGGGCATGCCCGATCTCCGAGACAAAAGCGTTCTGGTCAAGCCCAACTTCAACACGGCAGATCCACCTCCTGGATCGACCCACATCGATACGATAAGGGCGACTATCCAGATCATCAGAAGGGAGAACCCGAAGAGGATCATTCTCGGAGACAGGAGCGGCCCCGTAAAGACCAGCAAGGTATTCCAGGAGAAGGGTATCTTCGCGCTCGCCGAGGAACTCGGGTTCGAATGCCTGATCTTCGACGAAATGCCGAAGGACAGATGGACGAAGGTCAACCCTCCGGGCAGCCACTGGATGAACGGTTTCTGGTTCGCGAAGCCCGTCCTTGAGGCGGACGCGGTCATCGGATTGTGCTGCCTCAAGACGCATCAGTACGGTGGACATTTCACAATGTCGCTGAAGCTCACGACTGGCATGGTACACTCAAAGAACATGACCGAGTTGCACACATCGTTCATCAACCAGAGGAACATGATCGCTGAGATGAACTATGCTTACAAGCCCGCGCTGGTCGTCATGGACGGCGTGGAGGCGTTCTACTCCGGAGGCCCGATGAGCGGCCCGAGGTGGAAGGCGGACCTAACATTTGCCGCCAAGGACAGAGTCGCCTTGGATGCCGTTGGTGTCGCCGCCCTCAAGATGCACGGCACCACGCCCAAAATCCAGAACAAGAAGGTCTTCGAACAGGACCAAATCAAGAGGGCCATCGAACTCGGCCTCGGGGCGAAATCACCTGATGATGTGGAGCTGATCCCAGTAGACAAGGACTCTGAGGAGATTGCAGCGAAGATATCTTCCTTTTTGACGAAGTAACCTGATCAATCAGGAACAAGGCCAGGATTCTTTCAGTTCGATGGCCTAGACATCAAGTTCGGGCAATCATTCGGATCTGCGTGACGCTAGGATAGCGTTATCACTGGGCCAACGCAAAACGCGGTTCCGCTTTCCAGATGTAACATAACACCGTTATATACCTGTTACCCCTTTCAGAGGCAGAACCGCGGGCATCCTCATGAGTGAAAGACTGACACGAGTGCTCGAAGAAGGTGGTTAGTTGGATTCAGGTAATCGAAGAATGGCGCCAGAAAGGGGCGTGACAGCAGACGTGGTCGAACAGAGAACACGGATTCGCACGGCCAGAACACATAGAACCTATCGCTTCCGAATGGCGGCCTTGGTAGGCGTAGCAGGCTTCGTATTGCTGCTGGCGCTGGCGTTCCCTCCAGTGCAGACGACTACCGCAACTCCGACGCGCGAGGGCACCTGCGATGGATGTCATCCGACAGGTGCAGAGGGTCTGCTCACAGTGACAGGTCTTTCCGCCACATACGATCCGAGCGTCACGTACACGATCACTATCACCGTAGCTGATGCGAACGGTGCTAATGGAGAGAACTCGTTCTCGATGGACGTGTCTGGAGGCACCATGACTGCAGCCATGCAGACGGATCCGAACGTCGAGATCAACTCAGAGAACGCAAGAGCTTCAGCGAACGATGGCGTCCCGATTATGTCGGTCTCCTCATGGCAGGTGAAATGGACGGCTCCTTCCTCAGGGCAAGTCACTTTCACAGTCAACGCAGTGGCGGCAAACGACGTCGATACTGGTAGCGATGCCCCGACGGACTCCGATCAGATAGTCGTCGACTCCACGGTGATCCCGGAGTTCTCGACACTGATCATTCCGATATTCGCTGTCGTTGGCGCCGTGCTGATAGCAGCCAGAGCTACAAAGAGACAGTAGTCCTCATCAGCTGCGTTCGCGTTGACTTCCGAGTCAACGATTTGATTGGCTAGATATAGCGAACGCACCGTGTATCTCATCGATGACCGTGAACCCTACAACGAAGCTCATGGGCGCCGCACTCACGAGCGTTGCAGTCATGATGATCGCCACCATTGGATTCGCTACAACCCAGCCCCAGAGCGAGGAGGGCCTGAGCACTTTCTCCAGTGAGCTCGAATTGCGTTTATTCTTGACGAAGGAGAAGCCCGGGTCGAACGGATGGGCGTACTATGGGACTCCAGATTCGACAGGAGCTGACTACAATCAGGAGGTCAGTGAAAGGTATTCGACCACCAACATCCAGGTAGTTGGCGTGGATGAGGATGATATCGTCAAGACCGACGGCGAATACATCTACGCCGCATCCTCGAACAATGTCACGATAGTCAAGGCATTCCCCCCTCAGTCCCTCAGCAATCGGTCTGTGATCAATACCTCTGGCCTGACCTTTGGCTCGGGAAGCCACTACATGCAGTTGCAGGGGATATTCATCAATGCAGACACACTCGTTCTGATCGTCAACGCACATCCCACCTACTATTGGGGTGTCATAGAAAACGAGACTGAGTATCAGCCACCCAAGACGATGGTGGCAATCTACGACGTTGAAGACAGAGCG
>MGVW01000029.1 GCA_001800675.1 Euryarchaeota archaeon RBG_13_57_23 | reverse complement strand
GTCGAACATCCCGCTCGTCCAGGTGGATCCTTATCCCAGCGGACTTCAGCTCTTCGAAGAGCTCCTTTGCGGCCTTGCCGACCGCTTCGGTCGCGCCTTTGGCAAGTACGGGTATGATGACCACCTGATTCGTTGCGATGTCCGGGGGCAGGACCAGCCCCTTATCGTCTCCGTGAATGGCCACAACGGCTCCGACGAGCCTTTCGCTCATGCCGTAAGTGGTCTGATGGACGTATCTGTGCTCTCCTTTCTCGTCCTCGTACTTGATTTCATAAGGGCGTGAGAAGTTCTCCTTGTATTGATGAATCGATCCGAGCTGCAGGCTCCTTCCAGACGGGAGCGAAGTGTCGATGCCGACCGTGTAGAAAGCCCCAGGGAACTTGTCCCAATCGGTTCTTTTCAGGAGCCGGTAGGGAATGCACCACTTTCTCGACAGGCGCTCCATTATCTCGTAGTTCTCTTTGACCTGCCTCTCGGCGTCCTCGAAGTCGGAATGACACGTATGTGACTCGAAGAAGTGGATTTCCCTTACACGTATGAACGCTCGAGTCTGCTTCGTCTCGTACCTGAAGGTGTTGACGATCTGGTATGTCTTCAAGGGCAGGTCCGCATGCGATCTCACCCAGAGCGCGAACATAGGGTACATCGCGGTCTCGCTCGTGGGCCTGAGCAGGAGCTTGACATCGAGCGGGTTCAGGCCCGCGTAGGTGACCCAGAAGACCTCCGCATCGAAGCCCTTGATGTGCTCCTTCTCCTTCTTGAACTGCTCTTCGGGAATAAGGAGCGGGAAGCAGACCTCATTGTGGTTCGTGGCGTCGAATTCCTGCCTGATATGACCATCGATGGCCTGCATGATCTTCCAGCCGTAGGGCGTCCAGACGTTCATTCCCTTTATGGGGTACCTCTTGTCCGTCAGGTTCGCCTTCTCGACGATCTCGTTGTACCACTCGCTGAAGTCCTCGGCTTTCTTCATGACAGGGTCGAGAAACGAAGGGGTGAATAAGTAGCTTTTGGTGTCTTCCACTTCAGTCCTGGACTATCCTGGCTATCTCCGGGGCCACGGTGATGCAGGTTGTGGGATTCTCGATCGTGTCCGTGGAACATATATCGTCGCAGACAGGCCGCAGCTTGTCTAGGCCGCCCTTCGCGAACACTCCGTGAGTGCACACGGCGAATATCTTCGAAGCGCCTTGCTTCCTCAGCTGCTCGGCCGCCTTGGCAATCGTGCCTCCAGTTGAGATTATGTCATCCACGATTGCGACCTTCCTTCCCTCGACGCCGAGCTTCTTCGGGGTCATCTCGACGGTTTCACCGTCAAATCGTTCTTTGACGAGGAAGTCCGCTTCGCAACCGACTACGTCTGCGACACGCTTCGCGTTGTCCGCTCGTCCCTCGTCAGGTGATAGAATCAGCTCGACCCCTTTTCCCTTGAGGTGCCTGCCTATGGATGGATATGCGTGCACGTTCTTCGCTGAGACGTTGTCAAACCAGTCAATCACCGATGGCGCGTGGATGTCCACGGTGATGAATTCGTCCGTCTGCATCTGGACGAGGCGCGCGATGGCCCGGGCGCTTATCGGCTCGCCCGGCTTGAACTGCTTGTCCTGCCTGGCGTAGCCGAAGTAGGGACAGACAGTCGTTAGAGAGGACACTTCGCATTCGCGGATTGCATCCTGAAGAAGGAAGAGCTCGACGATATTCTTGTCCGGCCAAGCGGTCTGGACGAGGAACACATCCTCACCCTCGATGTCGTCCTCGACGCGCACGTAGCATTCATCATCCGGAAACCGTTTGATCTCGACCTTCGCCAATTTCGCTTTCAGGCATTTCGCCAGCTCCTTGGAGAGGAGCTGAGAAGCCGACCCCCCGACGACGAACATGATATCCTGAGCGGGGAATGGAGTACCTTCTCTTATAAGTTGAGCGAGCAGGCGCGCGCGAAAACGGTGTTGGCAAGCGCTGGCGAAAGCATAAATAGAATCTACGGTATTATATTGAGCAGTCGGATGGGATGCAGTTGAATAGTAGCATTGGCCAGCCCTACCTCTCACAGCAGGTGCCTTCGGCGCCTGCCACCCAGACCCCCGCAACACATGGTTCGCCGCAGCACAAATCGAGGGGCATGACTACGAAGAAACCACTCGACGGCATGCAGGCGGTCGGCATCATCTATGGCAACGTCGGCACTCTGAATTTCAACTGCGGTGTCACGTCACCCCTGGAGAAGATGGAGTATGTCCAGGTCAAGCACGACCTTGACGGATGGGTTCTGGGCCAGGTCTCAGAGGTCGAGAACAAGACCAACCTCACCATCGAGGGCGCGGTTGGGATCGATCACGGAACTCCCGTCAACATCGAGGAGAAGCAGTCAGCAGCCATCTCCGTTGTGGGCTACCGCGACGACAGGAATCTGTTGCAGGTTCCGCGGACGCCTCTGAAGGCAGGGATCATCGTATACAGGGCACAAGAAGAGCTCATAAAGAAGGTCGTCGGCATCAAGGAGAACTCCGAGGCTGGGGCATATATCGGCCTACTTGCGGGTCACAATGTCAAGATCGAATTGGACATCAACGTCATGGTCCAGAAGCACGTCTGTATCCTGAGCAAGACTGGCGGCGGGAAGTCCTACTGCTCGGGGGCTATCATCGAGGAGCTGATGAAGCATGGCGTGACGGTGTGCGTCATCGACCCTCATGGGGAATACTCGAGCATGAAGCACAAGGGGGTCGTGAAGAAGACCTCGCGAGACTTCGGAGTGACCCCAAGGGCATATGATGACAAGATCGCGGAGTTCGCGACTGACCCGAGTATCAACAAGGGCGCAAAGCCGCTCAAATTCACCTTGCACAACCTTGATGCCAGGGAGATCCTGAGCCTGACGAACATCAAGAACGTCAGATCCTTCCTCACAATGCTGAGGAGGGCAGTTGATATCCTCAAGGAGACCAAGGGCACATTCACTCTCAACGACATCATCGCAGTTCTGGAACAGGGCGGAGAGGGTGCGAGCGGCGCGCTCATCACCGAGCTCGAGTACCTGAACGAGATAGATGTCTTCGCCGAGCAGGGCACGAAGATAGACGAGCTCATACAGAAGGGCAAGTGCACGATCATCAATCTGAGGGGGACGCCTCCGGATATTCAGGAACTCATAGTGAACAGGATCGGCAATGCGCTGTTCGAGCTCAGAAAAGTTGACAAGATCCCCCCGATGATGCTCGTCGTCGAGGAGGCGCACAACTTCTGCCCGCAACAGGGTCAAGTGTCCTGTTCAAAGATCTTCAGGACGATAGCGTCCGAGGGCAGGAAATTCGGGCTTGGGCTGATGGTGATCACTCAGAGAGCTGCCAAGATCGACAAGAACGTCCTGAGCCAGTGCAACACACAGGTCATCCTGAAGGTCACCAACCCGAACGACTTGAACGCCATCGCCTCGTCCATAGAAGGCCTCACTGTCGGCATGGAGGAGGAGATCCAGCGCTTGCCGATAGGGAGCGCGATAATAACCGGCGGAGGCGTCTCGATGCCTTTGCTGGTTGAGATACGGCCCAGGGAGTCGAAGCACGGCGGCGAGAGCGTCGAGGTCATCCCCTCGAAGGGGTAACTGACATGACCGCGAAGGGCTCGGTCATAACAGAGGAGCGGGTCCAGCGGTACATACGCCTCACTTCTCAGGCACTCGAGAAGATCAAGATCGCGGCTCCCGAGAAGTCTTTCAATCGGAAGCTGGCAGACGACTTTCTGAGGATGGCTAAGGCATACTTCGACGATGCGAAGGATTTCGAGGAGAAGGGAGATCTCGTGAACGCCTTCGCGTGCATCAACTACTCGCACGGATGGCTGGACAGTGGCGCGAGAATAGGCATCTTCGATGTGGGTGGCGACGATAAGCTGTTCACGCTCTATGAATGAAGACGCTTCGTCCACAGATCAGAGTTCTCTCGGTCCTCGTTTGTCAACCTTGCAGGTCCATACATCGCCGAGATCAGAGAGCACCCGGCGGAGTCCATTGGTGTCTCCAACTGCGAATATCGAGTTTCCGAGCATCGACATGCTCGCCATTCCTAGCTTGGAGGCAGCGTTCATCGCCTCGAGTGTCTGCTTGGAGGCGAGCCCCGTCTCGATGGCGAACTCGGAGCTGAGTCTGAACAGTTCTTCAACTGAAGGTTTCCTGATGATCTGGTCCACCTTGCGCGAGCCGCTCGCGTTGATTGCTCTCCTCTTTGTTGGGTTCGTCAGGACCGTGCGGGTGAGTAGTCGACCTCCCAAGACACAGAGGATAACCTCGGGCTCCCCCTCGATCCTCAAAACCTTTCCTTTCGGGGGCAGGCCAGGCCGCTCTCGGATTGTGATCCCTCCTCTGTGGAGGGCGGAAATGTCTCCGAGCCCACATCTGTGCTCGATCTCAGCGATGTGCGCAGCCTCGAACGCCTCTTGTCTGCCGGCGCCTACCATGTCCGCGACTGCTATGGATGCGGAAAGCGCTCCAGCTGCGCTCATGCCGAATCCCTGGCTCTGCGGAAGGTCGAGTCTCGTATCGACTTCGATCGCGAACTTCTTCGCTCCAATCAGGCGCCTCACGGCAGTCTTGGTCACTTCGGCTCTGGATTCCTTACCGTCGATCTTGACCTTGACAGACTGCCTCGATGAGTCTCTCATGACGACTCTCGATGTGGCTCCCAGCGTGAGGCAGAGCCCAGCTCCTCGGGACCCGGTCGACAAGAGGTCCTTCCTCTCGCAAATCTCGAAGAATCCGGTGATGTGGCCCGGACAGAAGGCGGACGCTCGCATCACATCATCCTGACCGCTTTGTCCATGATCCTGTCTGCGACTTGCTGCTTAGTGCCCTCGATAAGCTCGGTGTTCCCGTCCTTCTCGACGATGACGACGCTCGTTCTGCCGGCCTTCACGTTCTCCATCTTGTTGGCCACAACGAACGCGCACTTCGCCCTCTTCAGGAGCTTCATGGACTCGGCGATGAGTTTCTCGTCGCTGACCTTAGCCTGAGCTTTGAATCCGACCATCATCTTCGCCTTCATGGAGTCGATGAGTTTCGGGTTCCTCTTCAGGTCGATCGTCAGTTTGGACAGCTCGGACGATATCTTACCCTCCACCTTCTTCGGGGAGAAGTCAGAGACCGCCGCCGGGAAGAACACGATGTCGAACCTCTTTCCCTTGGCCATCCGAGCCAGGTCGTTGAACGATGAGAATCTCGTGATCTTGATGTGCTCGGGCAACTCCGTTTCATGCCTTCCCATCCAAAGTTCGACCGAGGCTCCTCTCTCATGAGCCGCCCTTGCCAGCTCAACGCCGGTCTCGCCCGTGCTGCGGTTCGAGACCACGCGGATGTCGTCTATGGGCTCTTCGGTCGCTCCTGCGATCACGAGCACCTTCCTTCCCACGAGGTCCTGTTTGCCGATTGCCGCGATGACCGAGGACACGATCGTGTCTATCGACGGCATCTTCGCTTTAGACTCCTCGACCTTCGGGGCTATGACTTGAACTCCCAGTTTCTCCAGGACCTTGATGTTCTGGAGAACAATCTTGTGCGCCATCATCGAGTAGTGCATGGCCGGGACGAGCATCACGGGGATCCCAGATCCCAGCGCCGTTGTCGCGAAAGTCGTGACTGGCGTGTCGTCGATGCCGCACGCGATCTTCGATATGGTGTTCGCGGTGGCAGGGGCGATGAGCAACAAATCTGCCTTGTCCGGAACGTCTCCGCAGAACGCGACGTGCTGCACCCTGCCATCGATCTCCGTGGTCACGGGCCGACCGGTTGCGAACTCTAGGGCCCAGGGATGGATTATCACCTGAGCGTCCTTGGACATGACCGCGTGGACCTCTGCCCCATGGCGAATCAGTTCCCGACAGAGTTTCACAGTCTCGACTGCAGCGATGCTGCCCGTCACTCCGAGGACGATCTTGCGGCCTTTCAGCTTGTCGCTCTTGGTCCCTCTGAGATGGTCCGCTGGATGCATGGCAGATATCATGAGAATCACAGAGGGCTTAAAGATTCCTCTCCTTAACTAGCTCCAGAACGGCATCCGTTACCGACTCCAGGTCTCCACTGGCATCTATTCTGACTATCGTCTTGTCCAGGCGGGCCAGCTTGAGGTAGTTTGCCCTCACTTGCTCTAAGAAGGCAAGCCGCTCGAACCTGGAGAGTTTGCTCCTGCCCTCGATTCGTTTCAGCCCCAGTTTGGGGGGTATGTCCAGGATGATGGTGAGGTCGGGCTCGAGCGATATCTTGAGGTTGGCCTCTAGAAGCCATTTGAAGGGATCCCCCTTGAAAATGCCCTTCAGGCAAGCAGCCTGGTAGGCCACCGTGGAATGGTAGTATCTGTCGGAGATGACCAGTCTGCCCTTGCCAAGGAGCTTGGAGATCTCCTGTGTGTGTTGGGCCCTATCAGCCATGAAGAGGAGCGCATCTGTGTAGGGGCTCAGCTCGCGCTTGTCCCCCCTCCTGACCGCCTTGCCTATCCAGGAGTCCGTGGGTTCCCTCGTGAAGACGGCCCTCTTGCCTATCCTCTTCACAAGGAGCTTCGCGACGGAGGATTTTCCGCAGCCGTCGATCCCTTCTAAAACGACGAAGCCCGACATGATTCCAGCATCGCATTGCCGGTAACCGTAGATAACCGTTTCCACAGGGCCAGCGAAGCCCAGAACTGTGCACTGGCCATGGGGAGATTGTGTTATATGCATCAACAACCTTACAGGCTGGTCAGGTGATGGTCTGGTCGTAGCCTACGTGCTCATCACAACAGCAACCGGGAAGGAAAATTATGTCCTCGAGCAGATGCGCAAGCTCCCCGGCCTGTCCGAAGTGCACCAGCTTTTCGGCCAGTTCGACCTCATCGTCAGAGTGGAGACCAAGGATTATGACACGCTCTGCGACATGGTCCTGGGCAAGTTCAGGACGATCCAGGGCGTGACCGGCTCGAGAACTCTTATCACAGCTCGGTTCAACAGGGTCTAGCCTTCTCGGCGTCGGCCTGCATCTTCTTCTCGTATCCGCGCCAGCTGAATATCATGTCCCTGGCTGCCTTCGCCTCGTTCAGCCTGCTCCTGGCCGTGTTGTGCGGGGCCGTCCTTAGCACCTCGGGGTCCTCGGCCACGATCTTCTTACAGGCGTCCGCGAACAGGTCGAGGGTCTCTTTCGATTCTGTCTCGGTGGGCTCGATCATGATCGCCTCGTCGACGACCAGCGGGAAGTATACGGTGGGCGCATGGAACCCGTAGTCCAGCAAACGCTTCGCGAAATCCATCGTCTTCAGACCTTTGGCCTTCAAGGGCCTCCCGCTCATGACGAATTCGTGTTTCCGGAGATCCCCGTAGGGCAGCTCGAAGGTGTCTTTGAGGAGCGTTTTCAGGTAGTTGGAGTTCAGGACCGCGTTCTCGGACACAGAGACGAGGCCGTTGCCGCCGTGCAGACGTATGTATGCGTACGCGCGCACGAGCACTGCGTAGTTTCCGAAGAACGCCCTGACCTTGCCGATGCTCTTGGGCCTGTCGTTGTCCAGCTGGTACTTCCCGTCCTTCAGCACGATCCTCGGAACCGGGAGGAACTCTTCAAGTCTCTTCTTGACTCCCACAGGGCCCGCCCCCGGCCCTCCGCCTCCGTGCGGCGTTGCGAAGGTCTTGTGCAGGTTGAAGTGCACGATGTCGAAATCCATCTTGCCCGGCGAGGTCTTGCCCATGATGGCGTTGAGGTTGGCGCCGTCGTAGTACAGGAGAGCTCCCGCGTCGTGGATTATTCCAGCTATCTCGCAGACGTCCTTCTCGAAAAGACCAAGCGTGTTGGGGTTGGTGAGCATGAACGCGGCAGTATCCTTCGAGACCGCCGACTTGACCGCCTCGACATCGACACAGCCTTCTTTGGAGGGCAATTCGAGGACGTCGTATCCGACCATGGCCGCGCTCGCCGGGTTGGTTCCGTGTGATGTGTCTGGCAGTACGATCTCCTTCCTCGATTCTCCGTTGGCCTCATGGTATGCCCGGACCAACTGGATTCCAGTGTACTCCCCGTGGGCGCCTGCCGCGGGCTGGAGGGTCACAGAATCGACGCCCCCGATTTCGCAAAGCATCTGCTCCAACTCGTGCATGAGCCTGAGGGCGCCTTGGATCGTGGATGGATCTTGGAGCGGGTGCAAGTCGGAGACGGTCTTCCAGGAGACGATCTCGTCGCATACCTTCGGGTTGTATTTCATCGTGCACGAACCCAAAGGATAGAGTCCGTTGTCGACCCCGAAGTTCATCTGGGAGAGGTTCACGAAGTGTTTGACCACATCCCTTTCCGGGAGATCTGGTATGTCAAGTCCGTGCCTGACCAGGTTCTCAGGGATGAGACCTCCGACAGTGTTGTCGAAGGCCTTCGGCTTCTTCGGACGGTCACAGCTCTCGAACACCGAGGGGACATCGTAAACAGCCTGGTGGTAGTTCATCTGACCGCCTCCAGTGCGTTCACCAGACGATCATGGTCTCCTTTGGTGTGCATCTCGGTGGTCGCGTAGAGGACGCTGTTCTTCAGCTCCGGGAAGTCCTTTCCTAGGGGGAAGCCCCCGTGGATCCCGTTGCTGAGCAACTCCTCGTGGATCCTGTTCGGGTCGATCTCCGAGGTCACGACGAACTCGTTGAAGTGCGTGCCCTTGAAGTGAGGGGCCTTGAAACCTTTCAGTGAACCTATGCGGCTTGCTAGAAGATACGCGTGTTCGATGTTCTTGGCGGCGATGTCTTTCAGGCCCGATTTGCCGACCAGAGACAGATAAGCAGCGGATGCCACTGCCAGAAGGGCCTCGTTCGAGCATATGTTCGATGTGGCTTTGCCTCTGCGGATGTTCTGCTCCCTGGTTTGGAGAGTCATGCAGTACGACCGTCTGTTGTCTGAATCGACGGTGAGGCCGATCAGCCTTCCCGGCATCTTCCTGACATGTTCCATCTTGCACCCGAACAAGCCGATCATCGGCCCGCCAAGGCTCATGGACGATCCGAATACCTGCGCGTCGCCAACGACGATGTCCGCGCCATAGTCTGCCGGTGGTTTGACCAGCGCGAGCACCATCGGGTTCACGCCGACCACCATGGTCTTGGCACCGAGGATGTTTCGTATCTCGGCTGCTCCAGGTTCTATCAACCCGAAGAAATTCGGTGATTCGAAGTAGAATCCCGAGACATCTGGATCCATCTTCGATTCCAGGTCTTCTAGGTCCACGGACCCGGTCATGGGATCGTACCCCACTTCCGTGAGTTGTATGTCTGCGCCTCTTGCGTACGTCTGCGCGACGAGCTTCTTCTCCGGGCTTATCGCCCTGCTGATGAGGAACTTCTTCCCTCCGGATAACCGGTAGCTCATCAGCACAGCCTCTCCGAGGGCGGTCGACGCGTCGTACATGCTGCAGTTCACGGCATCCATGCCTGTCAGCTCTGTCATGAAGGATTGGTACTCGAAGAGCGCTTGGAGCATTCCTTGGCTGATCTCGGGTTGGTATGGAGTGTACGAAGTGATGAACTCGGAGCGCATCACGATCGTCTTCACGGCTGCAGGAATGAAGTGATGGTAGACCCCAGCGCCGAGGAAAGTCGGCTGCTGAGACACGGTCCTGTTCACCGCCATCATGGCCTCGAGCTCTCTCCTGAGTTCCAGCTCGGTGAGGCCGTCAGGAAGGCGGAGGCCGTCGGTCCTGACAGAGGCGGGTATGTCCGAGAAAAGCTCCTCAACTGATTTCAGCTTGAGGTACTGGAGCATCTCAAGCGAACACTCAGAGAGTGCCATGCGCGTTTGATTGAGTTACTAATCTAAATCCTTTGCTCCTGTACGGATTCGCTGTGATGGCACTATCCTTGCCGACTCGTTCGTATCTCTCGCCTGATCTGTGGCCTCTGATGGATTCGGAGGTTCTCGATGAACTTGGGCAGGCTCTCGATGTCCTTGATTTCCTTCTTCGAGAGGATGACGAGCTGGGTCCTGAAGTGGCCATTTGCCGCAACGCCGTTTGCGGAGAGAGCCTCTTTCAGCATCCTTGCCAGCTGTCCTCCGCGCCTGTCCCAGTCCGTCAGTATGATTGCGCCCTTCCACTTGCGTGAGATCTGTTCTGCGAACGAGAAGACCGAGACTCCTCGGTTGATGGCGAGAACGTTCTTGGTGATGCCCAGTCTCTTGAGAGCCGCCACGTCTCGTAGCCCCTCCACTACGATGGGTCGTTCTTCACTCTCGTCCTCCAGCTGCTGGAATACGCGCTCCAGCTCCTCCAGGCGCTCCTCCGCGGTCAGCATTCATTCTCGCCCCATCAGATCCTTGACCTTCTCGGCGTCGAGCTTGACGTGAACCGTCTTCCTAGAAGACCTAGCCCCGCGCACAATCGCTATCGAGGTTGTGGGGACCCCGAGCTTAGTCGCAAGGAACTTGACAAGTTCTTCGTTTGCCGCACCCTCCCTTGGCTCGGCAGCTATCCTTATCTGAATCGTCCCGCGCCATGGGTTGATGCCCGCGATCTCGGTCCTGTCTGCTCCTGGCGAGGCGTCTACGGATAGAATGCATCCGTCTTTAGCAGGCCTCAAGTAATCTTGCGGCTTCATATGGGACCTTGGCGTATGTATGTCCAGTCATACCTATAGTTGCTGCGTGTACTGCTCTGGTTCAAAAGCAATTAATATCCAATTGATGTATGCGTGATTCGATGGTTGCTGAGAGGGGGGACATCACCTACGAAGATATCATGGGGCTTTTCCGCCAGGAGAACAAGTCCTCTCAGCTGACAAAGGTCGATCCGGCCCTGTACGACAAGATAGGTCTGTACATCAAGACGCTGAGGAAGGAGAGCGAGCGAGAGGTCGCTATGAACTCGATGTCCCAGGCAAGCATGATGATCAATGACCAGCTCAAGAAAGCCATCGACAAGGCGAAGAGGGTGTACGAGCTCAGACAGCGCAAGATATCGCTCCTCGCGCTTCGCAAGGTCGCGGGCGACAATCCGGATACCGCCAACCTCACCCCGGACGAACTGGTACTGTTCTCTAGCCTCATTTCCGTGATGGGAGCCCACAAGGACTCGAACGCGGACTTCGAGGAGTTCGGCCCAAGATTCACCCAGCCGAAGGACGTCGTATCGCTTCCCGAAGCCCCTTCACCAGAAGCCTGCGATAAGAAGGCGGAAGGTGAGGTGAAGGAGGCCGAAGAACTCGTCATGGTGAGAGTCCTGGAAGATCTGCCAACGTTTGCTGGCGTCGACAAGGACTATAAGCTGCGAAAGGAAGACATCATCTCCCTGCCGAGGAATATCGCCAAGACACTGGTCTCGCACGGCAAGGCCAAGGTCATAGGGTCATCGTAGCCAGAATGGACCGCTGGAGCCTCCGTGCTCCGTGACATCAACCCTTAATGTGTCGTGCAACCCTCTGACAGCATCTTCCACTGCTTCTCTCGCCAGCTCGGGCTTGTTGTTCTCTCTGCTCAGGTGAGCGAGTATCACTCTTCGGGTTGAATCAACAGCCGATTTCGAGACGAGATCTCCTGCATTCGCGTTTGACAGGTGTCCGTAGTCCCCTGCAATCGCGTCCTTGAGAAATTCGGGATATGTTCCGGATCTGAGCATGTTCTCGTCATAGTTCGCCTCTACGACGAGTATCATCGAGCCCACAAGCTCGCGCACTACTGTTGGAGTCACGGATCCCAGGTCCGTGGCGATACTGACCGATCCCGATTTGAGCGTCAGTTTCAACCCCACCGGTTCGGCAGCCATGTGCCGAACCTTGAACGGTTTGATCCTAACGCTCCCTATCTTGAAATCCGATCCCGCGTGGAATGTGACGGTCCTGACTCCTTCCGAAGGAGTCAGGGCGAGTGTTCCCCTAGTCCCATGGATCGCCAGACCGTTTTCGATGCAGAATCTCCTTGCTCCCCGAACATGGTCCGTGTGCTCGTGTGTGACTACGAGGGCGTCGATCTGAGAGGGTTCATAGCCGACTGCGGACAACCTTCGTTCGAGTTCTTTGCACGATATGCCCGCATCGATGAGGACACCTCTCCCTTCGGAGCCAACAAGGATGGAGTTGCCACAACTCCCGCTGCTTAGAATGGAAACAAAGTCCAAGTGCATCCAAGGGCTCGAAGATTCCATGAGCTCTTAAATCCTTCGATTCCGGACATGCTGGCCAACGCGGGAAGATTGAAACTAGTTTATCTAGTCGAAAGGCATTGCGGCCGCTGGAAGTAGCCTCGGTGGGTGTCTGGAATTTACAGACAAGCGAGGCGCTTTCGACTCGGGTGGGACTGGGCTGGAGTGTGTTGCACTGTGGTTTCTAGGAAGCAGATGTTGAAGGTCCTTGACAAGAGCGATCTGGACGCCATACACGGCGCGACACTAGAAGTCCTGGGCAAGACCGGAGTGCTTGTCAATTCCGATCGCGCACTTGACCTATTGGAGAAGAAGGGTTTGCCTGTTGACAGGGCTGCCAGGCGGGTCAAGATGCCAGAATCCATCGTTATGGAGTCCGTCAAGAGCTGCAGGGATGATTTCAAGCTTCACGCACGAGACGAGAAGAACACTATCCAGGCGATCGACGGCAAGACGAAGCTGGGTCCCGGTGCCGAGTGCGTGTGGTACATCGATCCCAAGAACGATGAGGCAAGGAGACCGACCCTCCGGGACGGGATCTACTGTTGCCGGCTCCTTGACGCAATGCCCGATGTGAACATCGCGTATGTTCCGATGACTGCATACGACGTGCCCGACGAGACAAGACGCGAGGTGTGCATGATCGCAGGCCTTGTCAACTCGTCGAAGTTCACGTTCGGAGGCAGCACGGATGCGGCCGATGTGGAATTCTCCATCAAGCTGGGGGAGATTCTGAAGGGGGACCGGGAGGCTCTGATCAAGGCTCCCATGTTTGCAGGCTATGTCGACCCGATAAGTCCCCTCGCACATGAGCATACAATGCTGGATGCTCTCCTGGGGTATGCTGCTATCGAGGCACCTGTGTTCGTCACGGTGATGGCGCTTGCCGGGGGCACCGCCCCTGCCTCAGTCGCAGGTATAATTGCCCAGCAGAACGCGGAGGTGCTGAGCTCCATCGTGATTGCCAGCTGTGTGACGAAGGACCCCAAGATCATCTACGGTTCCGTTTCGTGTCCATTGGACATGCGGTCGGGTTCGGCCTCAACCGGCTCCCCAGAGTTCTCCTTGATCGGCGTGGGTGCGATCCAGATGGCGAAATACTACAACTTGCCGAGCAACATGGGCGTCCAGAGCGACTCAAAAGCGGTCGACGAGCAGACTTCGTACGAGAAGGCCTTTGCTGCATTCGCCGCGATGGCTGCCGGAGCCGACTTCTCCGACCTATTCATCGGCTCGACCGAGGCGTTCAATACATTCTCACCGGTCCAGCTCGCCATTGACGAAGAGATCGCGGCGGCTGCGATCAGGTTCTCACAAGGCGTCGAGGTCAACCATGAGACGCTGTCCGTCGAGCTCATGGAGAAGGTGGGGCCGATGGGCAGCTATCTGAAGGAGATGAACACTCTGATGCGTTTCAGGAAGGAGCATATGATGCCCAAGCTCTCCGACCGGTCAAGCAGGAACAAGTGGGCCGAGGGGGGTTCCAAGAGCGCCAAGGAGCGCGCCAAGGGCAGGCTTGAGGATCTGCTTAGGTCATACCAGATTGTGCTGTTGGAGCCTGAACAGAAGAAGGCTTTCAACGAGCTGCTACGTTCACGGAGGAGCGAGTTCACCATCGACATACTCGAGCGGGGAGGTTGATGTAGCGTTCGCGGTACGGATTTAATTAATGCTATTTTAATATAAAGAATCATATCACATCTAGAAGGACATTGTCGGAAAGGTCAATGACTCTGGATTCCGCAAAGCCAGCATCATCAGGATTTCGAGACAAACACGATAGTTTTATAAACGGTCATCCTATACTGCGGTTCTGCGGGCCTGTAGCTCAGCTAGGTAGAGCAACCGGCTCTTACTTCAATTGGAAAGATTGAAGGAGATACCGGTTGGCCAAGGGTTCGAATCCCTTCAGGCCCGCTCCCACACTTATTCTGACCGGCATGCGATCGTACGAGGTTCATTCGCATACTTCAAAAATGATAAATGCTAGAGGCACCTTGCTGAGAGAGTAGGATGTCAGTCGATGCCTGCCAATCATCTGTATCTCGTCGGGACTGCTGGATGTGGCAAGAGCACTTTGACCAATGCCGTCCAGGTGTGGCTTCGGAACCAGGGCTATGACGCCATCACTGTGAACCTTGACCCGGGTGCTGACTCGCTGCTATATGCGCCCGATGTGGATGTCCGTGACTGGATCAAGCTCTCCGAAGTCATGGAGCAATATGGACTCGGCCCCAACGGGGCCCAGATAGCTGCTGCTGACCTGCTTGCGCTCAACATCAAGGAGATCTCGCAGGTCATCAACGGATTCGATACAGATTATGTGCTCATAGATACCCCGGGCCAGGTGGAGCTTTTCGCGTTCAGGCAGAGCAGCAGAGTCGTCATAGACGAGCTCAGCGGAGATGCCGCCGTGCTCGCGTACCTCTTCGATCCTGCGTTGGCACGGACAGCGAACGGGTTTGTATCGTCTCTGATGCTTTCTGCGACGGTCCAATTCCGGCTGCCTTTCCCCATGATCACGGTCTTGGCCAAATCGGATACCGTCAGCGACGCTGATTGGAAGCGGATCGAGTCCTGGAGTGGGGACTACTATTCGCTGTTCAACGCGCTGCTCGATGAATCCGTCGACGCGCAGACACAGGTGAACGTTGAGTTCCTGCAGGCGCTCGAGACGGTCGGCGCTGGTCACGGGCTCATACCCGTGAGCGCGGACTCAGGCGAGGGAATCGAGGACATCTATGCGATGGTGCAGCTGATACTCGAGGCCGGAGAAGATGTCGATCGCTAGCTTCGGATCACTATGAGTTCGCTGTCTCACCTAATCTTATGGCATTCAGGACTTCCCTTCCCGTGTCCGACAAGAATACGAATATGCGGCTGGACCTGAACTCCGAACCGAGAATGCCTTGCTTCTTCAGCTCCCTGATCAGCCTGTCCGTGGATTGTTTCGACGCAGGCTCCATGAGTCTCACAAGGTCTTCGTATATCACTTGGCCTCTCCCAATTGCCGCGATGAGATCGAGCTGCATGGGAGTGAATCTATCTCTTGCGGTGACACCTCTGATCACCGGGAGCTTGGTCACTCTGTTCTCGCAGTGATAGGTCTCGATTCCCATCCTAAAGGCTGCGAAGAGGGATGCGTCTCCGAGGAGCTTCGATCCCCCGCTGATATTGAGGGTGATGGAGTTGCGGGAGTTCGTCTTCGGGTCCAGCGAGTATTTCGACAGTACAGCGGAGACCTCATCTACTAGCGTCAAGAAGTCCTCCTCGTCGAGCTCATCGACCTCCACCTCGTGCCCTGCCATCTCCTCGAGCTTCTTCACCGTGGACAAGGAAGCTGAGCCAGTATCTAGCTCTGTCCCCAGAATGACAAGCTTGTCGTAGGGAAGTCGCCTCATGGCCAGGGTCAGCTTCTCGAGATCGCCCTCCCGGAAAGTCGAAATGAGTATCCTCAAAGGTCATCACCGAGCAGCAGCTCTGCAGACTCCTCGATCTTGACGATCTTCTTGCGCGCGTCCTGATTGTGCTTCTCGAGCCTGACCGCGCCCTTGGCAATCAGGTTCTTGATGTGGTGGTTCACGGTGGCCTTGTGCTTGTTCACGAGCGACGCGAGCTCCACCTCGGTGAGCTCCTTCGTCCTGTTCTTCAAGAGGGTCCGCAGTATCTCCTGCTCCTCCTTGGACAGCACCTCGTTATACTCCATCCTGAGGAGAGGCAGGTGGATCTCCTCGTAGGTCCTGTCATGGACGTATACCGTGGGGATGCCTTCGAGAATACACGCTAGGAGCGCTGCAGACGACGTTGGCTTCGTGCCCCCGGCGATGTTGAACACCGCGATCTCCTTGCCATCTCTCTTGTGCTTCCTGATGTCGTTCCTTATCCTCATCGCGATGTTCTTGAAATCGTACACGTCTGGGAGTTCGACGGGGTCGACTGCGATTTTCATGTTCTTGCAGTAGTCGACTACGCTCTTCCTCGCCTCAGGCACCTTCGAGCTTGCCTCCTTGTCGGCGGGATCGATGCCGTAGTAGAACACGACCTTGTCCACGTTGGGAGTTGACCTGATGGTTGGGATGAGCGACTTGGGGCGGTATCCGAGGGTTCCGAAGATTACGACCATTTCCTGCACCAGGAGACAATAGAGCGCCCATGCTCTTTACTCTTTCTGATATGATAAAAACTATCGTCATACTAATATAAATTAAGAATCGCACGGCCAGCTATCAGTATCATGTTCTGTCATACCGTCTCGGAGTTCCATGAAGTCACGAGTCTGTGCTCCAAGGTTACGATGAGTCAGAATTCGGCCAAGCCGAAACACAAGTACAGACACATATTCCTGGACGCCGAAGGGACGCTCTATGTCCCTAAGCACGGCAGGTCGCGATGGGTCTTCTGGGAGAACCCGTCTGCCGAGGCGGCCGTCGACTTCTTCGAGCTCGACAAGGGAGTACGCCAAGCCCTGGAGCAGCTCAGGGGTGAGGTCGACACGGTTTGCCTGGTCTCTCGGAACAGCGAGCTCATTCTGAACGCACTCCTGGACAAGTTCGGGATCAGGGACTACTTCGACGAGATAATGGTGAACGGGCACAAGGGCAAGAAGATACTTGAGTACCTCCAGAAGAACGGGTTCAGGAGGGATGAGTCCATCATGATCGGCGACATGCCGAGTCTCGACATAATACCAGTCAGGGACTGTGGGATCGAGGCGATACTCGTGGACCGGCCCTATAACCGGTCCGTGGTGAGCGAGCGCATCACGGGCGTGCGCGACCTGCCCGCCTGGCTGAGGCTGGCAGATATCGCAGACAGGCCCGCGAGGCCCAGGCTCGCGACCTTGGACGAGTTCTTCGGGGCCGTGGCTCAGTTCGCTCATGATGCCGAGAACGGCACGACCAAAAGCTTGATTGCAGTCGCGCGCACTTGAGGTGCAATCGTCCTGATTTGATAGTGGTCTGGGAAACATGGTGCTTATTACTCTCTTCGGCGGGGCCAATGAGATCGGTGGCAACAAGATCCTTCTCGAGGACAAGGGGACTCGCGTCTTCTTCGATTTCGGAGAGCCCTTTGGGCTCAAGGACAAGTACTTCGCAGAGTACTTGACTCCGAGGGAGCCCCGCTTCGGTCTCAAGGATTATTTCCATTTCGACATGCTCCCTAAGATACCAGGCCTCTACGATGTCGAGCTGCTGAAGCATACCGACTTGAAGTATTCGCCTCCTGCGTTCCAGGCCATATTCATCTCCCACATGCACTTCGATCACGCGATGCATCTGAGGTTCGCGGATCGCGGGATACCGGTCTACCTCGGGGAATCCACATGCTCCATCATGAACTCCTGGACCGAGACGAGCATGGGCAGGACCGATTTCGGGGAGCATGAGTTTCGAACCTTCCGTACTGGCAGCAAGATCAAAGTCGACTCGATCGAGGTCGAGCCGATCCATGTGGACCACTCGACTCCGGGTGCCTACGGTTTCCTTATACACACAACGGACGGGTGCGTGGTCTACACGGGCGACCTGAGGCTGCACGGGCCGAGAGGGGACATGACGGAGGAGTTTGCAGAGAGGGCCTCCCGCGAGAAGCCGATAGCCATGCTGTGCGAGGGGACCCGGGTGGCTGGGAACGACCCGCGAGAGAACATGTCTGAGGAGGGCGTGCGCGACCGCGCGAAGAAGCTGGTGTCCGGCTCGAAGGAGATGGCGATCGTGTCGTTCTACCCGAAAGACGTCGACAGGATGCGCACCTTCAGAGATGTCGCCAGGGCCACGAACCGGAGATTCGTCGTATCAGCGAAGGTCGCCAATCTTCTTGAAGCGCTCAAAGGAGACCCGAGGATCAAGGTACCAGACCCGCTCCAGGATCCCAACATGCTGGTATATGTGAGGAAGATGGCCTCGTCCAGGAAGGCCAAGAAGGATGGGAGGAAGCCGGCTTCGCCATGGAAGGTCAAGTACGAATACAAGTATGCGGAGGAGCTGCTCGACGAGGACGGCGACAAATGGGTCAAAGAGCGCTCGGGCAACATCGTCAATTCGTCGTATGTCAAGAAGCACCAGCGGGAGCTCATCTTCCATACGGACTTCCCCCAGCTGACCGAGCTCATCGACATAGAACCCGCCAGAGGAAGCCTGTTCATCCGGTCCAAGAGCGAACCCTTCGAGGAGGACGATGCCCAGGAGGAAGTGCTTCAGAATTGGATCAGTTGGTTCGGGCTCGACTTCCAGCAGGCGCACGCGTCCGGGCATGCCAGCATGGACGAGATCTTCCAGATCGTCAGGCAGGTATCCCCGAAGACGCTCATACCGGTCCACACGCAGCACCCGGACATGTTCGGCGCCTGCGGCCGGAGAATGGTATGTCCTGAGCCCAGGAAACCGATCAAGGTGCTCTGAGCACCTTAGCATTGTTGTAGGGCCTAATCGCTTAAGAACTCCGAACTTTGTCTCACCTCCCAACTTACGGGAGTTCCGCTCATTCCATGTACGCAGTTGTCAAGTGTTGCAGGGAGCCGGGCGCACGCATAGAAGACGTGAAGAAGCCGAGTGTGGGCGACGGCGAGGTGCTCGTCCAGACCCTGAGGACCTCGATATGCGGAACCGATGTCCACATCTGGGACTGGAACCACTGGGCCCAGAAGAGGGTGAAGCGACTTCCCATCATTTTCGGGCATGAGCTCAGCGGCGAGGTAGTCGCGGTCGGAAAGGGAGTCAAGAAGGTCGCGGTCGGGGACCTGGTCTCTGCCGAGACCCACATCGTTGACGGCACATGCTATCAGTGCAAGACCGGCAGGATGCACATCTGCAGGGACATGAGGATCCTCGGAGTGGACACGGACGGCGTTTTCGCCGAGTTTGTCAAGATACCCCAACGGAACGCGATGAAGCTTCCGTCGTACATCAAGCCGGACCTCGGCTCGCTCCTCGAGCCTCTGGGCAACGCGACCTTCACGGTCCTGCCCGCGGACTACATAGACGACATCAAGGGCGGGAATGTGGTCGTGGCAGGAGCTGGCCCTATTGGCCTGATGGCCGTGGCCCTCCTGAAGGAGCTGGGCGCGAAGAAGGTCATCGTCAGCGAGCTGGGTTCCGAGAAGGTCAGATCCGCGCTCGCTAAGAAGATGGGCGCCGACCTTGTGCTCGACGCGGGCATGGGGAACGGAGCGCTCGTTAAGGCGGTCCGCGAGGCGACGCAAGGGAACGGGGCGGACGTCTGCCTTGAGATGTCGGGAGCAGCGCCTGCACTCAGGCAAGTGTTCGATATGCTCACTCCTGGCGGAAGGGTGTCGATCCTGGGCCTGTACAACGATCCCGTTACTGTCGATGTCAACAACGCCATCACATTCAAATCCGCCACCGTCCACGGCATCACGGGCCGGAGGATGTTCGAGACCTGGGATCAGATGTACGCACTCCTCAAGAAGCCCTCGTTCAGGTCTAAGATATCATCTATAATCACGCACACGTTACCTATCAGGGACATCGAGGAGGGAATGCACCTGATCCGCAGCAAGGCGGCGGCTAAGGTTTCCTTGAAGCCCGAGTGGTGACGAAATGGCCACAAGAGACCCGGTTGGTTTTCTGCGTTCCGAGTACGAACAGCTCGTCAACAACGAGCTGGACTGGAAGCTGAGGGAGCTCGAGGGACCGAGCACGCCGAGATGCGTGGTCGACGGCAAACGCGTGCTCATGCTCTGTTCGAACAACTATCTCAGCCTGAGCAATCACCCGAAAGTCAAGCAGGCGGCCATCGATGCAGTCAAGACGCACGGAGCCGGCTCGGGCTCGGTCCGTCCAATCGCGGGCAATATGGACATCCACATGAACCTCGAGAGGCGTCTTGCGATGTTCAAGGGGGCCGAGGCTTCGCTCGTGTATCAGACCGGCTTTGCTGCAAATGCCGGATTGATCCCGCAGCTCGCAGATGCTGGCGACATAATAATCAGTGACGAGCTCAACCACGGGAGCATCATCGACGGCGTGCGGCTCTCGAAGGCCGACCGCGCAGTGTACAAGCATTGCGACCCAGCGGACCTGAAGCCTGTCCTTGAGAAGGCGGAGGAACACTCACCCGCCTACAGACGAATGCTTGTGATAACCGACGGCGTGTTCAGCATGGACGGTGATGTGGCCCCGCTGAAGGACATTGCAGACCTGGCACATGCGCATGGCGCGATGATCTATGTCGACGACGCTCACGGGGAGGGCGTCCTCGGTGCGGGCGGAAGAGGAATAGTCCATCACTTCGGGCTCAAGAGGGATAGGGTCCAGGTCGAGATGGGCACTTTCTCAAAGGCATTCGGAGTTGTTGGTGGGCACGTTTCGGGCAGCCGTGACCTCGTGAACTTCGCCTACAACAAATCGAGGACCTGGCTATTGAGCGGGTCTCATCCGCCCGCGGTCGCAGCAGCTTGTACCGCAGCCATAGATGTCCTCGAGACAGAGCCTCAGCACGTTCGGAATCTGTGGGAGAACACGAACTATTTCAGGAAGGGCATACGCGATCTTGGATTCGACACCGGCAAGAGCGAGACCCCGATCATTCCGGTCATGATGGGCGAGACCAGCGCCGCCAAGAGATTCAGCTCAAGACTCTTCGAGATGGGCGTGTTCGCACTGCCTATTGTGTTCCCAATGGTTGCAAAGGACAAGGCCAGAATTCGGACCATCATGAACGCCGCCCTCACGAGAGGGGACATCGACGAGGCCCTGAGCGCGTTTGAGAAGATCGGGGAAGAATTGCGGTTGATCTAAGTATCTTCCTCGGCGCCTGACCCTTTGCGCTCGGTCACCACGATCTTGAACTCCTCACAGGGCACGACGACCTCGAACACGACGGTATCAACGATACCCTTCTCCTTGATCGACTGGGCCGGCGGCAGAAGGTGATGTTTCTCAAAGAACTTGACTAGTTGGTCTCTCCCTGCATCGTCCACGGCCTTCTTGATGACCGCAGGTTTCTTCCAGAACTGTGATCCGAGCGTAGCAACAGTCCTTCTGCCTTCGATGTGAAGGACGACAAGGTCTTGCTTTTTCGAGAAGTACTTGTCACGCTCGTTCTGAGCCACCTCGATCCCGCGCGACCTATTGGGCCCCTGCCAAATCGTGGTATCGAAGAATTCGCCGGCGGCCGATATCGGCGCGCTTCCGGCCGCCCTTGGAGGATAGGTGAGCACATGGCATGACGGACAGAACATCCGCTCAGTCTCTTTCCTGCATCTGTTGCATACTCGCATCTGGCCGATACTCCGGTCAATGATAAGCCCTACCTGCTCTTCAAGGTTTCTCGCGGGTCCCTCGTGCGCGCGCGGCGCTTGGAGAGAGATGCCGGGAGTCTCTAAATATGGGGCCGTCGAATAGAGTGACGATGACAGAGGCGGATGCGGGGAGCACCGAGCATGCGGAGAGCTTGGACAGTAAGCCAGTGCCAGCCAATCCATCATCACGTCTGGTCGTCACTCCTGATCTTCTGTTGAAGATCCTGGCTGTGCTCGGTGTCGTCTTCCTAGTCTACATCCTCATCTATCTGGGGACTTGGCTCGCGATGCTGAATTGAAGTGTTCCGCATCAATACGCATCGTGAGGCGCATTGCTTATGAATGGCCGCGGTCATTCCGCATCAACCTAAGGGGTGCGTAAAGTGGCGAAGATTCTGATATGCTACTACTCTCGCTCGGGAAACACGAAGAAGATGGCCTACCTGATCCAGAAGGGTGTCATGGAGGAGGATGTCGAGGTCGACACGAAAGAAGTGAAGGATGTGCGGGTCGACGATCTCAAGGACTACGATGGGATCATCGTCGGCTCGCCGACCTACTACGGTGGACCGGCAGCTCAGGTGAAGGACCTTCTGGACAAGAGCATCAAATACCACGGCAAGCTCCAGGACAAGGTGGGCGGCGCGTTCTCGTCGAGTGCGAACGTCGGCGGTGGCAACGAGACCACGGTTCTATCCATCCTGCAGAGCCTTCTGATCCACGGCATGGTCGTCTGTGGCGATTCTTCGGGTGACCACTACGGTCCGGTCTCAATCGAGGAGCCCAACGCGCGCGCTGAGAAGAACTGCATCCGCTATGGCAAGAGGGTAGCAAAGCTGACCAAGCAGCTCCACGGATAGATTGGACTTTCAGCGATATGCGAGGGGTGCCCACGGGTTGGATAAAGACAGATTTCCGAACTCCTCCGCGGTCTTCCCTGTGGTCTCGTACTTGTATAGGACCGCAGCGAGGACCGATGATGCGGTCGAGGCGATCTCAGAGCCTAGATAGGTCGTCCTCTTCCTCCTTCTTCTTCTTGGACGACTTCGGCTCCTCCCTCTCCCGGCGTCTAGGACGGACCTCCTCCTCTTCTTCCCGTTCTTCTTCGCGCGGACGCTTTCTCTCGCGCGTCTCCTCGACAACCTTGAGCGGGCTGTTGCATCGGGGGCATCGGTCGGATCCTCGGATACATTCCCTGCACAGTATCGCCTTGCACTTCAGGCACCGTGTCACCGCGATCCCGCCGTGGAACAGACATCTTCTGCCGACCAGGTCGGACGGAGCCTCTTCCTTGGGCTCCTGCTCCTTCTCTCGCTTGGGCTTCTCCCTCTCGCGCCTGTCCGGACGCTCCCTGAGCGCTTCGACCTCCTTGCTGTATCTCCTCGGTTTCGGTTCCTCCTCTTCTTCTTCGGGCTCTTCCTCCTTATGCCTCCTCTGAGGAGGAGGTTCTCGGTGTCGTTCCTCGGGTCTTTCTCGGACGCGTTCGCGTTCGGGCTCCTGCCTGCCTCTCCTGGGCCCGCGCTCCTCGAAGGGCGAGTACTGTCCGTACCCTTGGCTGACGATGGACCTGACAGCCACTGCTTGGCTTTCGAACCCGGCTCCCTGGAATGTCTGAAGGATCGTGACAAGCTGTCTCGCCCAGTATGGTCCGATGCCGAGGTTCCTGATCAGCCCGAGCACGTCCTTCTGGTCGTTCGGAAGCTCGAGCGCCTGCCTCAGCAGGGCCTCCGTCTGGGGGTCGGTCGTCTTCGTCCCGAACTGGTGTTCTTCGACCGATTGTATGTAGCTCAGTATCTTCTTCGCGCTCGCAATCCTCAGGTCGGGAAAGCTGATCGTGATGTCGCACAGCCTTAGTCCGTGTTCCGCGAGGTCGCGCTTCTCCATGGTGTTCACGAGGACCTCTCTGGAGACGCGCTCGTACCTGTCGAAGTCCTCCTTGGTCATGCCGGTGAGGCTGATCGGTTCCTTCCCGCTGAGGAACTCCATCACATCCCCGAGAAACACGTAGGGGATTCCACAGACCTTGAACGCCTCCTCCTTGCTGACCGGTCGGCCGTGAGTGTATTCGAACTCCAGCACCGCCCTCGAGTAGTCCTCGATTCTGTTCCTGCGGATCTCCACCTCGGCCTGCTTCCTGCCCTCGGTCGCGGCCTCGAAGTACGGGTCGATGCTCAGGGCGTGTTCGAAGCTCCTGAGGGCCTGTTCTGGCCTGCCTAGCCTCATGAGCACTAGGCCTTTGCTCTTCCAGGCCTCCTTGTCGTTCGAGTCGAGCCCGATCGCGCGGTCGTAGGAGCTCACAGCCTCCTCGAAGAGGTCCTGCTTCTCCATCGTGTAGCCCTTGCTCATCCATATCTTGGGGCTGGAACTGTCTATGTCAAGGGCTTTGTCAAAGCAAGAGTTCGCGTCGATGAACTTCCCCATCTCCAGGTGAAGCAGGCCCAACCTGTACCAAGCGGCTTGGTCTCCTGCGTCGACCTCAAGCGCCTTCATGTACGACCTGACGGCCTCTTCCTTGTTGCCGGTCGCCTCGAACGCCTTGGCCCTGCTCTTCCACAGGTCCTTGTCGTTTGATCCGAGTCTGATGGCTTCCTCGAAAGCGCTGAGTGCTTCGGAGGTTCTGTTCAGCTTCAGCAGCGCCATGCCCATGTACTTCAGGATGGCGACATCCTTAGGCGCCTGTCTCCTCGCCTCGTTGAACGAGCCGATGCTGTCCTCGAACCGTCCGAGGCTGGCGAGCGCTCGCCCTTCGTTCATGTGGAACTCGGCGACGTTGGGAAGGATCTTGATGGCGCGCTTGAAGTCAGCAAGGGATTCGTCGAGCCGCCTCAGCTCCAGATACGCCTTCCCTCTGTTGTTCAGGACGAAGGGCTGGTTGGAATCAAGCTTGAGCGCGTGCTCAAAGGACTCCGCGGCTTGGGCGGGGTTGTCCGCTCCCAGAAGCAACAGCCCCTTCCTGTTCCAAAGGAAGAGGTCCTTCGGATCGAGCGCGAGGGCGCTCTCGTAGCTCTTCAGGGCCTCTGCGCCTTTGCCCAACTTGTCAAGTGCGGCCGCGCGGTCCGCGAGTGCGCTCTTGTTCTTTGGGCTGAGTTTGAGAATGTGGTCGGTGACTGTTATGACGCTCTCGCTGTCGTCCATCTGGATCAAGGCCATCTTCTTCAGATCGAGCGTGTCGAGGTCGTCCCGGTTGTGTTCGAGGGCCTTGTTGAAGGAATGGAGCGCTTCCGTCGGCCTCTTGAGAAACAGGGATGCGCTTCCTCTGTCGATGAGCGCCTCCCGATCCTTTGGAGAGAGTGCGAGGATCTCGTTACACACCACAATGATGTCCTCGTTCCTCTTGAGCGACTTCAACAATTCCTTCTTGGCGACCAGCACGGGCAAGTTCCGAGGGGAGATCCTGAGGGCTTCGTCGTACGCACGCAGGGCTTCGTCCTGCTTGCCCATCTTCACGAGCAACGACCCCTCCTTGATTCTGAACTCTGGGATGGACTGGTTCAGCCGGATTGATTCTCGAACTGAGGCAAGGGCGTCCGCGTCCCTGTCAAGCCATTCCAAGGCTACGGCGCGTTGGAACCACAGGTCGGCATCCTTCTGGTCGAGTTTGAGCGCCCTTTCAAAGGCCATCAGACCTTCCTCGTATCGCTTCAGCTCGACAAGCGCGCGTCCCAATCTTGTGGGAGCTTCTTTGTCGCTTGGGTCGAGTTCGCCCGTCTTCGTGTACGCTAGCACAGCTTCCTCGTAGTCTTCCGCATGGAAGGCCGCCTTTCCGCGTATGCTCCATAGGGCTTTGCTGGATGGGGCGAAGCTTATGCCTTGGGCGGCGTACTCGATCGCCTCCTTCGGCTTTCCCACCCGGAGGAGCATCGAAGCCACGTTGAAGAATGTGTCCGGGTTCGCGGGATCGTTCTTGAGGGCCAGCCTGTATGCGGAGAGCGCGTCGTCGAACTTCTCTTGCCTGTCCAAGGCGACCGCCTTGTCGAAATAGGACGCCTTGTTCTTCGAGTCGAGCGCGATGATCCTGTCACAAGTGTGCACGACAAGGTCGTCCTTCTGGAGCAGCTTGTACGCCTCCTTGAGGCTCTCGAGCATGGGGAGCGATTCCGGCGTGCTCTTGAGCGCCTTCTCGAAGGTCTTGACAGCATCCTGGGGTTTTCCTGACTTCATCTGGGCGACCCCTTTATCGTGCATGGCCACGACGTCGTTGGGGTCGATATCGAGGATCTTGCCGCACAGGACGACAACTTCCACGTGCCGTCCGAGCTTGATGAGTGCCCCCTTCTTGAGGTTCATCGCCTCCTTGGATTTCGGAGCGATGCCCAAGGCGGCATCGGAGAAGGTGACCGTCTCTTCGAACCGGTTGAGTGCGAACAACGCCCTGGACTTGTCCATGATGGTCTCCAGGTCCTTCGGATTCATCGTCAGGATCCTATCTGCGATCAAGACCACCTGGTCCGGTCTTCCGGCCTTCACCAGAGTCTTCTTCTTGTTGGCCATTACGTCCATGTCGTTGGGATCGATCGCGAGAGCCCGCGCGAACGATTCGAGCGCGTCATCGTGCTGGCCCAGCTCCTCCTGGACAACTCCCAGCTCGTTCCAGATCACTTTGTTGCCAGGGGCTATGTCGGCTGCCTTCGAGAAGTTGCGAAGCGCCTGCTCGTTCTTGCCAAGCTTGTGCTGTATCCTCCCGATATTGTCCAAGCAGTAGGCGTCGTTCGGGTCGATCTTCAGCGCGGAGTTGAGAGCGCTCACGGCCTCTTCCGACTTGCCCTGGTAGTTCAGAGCGGCGGCCTTCGCGATCCAGAGGTCCTTGTACTTCGGGTTGATTTGGAGTCCCGCGTCGAATGTCTTCGCAGCATCGTCGTAGCGCTGCAGTTTTGTGAGGGCGATTCCTTTGCGTTTCACGAGTTCGATGTCGTTGGGCGTGTGCGCGAGTATTCTTTCCATAGTATTGATTGAATCAGGATTGATTGTGAGCACGCGTCTATACGTGTCGAGAGCGGACGGAAGATCACCCGTGGTCTCCTGCGCCTCACCGAGTGCGATCAGAAGCCCCTCGGACTGCGGAGAGGTCTGGACCGCGTTCCTTAGAGTCGTGAGTGCGTGGTCCTGGTTTCCAAGCTTGAGTGCGGCTCGGCCCTCGACCCCCATGGCGTCCGCGTTCTTCGGGTCGAGCTGAAGGGAGACTCTCGCGGAATCCTGAGCGTTCTCCCACCTGCCGTAGTTGAGGTACTTGGAGCCCAAGTCGCAGAAGACCTTGGAGAAGTCGAGTCTCATCTTGTTGATGAAGAGCATGTTCTCCTTGAGCGTCGCGCTCGCCTTGTCCAGTTCGGCGAGCGCCTCAGCTCTGCTGCCGCTCTTTTCCAAAGAACTCGCCTTTGCCAGTTCTTTCTTGGTCCTCTCCAGCAGCTTCTTCTCCTTGTTGAGCAACGTATCTAGAAGGCCCAAGGTAGGTCACCTGGACGATTGGCGTCTTAATGCCCTTGACTTCATAAAAGAGTTTCCAGACAATCGGTCTGGCGTGCGTTGAGGAGGTCTAGAACCGCGGAGACCTCGTCGGACGACGG
>MGVW01000028.1 GCA_001800675.1 Euryarchaeota archaeon RBG_13_57_23 | reverse complement strand
CAGGAAAGGCGTCTGCGACACCAACAGGCAGCTGGGGATCGTGTACGGCAATAAGGGAGACCATTCCTCCGCCCACAGATGCTTCGAGTCGAGCATCTCCATGGCAAAGACCATCGGCGACCGGGGCGCGGAGGCGAAGGCCAAGGCCAATCTCGCAATCATCTTGGACCTGGAAGGGCGCTCGGATGAGGCCGAGGTCGCGAGCACGGATTGCCTTGCCTATTTCAGCGAAATCGGCGACGACCTCACATGCTCCAAGATAGCGAACAACCTCGGCGTCCTCAACCTCTCGCGCGAGAGGTTCGATGTCGCAGCCGAATACTTCGACAAGACGATCATGGCCAGCAGACTAACAAGAGACCGGACCGTCCTCGGGGCCACGCTGATCAACTCCGGATACTGCTATGCCAGGATAGGAGACGTCGCGCGCGGGCTTGCATACACGGATGAGGCGATCTCTATCTTTAGGGAGACAACGAACCAGAACTATCTCGCCCTCGCATACAGGAACTACGGCCTGATAGAGCTCAGATGTCACCACACTCAGAAGGCATTCGAGTGGTTCGAGAAAAGCATACGCGCGGCAAAAGGCTCTGGCGTCGAAGACACTTACGCCGCTTGCTGCTACGAGTACGGCACCGCCCTAATCCTGACCATGTATGACCTCAAGCTCGCTAAGAAACTTCTCAAGAAATCGTCCGCTGCATATAGACAAATAGGCAACACTGAGCGTGCCAGGGTAGTCGAGTCGAGGATGGCCGTCGCCTGAGAATCGCGTATAGACTATTTCCTGGTATGAAATCCTAGAGATGGTTCAATGGACGGAGAATGCTCCGTCTACTGATATCCATCGATTTGTTGTTCAGTCGATCCAAGTGTGTCCGCCAGTGGGGCTGATCTTGTCTACAGCACAGCTCATTGCTGTCTGTATGGAGTCAATCCACGTGTGTCCCCCGTCAGGTGCAACTCCAACTATTGCCAATGCGGCAACGAACCCCAAGGCTAGCACGCCAGCTGCGATGATCCATAGTCTCCTCATAGTTTCCCCGTGTTACGAATCGACATGGCTCTATTTGTACTATCCCATCAGGGTTTTTGAGCGTGGATTTCTGACGTGAAATTCGCGCCAGTACGCCGTTGCGTGAGTATTATCACGGCCCTCTCGCATTATGAGCCGACGGGAATGGCACTCAGAGTCTACATCACGATGACCGGCATCAGCAAATGGCCAGTGCTGAACGCCCTCTGGGCAGCGATCTGCTGCAAAGGGTACATGCCGGACAAGATCTACCTCTTCACGTCGAGGGGACGCCTAACGGAGGCGGAGAGCCTCGCGTCGTGGATCCAGACACTGACCGAATCCTATGGCAAGCGGGTCGCGCCAGTGCTGCTCGAGATCGACGAGGGTGATTTCGCCTCGTCCGGCAAGAAGATCACCTCGATCATGGAGCAGGAGCGAGCGGCCGGGAACGAAGTGGCGATAGACATCACGCCTGGCAGGAAAGCCATCATCTCGTCAGCGCTGATTTCGGCCTGGCAGAAGCAGGTCGACCACGTGTTCTATCTCTATCTCGAGGACATGAGGAACGCCGCGAACCCGTACCCGATGATACCGTTCCACCTGCAGCACTTCGTGGACCTGAAGGAGGAGGTGTGGAAGTGAAGGAGCTCGTCATGTCCAGGCGGGAGCTGCAGATCCTCACCAACGCGATCTACCGTGGAGAGACCAGGTACATCCATGTCTCATATCCGTTCTACGGGACGGAACTGTTCACGCTCGACATCGGAAAGCCCGAGCTGAAGAGCATCGTTCGTCCGGACGCGTTCGACTGGGCGAGGAACTCGAAGAGGCCTCTCGACAGGTCGGTGAGCGCGGACGAGCTGCCGTCGTATTCGGACCTCAGGAACTGCCTGTTGTCCTCCGGGTTCCTCAACTACAAGAACGAGCAGGAGATAACCGACAGACTCATAGCGCTCAGAGAAGACTCGAGAGATCCGAACAAGAGGCCACGGCCAGTATTCGTGGCCGTCGACACCAACATACTGTACGACCGATTCCTTTCCAGGCATCTCCCCCTGGTCGATTCCACAGGCAGGACAGTGCAGGCGGGGGATTTCAGGTACGTCGTCAGCGAGGTTGTGCTCCTCGAAATCGATTCCAGGGTGACTCACAAGTATTCGAGAGACGAGATAAGGGCGCTCGCGCAGGTCTTCTCGCACCCCGAGTTGCTCCAGGAATTCTCTAACGGTAGCGGCCGTCGCACAAGAGTCTCGAAGCTCGCGATGAATGAGACGGAATATCTGTTGACGGAACTGCGCGCGTTGAGGATTAAGGGCACTCCTGCGAGGGACAAGGAGCACAACGATATCGAAATCGCCCAATCGTACAAGCACTGGGCGAGGAGCAACGACTACGACGTCGTCCTGCTCACGGCGGACGAGGACATGGTGACTCACGCACGCGCTGGCGAGCTGATGCCGCTCCAGCTCGAGATACCGTTCGCAGTTCCCGAGCACGCCAGGATAGACCCGTGGAAGATGTCCGACCTGATCTACGATCTCGCGGTGACCTTCGGGGTCATCTCGCTGGATAACGAGGAAGTGCGAGTCTTCGGCGAGTGGGGCGGGAAGAGCAGCACCGACTACGCGCGGGAGCATGTCAAAGTGGTCTTCCCTGAGGAGGGGAAACACGACACCGTCTCGAGGCAACTCGAGATCTGCAGGCGCGTCCTCGGATGGGCCAATGGGTGAGCGCGTTCGGGAGAAAGGCTTATTGCCGAAGAATCATGCTTCGGAACGCTGCTAGCGGAGTAATCTAGAAGCGACACGGAGTGCGGTGATATCGATGGCCGAGAAACACAAGATCGTCGTCTACGCCCTGAGCACATGCCCCTACTGCAAGAGGACAAAGCGATTCCTAGATGACCACAAGGTCGCATACGAGCACATCGATGTCGACCTTCTCGATGACTCAAAACAGGATGAGGTCCTCGACAAGGTGGAGAAGCTGACTGGAATGAGATCGTTCCCGGTCGTCGTCATCGGAACGGAGCACTGGGTCGGACATGACGAGCAGAGGCTGAAGAAGGCATTGAACCTATGAGCGACGCGAAGGTCGAAAGAGTCTATTGCCCGGTCTGTCTGGCCAAGTTCAAGTACTCAGAGGGCTGGTCGGAAGGATCCGTTGTCGTGTGCCCCATCTGCGGGGAGAGACTGACGCTCAGGAAGACCGCAGACGGATGGATCGGGGACAGGGTCGACAGGGGTACCGAGAAGGAGATACGCAGCAGGATCGACGGCTTCGCGGAGATAAGGGGATACGTCTTCAACGACGTCAAAGAGGACATCGTCGAGGGGCTGCTGGGCAAGTACAAGCGATTCGGCGACTTCTACTGCCCCTGCCGGATGGAGCACGTGCCCGAGTACCAGTGCCCCTGCAAGCCGACGAGGGGCGGGGACGTCGAGAAGAACGGTAAGTGCCACTGTGGCCTTTTCTGGAAGAAAGCGTAGAGCCTAGGCCTCGTGGACCGCCCCTCTGGGACAGCTTGAGACGCAGACCGCGCAGCCAGTGCACTTCTCGTGATCGAAGGTCGGTCTGAAGGTCTTGCGATCGATGTGCAGAGCCCCCTTCGGGCACTTCCTCGCTGCTGGGCAGTATGGGTTCTGGTCGCAGAGGTTCCTTTCGAACTTGACTGGCATGTTATCGAAGGAGTCTACGGCGACGCCGTATTTTATGGTTGTGCAGAATATTCGCACAATCGTATGACTTCCAACCTCCTGTTATTGAACATTTTCATCGGTTGAGTATCAAGGATGATATGCACGTGCAAAAGGGAGATATATATGCCCAATTATGAATGAGTGTGGACGAGGAGAAAGCCAGGAGTACGTTCGAGATAGCCGCCTCGATCATGATGGCACGGGACATCGACACCATCCTCAGGATGATCGTTGACGCCATCACAGACAATTTCGGTTTTGAGGCATGTGACGCCTTCATCCTTGACGAGGAGCGCGACAATTTCGTTCTCAAAGCCAGCAAGGGATTTCCGAGCGGTGTTTCTGAGAGGACCGCTGGACTATCCAAATCCAGACAGTCGATCATGGAAGACCTGGACAAGGCCGAGAAGCTCGGCCGCGTGACCTATGTGTTCAAGGCGCAGCCGGAAGAGAACGGGTCGAACTACTACAGCGTCCTACACCCCGAACGAGTCAAGGAACCGAGGGCACACCCGAACGACTGGCACGAACTCGATGTGATGTACGTCCTGTTCAAGGATCCCGACGGGAATCTGCTCGGGTTTCTGGAGCCAGATGGCCCGGTCAATCGTAAGCTGCCTACGTCTGAGACCGTCGGCACGCTCGAGATGTTCGGCAGCCTGGCGTCAATCGCCATAGCCAACGCGAAACTTGTCAGCGCCCTGAACAGGACAGTGAAGCTGTTCAGAGCGCTGCTGGACACGACCGCCGCCATCCAGGAATCGACCGATCTCAAGGATACTCTGCGGACCATCGCGGACAGGATGAACGATATGGTCCCGTTCGACGAGATAAGCGTCTATCTGGTAGACTGGAACAGGAATTTGCTGGTTCCCATCTACGCCACTGGACCGTATGTCGACGAGGTGCTCGCGGACATCGGACCACTGACTGGACTCGCCGGTGAGGTGGCCAAATCCGGGAAGGTCGAGATAGTCGAGGACTCCATGGACGACCCTAGGGTCGACGACATCCCGGGAATCGAGGACCTTGAGATACGTCAGACGATGATGGCCATCCCGCTGAAGACCAAGCAGGGAGTACAGGGCGTCCTTGAAGTCTACAGAGAGAAGAGCCGGAAATTCACCACCGTCGAAGTCGCGGTTTCTGAGCCCTTTGCGACGCATGTGGCCATCGCGATCGAGAACGCGCGGCTGAGGGAAGAGCTGAAGAAGAACTACGATACGGTGCAGCAGGCGTACGACGAGAGCAAGGACCTGGACAAGATGAAGGACAGCCTCGTGGACACCATATCACACGAGCTGAGGACTCCGCTCACGACCATCCACGGATATGTCGAGATGACCGCCTCGGGGATGTACGGAGAAGTGACCCCGAAGATGCAGGAAAAATTCAAGACCATACTCCATCAGGTGAACAGGATCAACATCCTTGTGTCGTCGATGCTGGAGATGTCGCGCCTGGACAAGAAGACCCTGGAGCTCGATTTCGAACCGATCAACATGGCCATGGTCACCCGGGAGGTCCTTGAGGACCTCAGCAGCGACATACAAGGCAAGAACCACACCGTGAACGTCCTGTTCGGGAACGAGCTCCCGACCGTCATGGCGGACAGGGTGAGGATACACGACGTCATCGAGAACCTCATCGGCAATGCCGTGAAGTACACGGCCCCTGGCGGCAAGATCACCATTGGTGCGGACATACTGGGTGGCAAGGTTCACCTGTGGGTCAGGGACAACGGCGTGGGCATAGCCGAGGAGGAGCAGGACAAGATCTTCGACAGGTTCTTCCTCGCGGACGCAGGGCTCGTGAGGGAGGACGGACGCGTCGGGATAGGCCTCTACACGAGCAAGGAAATCGTGAGACGCCACGGCGGAGACATGTGGTTCGAGAGCAAGAAGGGCCAAGGGAGCACTTTCCACTTCACGGTGCCCTTCAAGCAGCGCCCGACTTAATTAGCACAATATAGAAAGATATCCATGTGATAGAGAGCTTTTTGAATAAAACCATTGGGAAGGGGTTTCGAAGCGTCCGGGCGCGACCTACATCTCGCACGAGAGCTTCTCGAAGACCTCGGGCGCGGGCCAAGACTGATCCTGCGTGAGGTATCTGTGCATGGACTTCGCGGCCTTCTTGCCGTCGCCCATGGCGAGGATGACTGTCGCTGCGCCTGAGGCGATGTCGCCTCCGGCCCATACGGCCTTCTTCGAGGTCCTGCCCTCCTCGTCCACCGCGATCGTGCCCTCCTTGGTAGTCTTCAGGTCGGGTGTGGTCATCGGCACCAGCGGGTTGGGGCTCTGGCCGATTGCGATGAGCACCGTCTGCGCGTCGATCAGGAATTCTGAGCCTGGGATCTTGACCGGTCTCCTCCTTCCAGAGGCGTCCGGCTCGCCCAGCTGCATGCGAATGGCCTTGACCTGCTTCACGTTGCCGCAGTCGTCGCCGATGAACTCGACAGGCGCGGCGAGCAGCTCGAATCTCACTCCCTCTTGCTGGGCGTGGTGCACTTCCTCGCGCCTCGCGGGCAGCTCAGCATCGGACCTTCTGTACAATATGACGCTCTCCTTGCACCCTAGCCTGAGCGAAGTCCTTGCGCAGTCCATGGCGACGTTGCCGCCGCCGATGGTCACGACGCGCTCGCCGGCACGGATTGGAGTGTCGTACTCCGGGAACTTGAACGCCTTCATGAGGTTGACCCTGGTCAGGAACTCGTTCGCGGACATTATGCCGTTCAGGTTCTCCCCCTTCAGGTTGGTCCAGTCGGGCAGACCGGCACCAGTAGCCACGAACACCGCGTCGTAGTCCCTCATGAGCTCGTCGACCGTTTCCAGCTTCCCGACCACGAAATCGTTCTTGATGTCGACTCCCATCCGCCTGATGTAGTCGACCTCGGCGTGGACGATCTCCTTCGGAAGCCTGAACTCGGGGATGCCGTACACGAGCACACCGCCGCAGTACTGCAACGCCTCGAAGATGGTGATCTTGTGTCCAAGCTTCGCGAGGTCTCCTGCGACTGTTAGGCCCGCGGGGCCAGCTCCGACCACGGCGACCTGCTTGCCCGTCGGCGGTGGGACCTCGACCTTGCCCTTCTTCATCTCCTTGCGCTCCCAGTCAGCCAGGAACCGCTCGAGCCTGCCGATGCCGACGGGCTCGTTCTTCTTCCCGACGACGCATAGGCCCTCGCATTGGTTCTCGTAGGGGCAAACCCGGCCGCACACTGCTGGCAGGTTCTGCTTCTGCCTGATTATCCTGATGGCCTCCTCGAAGTTGCCCTCTTGGACCTGCTTGATGAACACGGGGATGTCTATCTCGACCGGACACCCGTCCATGCAGACCTTCCTGTTGGGGCCGCGCTTGCACTGTAGGCATCTCTGAGCCTCAAGGATGGCCGTTTGGGCCTCCTGTCCGATCGGGACCTCGTTGAAGTTCCTGATCCTCTCCTTCGGGTCCTGCTCAGGCATGGGGTACTTCTTGGGCACTATCTTCTTCGGCTGCTTCGGTTGCTGTGGTTCGTCCGCCATCTACTTCGCCCCCTGCCATTTCTTGAGAGACACAGCCTCCTCGGGCATGTATCTCCTGTTCCTCGCCGTGAGGTTGTCAAAATCCACAGCGTGACCGTCGAACTCCGGACCATCGACGCAGCCGAATTTCGTCTCACCTGAGATGATGACTCTGCATGACCCGCACATGCCGGTCCCGTCGACCATTATCGGGTTGAGAGAGACGATGGTCTTGATGTTGTGCGGCTTCGTGATGTTCGCGATGACCTTCATCATGATGATGGGACCGACTGCGTACACGAGGTCGATCTTCTTGTTCTCGGCGATCATCTTCTTCAGGACGTCGCTGACGAACCCGTGGTGTCCCTTCGAACCGTCATCCGTGCAGACGTAGAATTCGTCGCTGACCGTCTTGATCTCGTCCTCGTAGATGAGCAGCTTCTCGTTCTTCGCGCCGATGATGTTGATCGTGTGGTTGCCCGACTGTCTGAATGCGCGCACCACCGGGTACATGAGAGCCAGTCCGATGCCGCCCCCGATGGAGACCACGTTACCGAAATTGTGCAGATGGGTCGGCAATCCCAATGGTCCGACCAGGCTGAACACCTTGTCCCCGGCCTTCAGCGTGCCGAGTTCCTTGGTGGTCTTGCCGATCTCCAGCGCTGCAATTGTGATCGTTCCCTTCTCCGGGGAGAAGTCCGCCATCGTCAGGGGGATCCTCTCGCCGTGCTCTGTCGGAGTCACCATAATGAACTGGCCGGCCTTCGCCTTTTTCGCGATTTGCGGGGCCTTGATCTCCAGCTTGATGACATCCGGCGTGAGCTTCTCTGCCTTGACTATCTCATACATTTTAGCACGCATCCTGCCCTCGGCCAAAAGCCCGGCCCAGAGGACATGAAATGAGGCCGTGATGCCTGTCGGCGCTGCATTTCCAAGTTCGTATATAAGCTTGCCTGCATTACGATTATCTAGGACTGTTTTTTCCGATGGAAACCGTCAGCCATGCTCCGATTTCAGAATCATTTTCGAGAAAGGGGTTCAGTATTCGAAAACGCACAAGCTCAGTCGCCCGTCTCCTGCATCTGAGCAGTGCCCGCGAGCGTCACCATGGGCACCGCCTCGATCTTCCTATAGACCTCTTCCGGCTGCTTCGTCATGCCATCCACTCGCAGCAGGAACCCGTCGACTGATATCCCGAACAGCCTCTCGTTCTCCTTCAAGTGCGGCAGTATCAGCTTCCAGTCTGCCTTGGTGAGGCGGGAGATCCTGCCCCCGTTCAGCTGGTCCTCCCCCACGAGCTTCTTCGGGTCGCGGATGTAGATGGCTCCTCCGGACGCGAGCGAGAAGAGATTGCCTCCAGGATACGGAGCTGGGAGGTCAGTCGGGTTTCCGTTCGGATCGAAGGTCATGCCATTGAGCACGACGAACCCGCCTCCGTAGAGAGGGTTACCAGCCATGAAGGACTCTGCAAGGTAGTCCAAACAAGTCCCGTTGATCACGACCTTCGGCCTTCCGACGGCGTTGATGAGAGGCCTGCCAGCTGCGTTGCCCATGACATATGCCTCGCCCCCCTTCGCGCCGTACAGGAAGGTCTGCCCGACGTCTCCGTGGACGACCAGCTTGCCCTCAGCAAGTATCTGTCCCAGCTGGTCCTGACCGTTGGAGTGGACGAATATCTCGGCACCATCCAGCCCGGACGCCAAATAGTCTCCGGGGCTCCCGTACACGTCGATCCTCAGGCCTTTGGATTTCGGACCCAGTCCGGATCCTATGAATCTCTGGCCGTGCGTCGCGATCACAACGACCCTGTTCCACCCGAGGTCCCTAGCCCTCTTGATGAGGAAGGAGACCCCGCGTTCCCCCTCCATCGGGAAGTTCTCGCAATCGATCACGAGCCTGTCGAACGGTGATACCGGGACTCTCAGCTTGTCCTGGTTCTTGAGGTCAACGAGCGCGAACACGGACTTCGCACTGATCTCGACCCTCGGGGCGCTCCTGAGCATCCTGGTGATAGCCTCGTTCGCCTTCTGGTTGAGCCTGCTGCGCCTGATCCTTCCAGAGGAGTATTTCATGTCGATCATCAGCGTGAGAAGGTCAAGGCTCTCCGCCATGTTCGAATCGTTCCTGCACGCCTCTTGGACAATGTGAGACAGCATGTTGTTGAGGTCGCCGCCCGATATCTCCTTCACTTTCTTCACGAAGAGATTGAAAGCATCCCTCGGACTCTTCTTCGCGACCAGCTCTGCGCCCAGCGAGCTCAGCTTCGGCTTCTGCGGGAGCGGGTCGGCCATCGCAAAGTCCTCGACGTTGTCCCATTGCTGCGAGATCGTGACCGGCGTGCCGAACTTGTCCGTGCAAATCAGCCGGAGCCCGTCCGGGGCGGACTTCTCGGGGAACAGCGTGAATATGAACGCCCCTCCGTCTGTGTGGCTTCCGCCCCTCGCGTTCCAGTACTGGTCCGCATACTGAGGCACGGACGGGTACTGTGTGGAAATGCTCTTCAGCGCTGCATCGATCGCCTGCTTCTCGGATGCTATCAGCCCTATCTGAACATGTCCGTCGACGAGCGCGAACACCTGCGGCCGCAGCATAGACGTGTCGGTTATGCCCATCAGCTGGAACTTGTTGTCGTAGAAGCAGTTGCGACCGACTATGAAGAACCACGGGCCGTCCGGAGAACCATGGATGTGCGTGGTCTGAATCGCGCGATACAATCTTCTCTTCTCCTCGGGCAGCATGGCGAAGTCACGTTCCGTGGTCGGAGCGAGAGCCTCGATGATGTGCTCGAGCGGATAGCCGTATGTCCTGTTCAGCACGTCGAACAGCAGGACGGACACTTCCGTATCCGTGAGGAACAACGGCACGATGTTCCTCTGCGCGAGGTACTCCGAGACAGAGTAGTAGTTGGCGAAATCCCCGTTGTGCACGAGCGCCTCGTCGAGCCCTATGAACGGATGCGCTCCGCCTGGGTGCCAGACCCTGCCCTTGGTCGGGTATCTCTGGTGGCCGATCCAGACGAACGCCTTGACATCCTCGAGTTTGTAGTATCTGATGACGTCCTCCGCGTAGCCCACGACCTTCATCACCATCATGTTCCTGCCATGAGACATGACGAAGGCGGTCATCGTGGCGCCTGCGTAGAACTTCTTGTTGATCTTGAAACTCGTCTGATAGACGAACTCGTCTTCCGCCTTGCGTGAGTCCAGCTTCTCGAACTTGTTCTCCTTCATGAACTCATCGAGAGCGTCCTTCTTCGCCCTGCAGAAGTATCTCCACACTTCTGGTGGCGTGACCTCCAATGATTTGACGTAGTCCTCATCGGTCGTGACATCGACTTTGTATTTCTTCTCGACCCTGTAGTTCGGTTTGATGAACTCTTCTTCGAGGTCGTCCCGGACCTTCGGTTTTAGATAAGCGACCTGTATGAGATAGTCCTCCTCCAGGACGCGTTCGGTCACCTTCATCTGGTCCGCATTGAGCCCGACCGCTGCAATCCCGCCGCCCTTGCCATTGCCCCTGTTGTGCATCTGAAGCAGCGGCTGGAGTATGTGCCTTCCAGCAATCGGGACAGTGCTGGCTATCCCCACGACTCCGCAACCTCCCTCCGCCTCCTGAGGCCGGGTTGGGAAGTCAATCCTGGATTCCAGCATCCATCTCCGGCTCTCGAGGAGGATTTCGGTTTCAGCGGTCACTTGCTAGACCCCCTCGGCTGGCCGTTGCCGTGTACGAGCAGATCCGTCCTGCCGCGCAACTCCGAGATGTCGGTCATCCCGAGCCTGGCGAGGAGCTCACACCATTGGAGCCTCCACGCACCATACAGATTGGATATCCGCTCGGCCCCCCAGTCCGCATCAGTGAGCTTGTCAAGGCCCGGGTCCGTTGTTGCGATGCCCCTCGGACATCCCCTGCCGCTCTCGCAGTTGCCGCATCTCACGCAGCTAAGGGCCACCAGGTCCGCAGTGCCGATGACGGCGCCGTCCGCGCCGAGCGCGATAGCCTTTGCCACATCGAGAGCGGTCCTCAGGCCACCACTGGCTATGAGCGTAACCTGTTCTCTGATGCCTTCCTTCACGAGGAACTTGTGGACCTTCGGGATGGCGTACTCTATCGGCATCGCGATGTTCTTCTTGGCGATCTCGGGGGCAGCGCCAGTGCCACCATAACCGCCGTCCAGATGCACGATGTGGGCACCCGCATAGTAGCTGCCAACCGCGACCATCTCGACGTCGTTCGGCGTTGAGACCTTGACGGACAAGAGCGCCTTGGGATTGATCGATTGCGCCCAGTCGAGGTGCTTTTTGTGGTCCTCGACGGAGTACACGCTGTGGAACGGGAAAGGAGAGAACAGGCTCGTGTAAGGAACCGCCTCCCTCATCCGGGCGACCTCGGGCGTGTTCTTGTCGTGCAGGAGGTGCCCTCCCAGCCCGGGTTTCGCGCCCTGGGCGTACTTGAACTCGATGACTCTCGTACGCTGGATGGTCTCCTCTCTGACGCCGAAGAGGCCCGTGGCGATTTGCGTAATAACGTAATCCTTGTATGGTATCAGCACGTCTGGATATCCTCCCTCGCCCGTGCAAGTGAAGGTGTTCCATCTCTTCGCGGCCTTGGCCCTGGCGAGCATCGTGTTGGTGCTCACGGATCCGAACGACATCCCGCCGCCGTAGATTGGAATCGGGATCCGAATCTTCGTTCCTGAGCCCCTGCGGTTCAGGTCGATTGTGGTGCATATCTGATCAGGATCGACCTTCCCTTTCAGCTCAGGAAGCTTGAAATGGAGCTTGTCGAAGCCTCCTCCAGATGCACCTATGTTGCCTGGGTGGTCGAGTGGCAGCGGCCTTCCCGTCTCGGACATCGCCCATGTCGCGAGAATCATCTCCGAAGTCCACCTCGGGTCCCCGAGGCAAACGAAGGTCTCGCTCGGTCCCACGGAAAGCGAGTTCGTCGGGCAGTTGGCCACGCAGAAGAAATAGTTGACCTCGCAGGATGGACCGATGCATCTCCTGTCATCGGGCGGGAGGATCTTCACATGGCCTTCCACGCGCTTGTGAACTCCATATGGACATAGGCACGCGCAGAGCCCACACGATATGCATGTCTCGGCTCTCGTCACGGTGAACCTATTGATGAATCTGAGGTGCTCCGAAGGAACGAGAGCTGCCTCCGGCATGTCCTTGGCACAGGCCTTTGCGTCCTCAGCCATCGCCCGCACCTCCCTCTATGTCGGAGAAGGACTCGCGCTCGACGTCCTCGAAGAATATCGCTCTTCCCAGCTCTCCCCTGAGCCGCCTGACCTCTCGGAGGCCCATGGCGCCCAGCACCTCGAGGAGCTGGTCCCTCCAGGCGCCCATCAGGTTCGTAACCCTGTTCTCAATCCACTCCGCAGGGGCATCGCCCATGTTCACAGGACAGGAGCCCATCGAACACGTCATGCAGTCCCTGCACTCGAGGGCCAATACTGCAGCCTTCTCGAGCGCGACAACATCCGCTCCGCAGATCAGGGTCTTTGGGACGTGCTCGGCGGCAGCGATTCCCCCGCCCGCGATGATCGTTATCTGGTCACGGACGCTCTTGGAAACAAGTGCTTTGTGGATCGCTCTGAGGCTGTCCTTCGCATATCTCGGTTCGACGGAATCCAGCTCCATGCCCTCCTCATCGAACAGCACGTGAGCAACATCCACCTTCGCCTTGACGAGGTCCAAAACCCGTTTTTCCACGTCCTTGCCTGCGTTCACGCGGAAGGCAAGAACCGTTTGCGGATACATTGACTTGAAGCGTTTGGCGTCCTCCTTCCAGTTCGACCCGAGCGTCAACGCTGCCATGCGCGCGCCTCTTGGGAGGACGATACTCCGAAGATCGGTTCCCTCGGCGTAGACAGGCACGAAATGTGCGTTCAGCTCAGAAGCGGCCTCCCTAGAGAGCGAATCAGGAGCGGCGAAGAGCAGAGAGTCGACATGCTTGGCAGCTCTAGCCATGCCGGTCTTCATGGCATCCGTGGCGGACCTGAGCCTGGTCGTATCAATGACGAAAGGCACCTGGAGCTCGACGATGGGCGGCATGTCTGTGACGAGCGCTCCGGCCTTGTCGAACTCCAGCCAAGCCGGTCTGCTGCCTAGGTCGACGCTAGTCGATATGTATTCCCTGCCGTGGATGCCGTCCCTTGTCGGCCTCACAATCTCGGACATGTCTGTCCACATGCCGTCGTAGCCAGGGCCGGCAAACAACCCGCGGTATCCCGCACCGAAGACGGGAATCTTCCCAGTCTCCGACTCGCTCCATATGGTGAAAATGCGTAGTGAGGTCCACAATCCGCGTCCGAGCGCCTTGTAGTCCGGACCCACCATCATTGTGAGAGCCCTCTGAGGACAGTCCTGGATACATCTGAAGCAGTTCTTGCACAGATTGTTGTCTGGATCGGCCATCTTCCGCAAATCGGCCTCGCTTCTCTTGTGGACTCCGTAGATGCAAGATTTCTCGCACTTGCCGCAGTTTATGCAGTTGTCCGCCCTGATGATAACGAACTTCGGGACGGGGCCGACCCTACCCGGGACGGATTTCAGCGGGATGTGGTATCGCTCATACTTCATCGCGCTCACCTCCCATCCCATGCTTGGGAGCGCCAACCACAAGCCCGCGCTCGATCAGCTTGTCGAAATCTGGCTGGCTCTCGACGTACCTGATGAAATTCTCGATCTCTTTCTCATCCTTGCCGTAGAGCGCCTCGAGCTCCTTCTCGAGCTCGTCATACGTGTCGACGAGCCGGAGCTTGGATTGGCATACCTGCTCACACGCTTTGCACCTCATGCACAGGAATATGCGGTCCGCATGTTCCTTGGTGATCTTCTGCCCGCGAGCCATGGCCTTGACCGCGAGCAGTTTACCTCTCGCGGTGACACGCTCATCCTTCACGACCAGGTACGCTGGACAAACGCTCACGCAGGCGCCGCACATGGCACATTCGTCGGCAATCTTCAACAATTCCGTGCGCGTTTTCGGCCTCAGCCTGCGCTCGGCGAACTTGTATCCTGTCCGCATCAGTCGCATCGTGAGCGGCGAGAAGACTCTCATCGTCTTCAATGCTGGACGCATGATCCCCGGACTGAATGCGGTTCCGAGGACGCCTCCGAACCGACCTGAGAGGAAGAAGTACTTGCCTGTGTTCATGACATTTCCTGGATCGAGCTTGGCCTTGGCCTCGCGCAGCCTAGTCAGCTGCGCTTTTTCCTCGGCGTTCGTGAACGCTGTATTCCAGATGCCGATCGAATACGGTCTCGCCCCATTGTCGATCAGCATGGAAGTCAGTATCATGGACTTGGCCGCATCCAGCGTGAAGCTGATCGTATTCCCTTGGTCGGTGATGTAATAGCAGAGAAGCAATCCGTTCCCGTCGCTCAGGAAGTGTACCTCGAACATGGGCTCGAGGCCCAGCTCCTTGCAGAGGTCCTCGGCCTTCTGAAGCGAATCGGGAAGTATCTTCAGTGGAATGACGACCTCGGACCCTAGCATTCCAGGCCCGTACTTCCTCATCTTCATCGGGAAGAACCGCTCGTTCCACATGTACCGCGCGAGGTACTCCTTCTCATCCTTGAGCCCTGCGGATTTCACGAACTGCTGGTAGCGATCCTCCGAATCCTGTCCTTCGATGTTGACGATGATCCCGTGCTCTGGAGTGTATCTCTCACCTCCGAGCATGCGGTTGACGAGCGAGAACTTCAGTGGGCTCTCGTAGACTATGTGTGCGGGACGCACGTCGCTGTTTCCCAGAGCATAAGCGAAACTCAATGCGCTCCTGAAATCGCTGAACATGATGAGGTGAGGTTGGGACTTCTCCGGCTTCTTCCGCACGGACAGAGTCACCTCCGTGATCACCCCGAGCTGCCCTTCACTGCCGAAGACCGCGGGGAACAACGGATCCGCCCTGTCCATCTTCCTGACCAATCCATCAGCCGTCACAAGGCTGATGGCATGGACGCTCTCCCTGAGATGGCCCTTCGAGTAGCTGTTGAGACCCATGCCCCCAGTCGCCATCCAGCCCGCCACAGTTGAGAACTTGCTCGACGGGCAGGTGTTCAGGGTGAGCCCGTGCTTCTCGAGCTCGTGGTCGAGATCCGCCCAACGGACACCTCCCCGAACCCTCGCGGTCAATCTGTGGACATCGATGGCAAGGACCTGATCCATGACCGATACATCGAGGACCATCCCTCCGACTACTGGCGCTGAGCCGCCGAAGGGAGACGAGCCCGAGCCCCGGGGTATGACCGGTATGCGGTGCGAAGATGCGAACTTGAGCAGAGCCGACACGGAACGCTCGCTTTCGGGTTGGACGACGACCGTGGGTGCTGATAGGAACATTATCTCCTTCATGAAGCGAGGGATCTCAGACTGGTCGCGCGAGTACAACATGCGCTCTCCGAAGGACGAGATTATTCGGACGTCCTTCAGGCCAAGTGCCCGGAGGGCTTCCGCAAGCTTGCCCTCGGAGCGTTCCTCTTTTGCCGAGAACTCAGTCGGAGGTGGAGGAGGGGCCGAGTTATTGCGGTAAATAGGCGAGCCTACTCCTGCTTCTGCCATTCTGTGCATCCCCCCTCAGGAACTCATGCCCCTCGGAGTCCCTTCTGGTCGGAGAGCGCGAGCACCATGAGCCACTTGCTCCGGTGGGGAGCAGCCCTCCAATCCGAAAGCCTTTGTGGTCTCAAATGGCCTTGTGCTCCTCAAACGAATAACGCCGTACGCTAGAGTACATATATAGCCCTTTCCTAGAACTCCTCCGCGAGTAAGGGCCTGGATTGAGCATCCTGGCACGGTTCTTTGGGCCTCAAGCTGTCGGAATGCGACAAGTATGGCGCAAGGTTATTAATAGCATTCAGTATAGTCGCTAACCAGCACGAGTTGTGCCGAGCGAGACGACAAGCCGAACATCGCATGTTTCTGAAGCCGATGGTTTGACTCGCGTAACAGCCGGATGCAATTGTGCGCAAAGCAAAGGAAGAATAGCCATGGAAGAGAGCGCAGGAAACACTGCGGTAGAGCAAGCAAGCGTCGAGGTCAAGATCAAGGACCTGACGCCGCAGTCAAAGAGAGTAGACGTGATGGCAAAGTGCCTCGAAGTCGGCGAGCCTAAAGACATCCCCGGCAAGTTCGGGAACAGCAGAAAGGTCGCAGAGGCAACGATTGCGGACGAGAGCGGAGCGATAATTCTGTCTCTATGGGACAACCAGATCGGCGGCGTAGTCAAGGACGATGTCGTTGAGATCAAGAACGGATATGTCTCGTTGGTCCGCGGTCACATGCGGTTGAACGTCGGCAAGTATGGCACGATCGCCAAGACCGAGAAGCCCATCGACTCGCCCAGCACGGCAGTCAACATGAGCGACAAGGAGTACGAGCAGGAGCGCAGGCGCTTCGGCGGCGGTGGCGGCGGTGGCGGTGGCGGTGGCGGCGGCAGGGACCGCAGAGGCGGCGGTTACGGCCGTGACAGGAGAGACAGAGACTCATCCGACAGCGACCGGCCAGCTTACATGAACAAGGGCCGCAGACGATTCTAGTCGCGCCCGTTGATCATGCGGCCGTCTCCTTTCGGAGGCGGCGAGAAACCACTTACCACTTCTGTTTTATTCACATCCAGATGACCAATCCTACTTGGCCGGCTGGTGGCCGTACTTCGCCGGATTGTCCTTCTCAGGGCCGATCATCTTTGCGAACAACGGATAGCCCAGGCTGGTGACGAGCCCAAACATGCCGAAGATGAGCCAGATCACTTTGTCTCCGTCGAGAAGGTACAGGAACAGCATGCCAAAGAACATGCCCGCGCCCATGGCGAAGCTCTGGACGAACCCCGAGAAGCCCATGTACAGCCCGCGCTCCGCCTCAGGCGACATGTCGGCAATGATCGCTCCCACGATGGACATGTAGATTATCTCGCCAGAAGTCATGATTACGATGCACACAAGCAGCCCTTCGAGGTCTCCAACGAAGAACAAGAGCGAGAAACCGAGAGCAGCCACGATCTGCCCGGACAACAGGACCGCGGAACGCTTGAATCTCACCATCTTGGACGTGACCCATAGCTGGAGCAAGACAACCATGAGCCCGTTCACCGAGAACAGCGCTCCCACGATGCTGTCGGAGAAGTCCAATTCTTCTGTCACGTAGATCGTGAGGACAGACATCCACTGGGAGATGAAAAACCAGAGAGTCCCTGTCATGACGCACAGCATCAGGAACGGCCTGTTGCCGGAGACCGCCATCATCTTGCGGAAAGTGACTTCCTCCGTCGCGACGCTCGTAGGCTTGGTCTCGGGTATGAAGAAGATGTTCATCACGAAGGCTCCTGCCATTATTGCAGAGCCTATGAGGAACAGCTCCCTGATGGACCACGCGGAAACGATCAACATTCCGATTGCAGGCCCGATGAAAAGCCCGGTGTTCCATGCGATCCTCAGCGTGCTGTAAGCCGCTGGCCTATCCTTCGACGGTATGACATCGGCTATCATCGCGTTCGCTGCGGGCATGTAGAGCGTCCCAACGAACGCGTCGGCGAGTATGATGATGAACAGCGTCAGGAAATCGGACGCGAAGAAGTACATAGCAAATGTAATAGACATGAGACCGAGACTCATCAGCAGGACAGGCCTTCTTCCGATCCTGTCCGCCAACATGCCTCCGAGAATCATTGCTGGGATTCCTGACATCGTATATCCCGCGAGAGCCACGCCAGCGAGTGGTTCCGAGATCCCGAGATCCGCCACCATGTAGATCGTGAGGTACGGGAATATCAGCCCGAACCCGACATTCTCGATGAGCGCGCTCGCTACAAGTACCTTGAATGCCCTTGGCGCGCTCCTCAGAGTCTCCATGAACATGGCATCCGTCACCGAAACTGGACTCGGACAATACTTTCTAGGATAAGAAGCAACGACATCCGGGCACAATGGGTTATTTACCCAGCGCTCAATCTATGGTCTTGGAAGAGTAAGATGGCCGTTGCCCGGATCACAATTCTGTCGAACGACGACATAGAAGCCGTTCATGCGAAGACACTCGATCTGCTCGAGAACCCCGGCGTGAGGATCCAGAGCGAGAGAGCGCTCAAGCTCCTGGAGGATGGGGGCGCCAAGATCGACCGCAAAGGCATGCGTGCGAGCATACCCGAAGGACTCGTGAAAGAGACCCTGAGGAAGCTTCCGAAGAAGATGAAACTCTGCGCGAGGAACCCGAAGCAGGACATGACGGCTCCGAAGACCGACTATCCCTACATGGCCACCAACGGCACTGCTGTGTATGTCGCCGACCCGGACACTGGGGAGAAGCGAACCTCGCTCGCCAAGGACCTGCGCAAGTTCATGATCATCTCAGACGCGATGGCTCCTCTCGATTACGTCTGGCCGATCGTGACCTCCCACGACGCGCCTGAGAAGGCGCGGTCATTGCACGACCTGGCAATCGGTCTGGAGAACACGACCAAGCATTTCCAGGGCGAGGCGCTCTCGGCCGAAGAGGCGCGCGCTCAAATAGAACTGGCATCAGCGGTTGTCGGAGGACCAGACGCGCTAGCCAAGCGGCCGATCTTCTCCGTGATCCAATGCCCCATCTGTCCACTGGAGCTGGAGAAAGGCTCTGTGGAAGCAGTCATCGAATTCGCAAAGGCCGGCATCCCAGTGGTCTCGATGTCGATGGCCTTGACCGGTCTGACATCCCCCGTCACTCTCGCGGCCACCACTGCCATAATCAATGCGGAGAACCTGGCAAGCTTCGCGGTCTCTCAGATGTCTTCACCAGGAGCGCCTGTCGTATACAGCTCAGAATCGACCTCGCCGAACATGCTCACAGGCGAGATCCACTACGGCGCCCTGGAAGAGATACTGCTGGCCGCAGCGTCCGCTCAGATGGCGAAGCACTACGGCGCCACGACGATGGTCGGAGGGTTTGGGCTTGGACTCGGCGGCGAAGTCCCCGGCATCTACATCGACCCTGCCGAGCTCGTGTTCACCAGCATCACTTCCATGACCCTCACGGACTTTGCTTCCGGGATTGGAGGGCTGGACCAGGCGAAAGGATCTTCTATGGAACAGGTTGTGATCGATTGCGACATGTGGGAGCAGATCAGGGAATTCAGGAAAGACGTCGCTTTCGATGATGCGCGATTCGCCTTGGACCTGATCAGGAAGGTCGGCTCTGGGGGCGACTTCCTGAAAGAGACGCACACTTCGCGCAACCTGAGGAAGGAGCTATTCATGCCCTCCCAGGATAAGAGAAAGGTCTACTCGAGCTACCAGTTGAACAAGGGGCGCAAGCAGATGGTCGAGGAAGCCAAGAAGCGAGTCAACATGATCCTGTCGACTCACGTCCCCGAGCCACTGGACTCGGATATCAAGAAGAAGATGAAAACAGTACTCGAGAAGCACACCACATGATTCCTGCAGCGCATCAACTGGCTCACGGAGCCATCTTTGTCGACTCGACAAATCTCTGCCAGCGTCGCGCATCGTCCAGCCGGCTGATGACATCCGCCTTTCGGAACTCGGCCTTCTCTGACGTCTCGACCGTCCTCAGCTCTTCGATCGCCCTCAGAAGGCCGCACGTCTCTTCGACCATCGCCTTCGCGCTATCCAGGGTCATCGGATCGTGGGCCAGCCGCTTCTCAAGGACTCGTTCCTTGTCTTTGATCAGGCGAATGAGTTCGTTGATCTGTGCGACCTCCTCGCTCGTGAGATGGTCCTTGCTCGTCAGGTTGTAGACGACTTCGCGGAGATCTATCTCCGAGCCGCCCAGCAACTCGTGCTCCGGGATCAGCATGCCCACCCAGTACACGAGCGAATGCACGCGCGACAATAGCATCTCACGCTCCTCCTCTGTAAGCAGCTTCCTAGCATCGGTGAGTCCCTCACCACCTCGGCTGGGCGTGCCCTGATTGCTCATGATAGTCGAATGTGATGCTCCTCCTACGTAATGAGGCTTGTCAAATCGGAAACCTAGTTGTACCCTTCGAGCGATTCCGATTCGAATGAAATCCCAGTATCATGACCCAAAGGCCCATCAATACAGCCTCGGCAAGAGGATTGTCGACGCGTTCTGGGACCTCATGGTCAGGGTCAAGTACCCTAAGGTCGGTATGCTAACACTCGTAGTCATCTTCGCCTACCTCACGTTCAGGCTCGAGGACGTCCAATCATTCTTCCACAGTCTCGGTCAGCTCGGGTATCTATCGGCATTTCTCGGTGGGATGCTGTTCGCATTCGGGTTCGGGGCACCGTTCGGAGTCGCGATCCTGGCCACAATAGCCGACGAGGTCAACATACCCGTTGCCGGGCTCGTCGGAGGCCTAGGTGCCTTACTATCCGACTACATCTTGTTCAAGTTCATCCGGGGCACGTTCAACGACGAGATAATGCGCTTCAAGAGTTCTCGGACATACTCGTTCGTTGATGGCACCTTGATACGGAGACTTCCTCCGCGGGTTTCGTTCTACCTCACCCTTGGAGTTGCTGGCTTCGTGATCGCGTCGCCCTTGCCAGACGAGATAGGCGTGGCCATGCTCGCGGGCATCGCAAGCGTCAGAGAGAAGACCTTCGCAGTGATGTCCCTCGCGCTCAATACTCTCGGGATCCTGATCGTGCTCGCCGCGGGGGCCGTTGTCTGAGACTCGGAGAAGAGGTCACGTCTGGGGTTCGATGATGACCTTGATGGATTCCCCCGCCTTCGCCACAAGCTCGAATCCCTTCTGTGTATCAGCAAGTCCGAACCTGTGAGTGATCATATCTTTGACTGTGATCTTCTTGGTCCGCAGCCACTCGATAGCCTCCATGATGTCCTGCTGGCTCCCCGCATAGGTCGAGGTGATCGTGATCTCTTCTTTCCAGAGTTCGGCAAACGGGACAGGCACCATGGTGCCCGGCATCGGAGGCGCGAAGAGGAGCACCGTCCCGCCTCTGTCAACGCTCCTGAGGCCCTGCTCCACCGCCTGCGGCGCACCTGCGGAAACAACCACGAAGTCGGCCGGCCTGCCATCGTTGGCTTCACGGACGAGTTTCGGAACGTCCTTGCGCGCGTCGATCACCGCGTCCGCTCCGAACCGCCTGGCAGCATCCAATCGGTACTGCGATATGTCTGTCGCAATGATCCGCTCCGCCCCGACTGCTTTGGCGAGCTTGATGTTCAGGAGCCCCGCGATACCACTCCCGAGGACGAGCACCGTCGTTCCAACTCGGAACCTGCCCAACCTGAAGCCGCGAACCACGCACGCTAGCGGCTCGATGAATGCGCCATCGTCATACGTCAATTCGCTCGGCAGCACGTATGTGCCCAGCTCCACGTTTAGTTCGGGCACTCTGATGTACTCGGCGAACCCTCCAGGGTAGAAATTGGTGGTCCGAAGTGTATCACAAGTAGAAGTATGTCCAGCGACACAGTATCGACATTTCATGCACGGGACATGGTGGGAGACGAACACGCGCTGGCGAGGCTTGTACTCTCGGACTTGCTTGCCGACCTCGACTATGTCGCCTGCTATCTCATGTCCCAAGACAAGCGGCGCCTTCTTGATCCTATACCATTCCATGACATCGCTGCCACAGATGCCGCTCGCAACCACCTTGACAAGCAGCTCGCCGTGTCCTATCTTCGGCTTGGGCATGCGCTCGAGCCGGACATCGCTGTTCCGGTAGTACATCGCAACGCGCATCTGGTCCTGGCCGCCGGACAAAGCCGTTACTTCTCCTTGCAGAGTTTCTTGTAGAGGTCGTACCCCTGTTTCGCAGTCGCATCTTCATGGACTATCTTGCGAACCGCCTTGATCATCGGAATGGGATTGTCGGACTGCCATATGTTCCTACCCATATCCACTCCGACGGCTCCAGCTTTGATGGAATTGAATGTGAGCTCGAGAGCGTCCTTCTCAGTCAACTTGGGTCCGCCAGCGACGACGATCGGAACGGGACAGCTCTCGACGACCTTCTCGAAACCGTCACAGTAGTATGTCTTCACGACATGAGCACCAATCTCTGCAGCGATCCTTGATGCGAGCGAGAGGTAACGCGCATCCCTCTTTCCTAGCTCCTTGCCAACGGCAGTCACAGCGAGAACGGGCATGCCGACCTTATGACCCTCGTCGACGAGTTGCGACAACGCGAGCAGGGTCTGTCTCTCGTGTTTGCTGCCCACAAATATCGACAGGGCAACACCGGACGCGTTGCACCTCACGGCGTCGTCCATCGCGGTGATGAGGCCTTCGTTCGAGAGGTCCTCGCCGACGATGCTCGTTCCTCCAGATACCCTCAGCACGATCGAGTTGTGCACCGAGGTGTCAATAGACGAACGCAGAATCCCGCGAGTGAGCATGAGCGCGTCCGCATACGGAGCCAACGGCATGATGGTCTTCCTCGGCACCTCGAGCCTTGAGGTCGGGCCCAGGAAGTATCCGTGGTCGACCGCGAGCATTACCGAGCGACCAGTGTCTGGCATTATGATGCGAGCTAACCTGTTTCTCAAACCCCAATCCATACAATCACGCCTCTTGCACTTCGGAGTCGCGCGAAGTGTTCTGCTTGGAAGAGGACGTACGATATTTATAGGTTATCTGCGAGGCCAATCGATGATGGATGGCTCACTGCTTATCCGACTTCCTCATGCCGATGAGGAATTCGATGTCGAATATCTTGTCGGCCTGCTTCTTCGTCAGAATACCCTTCTCAATCACGAGATCCTTCACGCTCATGTTTCTCCTCAGGGCCTCCTTGGCGACCTCGGCCGCCTGGAGATAACCGATGTGCGGATCCAGGAATGTCGCGATCGAGGGGTTCTTCTCCAGGTAGCTCCTGCACTTCGACTCGTCGGCCTCAATCCCCGAGATGCACTTCTCGATGAAAACAGGAATGTAGTTGTTGAGCAGGACCATGGACTCGAGGATGTTGTGGATCATGACCGGGTTCATCACGTTGAGCTCCATCTGCCCCGCCTGGACGGCCATCGAGACCGAGAGATCGTTTCCCATTATCTGGAAACAGATCATGTTCATGCACTCGGCCATGACGGGATTGACCTTCCCCGGCATGATGGAAGAACCAGGCTGCGTCGCAGGAAGACGTATCTCCGCCCATCCTGTCGTCGGTCCGGAGTTCATCAGTCTGAGGTCGTTCGAGATCCTGATAAGCTCGAGCGAGAGGGCCTTCAAGCCGCCCGAAATGCTGGCGAAATCCAACCTGCTCTGAAGAGACTCGCGAGGATCCTCTGCCTCGATGAGATTGAGACCCGTGATCCTCCGCAAGTGCTTGACGACCTGTGTGTGATAGTCAGGGTGTGTGTTGGCACCCGTGCCGACAGCAGTCGCGCCCAGAGGAACTTCCTCGAGCAACTTCAGCTTCTCCTTGAGCATGTCGCGTGATTTCTTGATCGCAATGGAGTACGCCATGAACTCCTGGCCAAGGGTGACCGGCAGGGCGTCCATCAGGTGAGTCCTGCCGGACTTCAGCACCCGTCTGAACTCCATGCCCTTCTTCATGAAGGCCTTTCGGAGATCGTCAAGGTTGTCGAGCAGCTCCTGAGCGATTATGAGAATGCAGAGCCTCATCGCGGTCGGATAAGTGTCGTTCGTCGACTGGGCCATGTTGACGTGGTCGTTCGGACTGATGATGTCGTACTCGCCCTTCTTGTGACCCATGAGCTCGAGTGCGCGGTTCGCGATGACCTCGTTGAGGTTCATGTTGAATGATGTGCCCGCGCCCGCCTGGAAGTCGTCCACAACGAACTGGTCAAGCAGCTTGCCCTCAAGTATCTCATCGCACGCGGCAACGATAGCTATCGTGATCTTCGGCTCCAGCCAGCCGACATCCTGATTGGCCAGCGCTGCAGCCTTCTTGACCATGGCGTAGGCGACTATGAACTCCGGCCTCGCCATGATGCCGCTGACGGGGAAGTTCTCAGTGGCCCTGAGCGTCTGGATGCCATAGTACGCGTTGAATGGGACCCTTCGCTGTCCAAGGGAGTCGCGTTCGATCCTCGATTTCATTGCAACATCTGCCTGATAAGACCGCGTCAAGATTCCTGATGCGAATATTAGTATATTGCCCCGACGAGCCAGACCACCATCGATGAGCACCCCTGAGAACCCCGTCCACGTCGAAAGGTTATAGCACAAAGGTGGCATTATGTCGGAACCGACGAGGGGAACCGATTGAACGAGAAGGTCCACGCCCACCTGAGACAGAAGGACGGTTACAGGTTCGAGATCACATTCGACGAGCTGCCAGGTAACAAGGTGCTCATGGATGAGCCCGTCCCCATCGGAAGATCCGAAGGGCCGAGCGCAGCGATGATGCTCTCATCGGCGGTCGGGCACTGCCTAACCTCGAGCCTCCTGTTCTGCATGCAGAAATCCCGAGGGGCGATCAAGGAGATAGAGGCCGATGTGGACACGACCCTTGCGAGGAACGAGCGAGGACGATGGAGAGTTGCTGGAATAAAGGTAAAGATAAAGCCGACTATCGACAGCATTGACAAAGAAAAGCTCGAACGATGTAAGGGCCTGTTCGAGGACTTCTGTATCGTCACGGCGAGCATAAGAGAAGGAGTCAAGGTCGATGTCGAATTCGAGATCTAATTGACCGGAGAGGTGATTTGAATGCCTTTGATACCGCAGAAGGAGAGAGACGCCCTGACCAAGGAATTCGGCTCGAGACTCGTGAACGATGTCAAACTGGTAGTGTTCACCCAGGAGATGCCCTGCATGTTCTGCAGGGAGACTGTGGCCGTCTGCCAGGAACTGGCCGAGCTGTCCCCGAAGATCAAGGTGGAGATCTACGATTTCGTGAAGGACCAGATGAAGGCGAAGGAGCTGAGGATCGACAAGATCCCCGCAGTGGCCGTGATCGGGACGAAGGACTACGGGGTCAGATTCTACGGGATACCCTCCGGATACGAGTTCACTTCGTTCGCCGGGTCCATAATCGACGTGTCAAAGGGCGAGAGCGGTCTGTCCCAGAAGAGCAAAGACATGTTGAAGCAGGTCGACAGCGCGGTCCACATTCAAGTGTTCGTGACGCCGACCTGCCCGTACTGTCCAGCAGCTGTCAGGCTGGCGCACAGGATGGCCATCGAATCCGACATGGTCTGGGCTGACATGGTGGAATCCACGGAGTTCGTTCCGCTCGCGCAGAAGTACTCCGTCACCGGAGTCCCGAAGGTCATAATCAATGAGAAGTTCGAGATGCACGGCGCTATCCCCGAGGACCTCATGGTCGCGCATGTGATACACGCGCTGTCGCATCCGGAGCCGGTCCAGCCGCGCTAGGACCAGATTGACGAGGTGTACGAGTTGGCGAGGAAGGCTATGAGACCTGACGAACTTGACGAGGTGCTCAAGGTGCTCTCCAGGATCAGGGGGGTCAAGCACGCATTCTATCTGACCAAGGCCATGAGGTCTGGGCTCGCGAGGATCGAGAAGGAGTATCCTCCCATAGGCCCGCTCACGATACGAAACGACGGCGTCCTCAAGTGCCTGAAGAGGGAGCATGTGGCATGCATCGTCAAGGACAAGGGGTTCAGGGCGCCTCCGCACCCCACGGTCCTGCTCGTGAACGAAGATGGAGAGGTCATCGGGAGAGAGCTGCTCCCGGGCGAGAAGATCCCAGAGAGGCCTGGAAGGAAGAACCTGTTCATCGGGAAGGATTTCGTGATATTCGTCGGCGAGACCTCTGGGAAGGGCGCGCGATTCGTGCTCCCACCCGTCGAGTTCAAGGAGGTCGAGAGGATCGATGGGACCTCGTGCGTGATGTCTTCGAGCCCGTCCTCCCTCGGAGACCTCTTCCTCAGAAGACAGGCAGGCCTTGAAGACGACCCGAAGCTCGCCTCAATCCTGATCGGCTTCGACCTTCGCGAGCCTTAGCGCCGTTATCTCCTGGCCTTTCAGAGCTTCCCGTTAGGCCTTCGCGGCCGTCCGTTGCCAATAAGCGCTCGTTTCAATGGGATGTTGCGGATTGGACATCCGTTACGAGAATCGCACTAGCGGTTCGAATATCCTTTTAAACACATCCCCTGGAATTGCAGTTCTTCCATCCCCCATGTCTAGTTAAGTGCTAACCTTTAAATTCAATCTAGGCATCCGCTTTTACAATCATCCCGTGCCAAGCTGATTGTTGCATGGGGATGTTGAGGCCAGATAAGATGGCAGACAAGAAAGTCAACCCGTTCGAGGAAATGAAGAAGATGGTCGACATGGCCGGCAAGAGGCTGGGGCTTGACGCGGGCGTGCTTGAGGTTTTGAAGCACCCCAAGAGAGAGCTCCATGTGAACTTCCCGGTCAGAATGGATGACGGATCGATCAAGATATTTACTGGATACAGGGTCCAGCACAACGAGGCGCGCGGCCCGTACAAGGGCGGCATCAGATACCATCAGAATGTGGACATCGATGAGGTAAGAGCCCTCGCAGCCTGGATGACCTGGAAGACCGCAGTCGTGGGTATCCCGTACGGCGGCGCCAAGGGAGGCATCATCGCCAACCCGAAGACGATGTCCGTGGGCGAGATCGAGAGAATGACCCGCAGGTACGCGTCAGAGATCTCGATCGTCATCGGCCCGCATAAGGACATCCCAGCCCCTGATGTGAACACCAGCGGCCGCGAGATGGCCTGGATCATGGACACATACTCCATGCAGAAGGGTTACTCGATTCCTGGCGTCATAACCGGGAAGCCACTGAACATCGGCGGCTCACTGGGCAGACCCGAGGCCACATCAAGGGGACTCGTGTTTTGTGTCCGTGAAGCGGCTAAGAGGACCGGCATGGACCTGAAGGGCGCGACATGCGCCATCCAGGGATACGGCAACGTCGGTGCATTCGCTCACAAGCTCATCGAGCGCGACTTCGGCTCCAAGGTGATTGCTGTCACTGACTCCAAGGGCGGCATCATCAACGAGAAGGGCCTGAGGTACGACGATGTCTGGGCACACAAGCAGAAGACCGGAAGCGTGGTCGGATTCCCCGGCTCGAAGCCGATTTCGAACGAGGCCATCCTCGAGCTCAAGGTCGATGTGTTGCTCCCGTGCGCTCTCGAGAACGTCATAACGAAGGACAACGCCGGCAAAATCAAGGCCAAGATTGTCGGAGAGGGCGCGAACGGCCCGACGACGGTCGATGCGGACGCCATCATGTGGAAGAACAAAGTGTTGGTGCTTCCCGACATCATGGCAAACGCCGGCGGCGTGACCGTCTCCTACTTCGAGTGGGTCCAGGACCTGGCGAACTACTTCTGGACTGAGGACGCTCCGGGTGGTCGATTCATTTCTTTATTGTCTTCTGAAAAGCGAGTCAGCTCTTGCGGATCTCCGATGCGATATCATCGGCCATGACCTGTCTCTGCTCGCCGCTCTTCATGTCGCGCAGAGTGACCATGCGTTTGGCCATCTCCTCCTTGCCGACTATGACTGCGTAACGAGCGTTGACCGATGATGCGTACTTCAGATTCTTGCTCATCGACCTGCGCATCAGGTCTACATCCGCGCGGAGACCCTGAGACCTGAGCCTCGCGACGATCCCGAATGCGTATTTCCTCATGTCGTCCTTGGCAGGAACCACATACGCATCAAGCTGGGCAGGCACTGCGATCTCCCTTTCTGCCTCCAGTGCGAGCACGACGCGATCTATGCCTATTGCAAACCCCGTGCTGAAGACCGGTTCGCCGCCGAACAGCTCAGACAATGTGTAGGACCCGCCGCCCATGATCTGTTTCTCCGCGCCAAGCCTGGGGGCGTCGATCTCGAAGACCATGCCCGTGTAGTAGTCGAGTCCGCGGACTATGCCCATGTCAATCAGGCAATCCTCGATCCCGTAGAGTTTCAGGACGCCGAACAGTTCCTGAAGGTACCCGGTCGCTTCAGACTGGTCGAGGTTGTTGAGCAGCTCGAGCTCGCCCTTCATATCGGCGATGGCCGCAATCTTGTCGAACAACTGCCTCGGGAGCGCCCTCGCGTCGAACATCTCTCCCATGGCATCCCAGTCCTCCTTGTCGATCATGTGGAGGACCTCCCCGGCCAGCTTCTCGTCGCCGATCTCCTTGTTGACCATCGCCTTGAGGATGCCAATGTGCCCGACCCTGACCACGAAATTCTCCAATCCGGCCGAGCGAATGCAGTTCACCGCCAGCGCGATGACCTCGGCGTCGCTCTCGGGGTTCTTGGTCCCTATGAGCTCCGCGCCGAGTTGGAAGAACTCGCGGTATCTGCCACTCTGAGGGTTCTCATATCTGAAGCAGTTGCCGACATAGTAGAGCTTCAAGGGTTTTGGGAAGTTGGACATCTCGTTGACATAGAACCTGACTACGGATGCTGTGATCTCCGGCCTCAGGGCCATCTCCCTGTCGCCCTTGTCGCGGAAGACGTACATCTCGTCGACTACGTTCTGGCCAGATCGGAGTGTGAAGAGTTCTGCGTGTTCGAAAGTGGGCGTGACGACCTCTCCGAACCCGAAGACCGCACAGGCTTCGCGCATCGCTGACTCGACCTTCCTGCGCTTGGCCATCTCGACGGGGCCGAAATCCCGCGTCCCCCTGGGCCTCTGAATCATCGCCCGCAAGAAGGGCGATACAACTCATAATCCTTTTGGAGGCTGGAGAACGGTGAGATTCATATCCAGAAGAGCGATTCACTATGCTCAGATATCAGATGGAGACACTCTGGATAGCGCTCGCGATATTCCTCGTCACCTACGCCCTGATCTCCATCCGCAGGTTCCCAAAGTTCAAGATCGACAGGCCCGCCGCAGCTCTGGTTGGGGCCGGACTTATGATCGTGTTCGGAGTGGTGAAGCCCGACGTCGCCATCGGCGCGATCAACATGGACATCCTCATCCTGCTGGTGGGGATGATGATCCTCGTCGCGGGGCTGGAGCTCTGCGGGTTCTTCGAATGGGTCTCCCTGAGGATGATCAAGTACTCGAGGAACCAGTTCATGTTCCTCGTCCTCACGATGGTCGTGACTGGTTTCCTGTCAGCGCTCGTGCTCAACGACACTATCGTGCTGCTTTTCACACCGATCATAATTCGCACATGCCGGCTGCTGAAATCGAATCCGGTCCCGTTCCTGATCGCGGAAGCGCTCGCAGCGAACATAGGGAGCGTCGCCACGGCCGTGGGCAATCCACAGAACGCGTACATCGCGACGAAGACAGGTATCTCCTTCCTTGAGTTCTCAGCCAAGCTTGTCCCTGTCTCGATTGTGTGCATGGCCGTCGCGATACTCATGCTCTACCTGTTCTACAGGAAGGACATCGAGAAGGGCAGCGCCCAAGATTACAGAAGGAAGATACTCTCGGAAGGCTGGAAGGCATTCGAGGAGGAACTGGTGAAGGGTGACGCGTCCACAACTGCTGGGATCAGGAAGATGAAGGAGAGAAGGCTCGGACTCTACGCTCTGCTCGGCATCACCGCTGCCACCTTCATCGCGTTCGTCGCGAGCCATGTCATCGACGCGCCCATCGCGATCATAGCATTCGTAGGCGGCGTCGCGGCGCTGTTCACGGTGCCGCTGATGACCGATGTCAAGGCGAAGGAAATGCTTGCCGGGGTTGACTGGTCAATCATATTGTTCTTCGTCGGATTGTTCGTCGTCCTTCAGGGAGTGAGAGACTCCAACCTGCTCGCGGACATCAGCAACTTCTTCCCAGGGTTCGGAGCAAACGAGACACCGACCGTCGCGTGGCTCACAGCTTTGTCAGCACTCTTGTCCAACCTTGTCAGCAATGTCCCGGCGGTTCTGCTGCTCGGAGAGATGATCCCCATCACGGAGACGCAGCTCTGGCTTGCACTCGCATCAAGCTCAACGCTCGCAGGGAACGCGACCATCCTTGGAGCAGCCGCCAACGTCATCGTGGTGGAAAAGGCCGAGGCGAAGGGAGTCGATGTCAACTTCTGGAAGTTCACACTCGTGGGCTTTCCAATCGCCATGGTGACGCTGTTTCTCTCGACCCTCATGCTCATCCTTCTGTTCTAAACAGAAGCCAGTTGAGCGTCTGACAGCTAGCCAGCAGAGAAAAAGCGACGTTCTGGCGTAAGGGCTTTATATGTCGGACATTGATGCACTGACTGTCGGAAGTATTCCGGCAGAACACGGAGGGATGCACGTGCCCATGAAGCCAATATCTGTCGACAGGGCGAAGTCGATCGCGACCGAGAAGAACCTCAAGCCTGGCAAGGTCAGAGGGACCTCAGAGATTGAGTTCACCAGGGGCGGAAGCCCAAGGGTCGAGATCATCGACTGGCCCGAGTTCGAGCAGATCCTCGCCCAGAAGGGTCTAGAGATCCACGAGGGCGGCGGATTC
>MGVW01000027.1 GCA_001800675.1 Euryarchaeota archaeon RBG_13_57_23 | reverse complement strand
CGATGTACATGTCAGGCCTTCTGATAGATTCGCCCTCGAAGGCGGGCCCATAGGGCACGGGCAGGGCGATTGCGCCCAGCTTGATCCTACAGCCCCGTACCTCGATCGCGGTCGATATCATCTCGTCGAGGTTTTTCTGCACGACATACTTGTCGGGGATGGGCTCGACATCCTGGTCGGTTATGGTCGGCGAACCGTTGAACATGACCGCGAACTCGGCGGCAACCTTGATATGGTCCAGCTTGCCGAGCTGCAGGACGAAGACCTTTGGCCGTTTGGAGAGGTACTTGTGAAGGCCCTCGCGGTCTCCCTTCTGAATGCCTCCGAATGACAATGCGGCTCGAATCGCGAAATTCAGGCCGTGTATGATCTGGGTGAACTCCCCGACAGGATACAGCATGCGGTCGAGGCCCATCCCAATCTTCTCATCCTTCAGCTGCTTGATGATGTCATACGTGGCGACTATGAGCATTCCCTTGTTCTGGCAATCGCGGATCATTGCGCCGAGCTTCCTGGGGTCGCTGGCTCGGCCAACGAAGACTGCAGCTCCTGGGATCGTGTCATCGACGAAGGCTATGCCCAGTTGCCGCAGTATTCTATCGGGGACGAAACCGCAGTAGAGTGATCCCTGATATGGGGTCGGCGTCTCGATGTACTTCAGGGCCTCAACTATCTCGGCCGCGATCATCGTCGCCTCTCCCGATGCGATCGCGGCTTCGAGCGTAAGCTGCTCGACGATCTTGCCCCTCGCTTCACCGAGCAGCTTGGGGAGGTCGCCCAGCCTGGTGCAGTCCTTGCCGAGCCACGCAAACAGGCTCGGTAGCTGATACCCCGTCTCCGGGAATTCGATCTTCTGATCGGGCCCGTACTTCTGGAGTGCCCTGTTCAGCAGGACATCTGCGTAACCAGTGGCGATGATTGAGCCCTCGATGGCCATCTTGAACAACTTCTCCTTGGGAACGTGCTCCTGCTTTCCAGGGTAGTAAGATGCGCGCTCCACCTCAGGGTCAGTCAGGTCGAGCTTCCAGCGCCTATACTCGATGGCGGAGTACAGCCTCTTGGCTGCTTCCAGCGCGTCCTTCTCGAATATGAAATAGCCGCCGTAGACATCCCTGGCAGTGTTCTCGAGGACCTCCGTGACAAGTGTGCTCCCGTAGAGGTAATTGATCGTTCCCACATGGACTGGGAACCCCATGGTAGCCGCCCATGTGCCAATCGAGACGGCTTTCTCGTGCATCGCCTCGGGGGCGATGACCACGAACGGGATCTTCTCGATATCAACGCCCGCGTGGTTGGCCACCTCGGTCGCCAGGTTAGAGAAACGGACATTGTCGACGCAGGAGCCCATGTGCCACACGAACGGGAGGCCCTCGAGCCCTGAGGCCTCGGCGAGCTCTCCGAGGAACGATTGCAGGCCCTCTCCCGCGAACTCCTTCATCCTCGCGGGGTCCATGTAACCGGCCTTGGCAAATTCGACCGCGTTGCACCCTGTGGCCATCAGAAGGATGTCCCTCTTCGCAAGCTCGCGGGCGATCACCAGGACGTCTTCGTCCTTCTCCGCCTTGATGTTCTTGCAACCGGCGAAGAGCGCGAGCCCGCGGACCCTTCCCGTCTTGATGTTGTCCACCAGGTACTGGATGGGGTCACCTGGGTTCATCTTCGACATAAGCTGCTTGATCTGCTCGACACTGAAGCCAGCCATGACCGTCGACGGCTTGACCGTCGGCAGCCTGCTCTTCTTGCCCCGTTTCTTGTACGCCTCCAAGGACAGTAGCAAGACCTCCTTCGCGGAGGTCTTCGCCCTATCCGGGGAGAGCTCAATGTGCGTGTCCCCGACGAGCCTCGCAATACTTTCTGTGGAGATCAGCTTCGTATGAGAGAGTCCACAGGCGGCGGACAATGATGGCATGAAACACTGGTAGTCCACCACCATGGCGTCCAGCAACCCGCTGAGGAGCACGAGCTCCTGGGACAACACGTTCGCGGCGATGGGTATCCCCTTGCGCATGAGAATCTCGTTGCCCGTGCAGCAAACGCCAACGATGTTGAATCCTTCAGCACCGACCTTCTGCGCTTCCGCCTTCATCTCGCGAGCCATGTCCACGATGATGTCGCTGAGCAATGGGTTATGACCGTGTACTGCAACGTTCACGTATCTCTCGTCGAGCACGCCCAGATTAGCCTTGCTCATGACGATCTTGGGCGTGCCGAAGAGGACATCGCTCAGGTCCGATGAGATCTGCGCGCCCGTGTAATCGGATAAGGCGGACTTGATGCCGCCGAACAGTATCGGGACCGGATCGGCGTCCACTCCCATCGCGGTTCTGTGAATCAGCTCCGATATCGCCGCGTCGATGTTGGAGGGCATGACCGAATGAGTGTCCCATCTTTGCATTCTTCCCCTCGTCACGGTCGACTTGAGGAAGGCAAGCGGTTCGGAAGTGTATCGTGAGTAGTCCTCGAGGGCCATCCTAGAGACCTCTCCCGCCAGCTCGACGACGCTCTTGCCATCGAACGCAATCCCCTGTCTCTTGGCGATCTCCTTGAGCTTGACCGCGTCCGTGATGCCGTAGTCTTTCGTTTCGCCTTTCGAGACCATGTTCAGTACATGGGCAATCTCTTTACCGTGTCCTGAGTGAGATGCGGTCCCGCCCGCAATCATGCGGTCAATGAACCGCGCGACGATAGTGTAGTCCTTGGCACCGCAAATCCCGGAGGTCGGCTCCTTGCCCATGGGATTGATTCGGCAGGGGCCCTGCAGACATATCCTGCAACAGAGACCCAGCTGGCCGAACCTGCACTGAGCCCCCTGCGCTTCGACCCTTTCCATGACGGTGGGAATTCCCTCCACATGCAGGTCCGAGAACATTCGGTGGCAGCTGTCATCCCAACAGTCGCAGGCGAACTCCTTCTCCTTGTCCTTCTGGTCCGCCCGCTTCGTGGCCTTGACCGCTACATCGGATTCCAACTATGCGCGCTCCTTGATCGCTATCGAATCGAATGCAAGAGAATAGATGAATGCAGTAGAGTCCTCAAGGAACCCGGTAGCTTCAGCATTCTGACGACGTGCCAGCACATCCCCTCTGAGACACCGGTTGACATCACATCCGGTGATGACCCCACGCAGGAACCTCCTCACCCCGTGCATTTGAATGCCTGGCCAAAGCCGACCTCGGCAACTACTATCGGCAATTGACGGATGCTGTTGAGGATACAAAAACGTTCTTACTGACAGACGCACGGCAAACGACGACCGGAAATCCTCCTGGCCTCCTCCGCATCCGCGCTCATGTGTCGCGCTGGCCTTCAAGAAACCCCCTTTGAGATGTCCCGAGCAAGTCGTCTGATAGCCGAGACCCATTCAGCTGACCCTTGACATCCGAACGGTGAAGTCCCTCTCAAATCAGCCTCCCTCACCGCCTCTGAGAAAGGAAGCACATGCACGCGGTCCAGGCCCTTGGCATGGGTCAACGACAGAACGGCCTCTCTCTCGTCGTCACTCCGGACCCTATTGGCGACGATCGAGAGCCTACGCACGCCCATCTCCTGAGCAAGCCTGACGATCTTGGATGCAGTGTCTATGGATCTGGCCCCGGGTTCGACTACCACGATGAGGACGTCTACCCCCCGACAAGTGGCGCGGCCGAACTGCTCCAGTCCGGCCTCCATGTCGATCACCACTGCCTCGTCTCTCTCGAGCACTACGTGCTCGAGCAGAGTCCTCAGGAGAGCGTTCTCGGGACAGAAACATCCCGATCCCGGTGCCCGAATCTCACCGAGGACGATGAGCCTCACGCCGTCTGCGCCGACCGCGCAATACTCATCCGGTATGTCGTCTACCCTGGGATTCATCCGGAAGAATGGCCCGGTCTTCGTGCCTGGCCTCGCCCCCGTACGCTCCTCGATGAGATCGAGCTCAGAGGAGATCGGCGCCGGAACGCGGTCATCTGGTATCTCGAGCACCACATGCAGATGCGACGCCGGGTCGGCATCGACGGCGAGGACCTTCGTCCCGTCTTGAGCCAGCACTCGTGCGAGCGTTCCCACGATCGTGGTCTTCCCGACGCCTCCCTTTCCGGCGACTGCTATCTTGATGCCCAACGGCTTCAGCCCTATTTGGACTTGAGAATGATCTCATGCTTCATTAGGTCTGCCTCTGCAATCCACGCGCCCGCCAATGTCTTTCGCTCGCCGCTCAGAGCGATGCAGATCACGCTATCCGAAGAAGACATGACTCTAGCCGCCTCAGGCATGACGAGCTTCTTATCCGCACCTTTCAGAATATAGACGGAGGACTCGCACATTGTATCCGCTCTCTTCCTCCAGATTTCCCCGGTGCTCAGTCTGCAGCACATTCTGCTATCTGACCCGCGACATTCTTGGCCTTCTCGTAGTCATCCACGCAGAAAACGAATCTCATCCTGTCCCCTTGGACGCTGTAAAGGTAGCTCGCCCTGAGCTGCACTCCTGCGCTGACCAGGCATCTAGCCGCCTTCATCCATTGTCCGGGCCTGTTGTACATGTCCACGACCAAGACACGCTGTTCCCTGAACGGTAGATCCGCCTTGATGAACGTCCTGCGACACTCCTCTTCGTTCCCGGTCAGGAACTTGACGACATATCTGTCGTCCGTCTTCGCAGTTGCGATTGTGTCAAGGTTCACATTCTGGCTCGAGAGGATGGCTATGGCATCCAGAAGATCTTTGCTGTTCCCGTTGACGGACATCTCGAATTCAGTAGTCATTCGAAAATCCCCCGATATCACCAGAAAGTGGTAATGCGCTGTATTGTATTTATTTGATGTGCTTTCAGCGGCGAGTATTGTCACTAGCTGAAAACGGAGGATTCGGATTCCGTCGACGCCTTATTGAGACGGAATAGCATGTCAGACCATGTCAATTGAAACTTGTTCAACAGCCCTTAAACATTCATTCAGAGACTTTTGGAATCCGCCCAGTTCTCACGAGGTCCCACCGGTGAGTTTGAATGCAATTCGGGGCAACGTCCTTATCGAGCTCCGCAAGTACAACACCTAGCCGGCGAGGACGAACCATGCTATCCCAATGCCCAGGATCCCTCTGGTTCAAGCAACCCATCCCCGAGCCCATCAAGTGCCCCAACTGTGGCAAAGAGATCGAGATATTCACGAACGAGCAATCCATGAAGTGTTATCACTGTGGCGCGTTGGTGACCCGAGAGGTGAGACCCAGCTGCTTTGATTGGTGCAAGTACGCTGACATCTGCATGGCTGAGATAGTCGCCCAGAGGAAAGGGACGAAGGGCACTCTGGCCCAGTGCCCGGAGAAGGACTGAGAGAAGTAGAATCCTTCAACCAGTGGATTTCTCGGCCTCCGGAGCGGGAACAGCTTCAACAGTCAGCGAAGGGGCTTTCGTGATCATGGCGATGCCGAAGGCGATTATCGATGCGATTCCGACCGCAACGAAGACATAGACGAATCCTGTCTGGGAGCCCGCAAGCACTCCAGGGATCAGGGCGCCCAGTACCCCCGCAAGACCGTACGATGTGAAGACGTAGCCGTAGTTGTTGCCGAAGTTGGTCGTGCCGAAGTAGTCGCTTGTGATGGACGGGAACAGAGCGAAGTTTCCCCCGAATGTGAACCCGACCAACGAGGCGAAGGCCGTCAGGCCAACGAAATGGACGATCTCGCCTTGAGGCTTGAGCGCGAAGAAGCCCGCGGCGCCGAAGAGCACGATCGCTTGGGTGATGAACATCAGCCTCAAGGTGTTCGTCCGGCCGAGCCTGTCGGATAGTCTGCCCCAGCCGATCCTGCCTCCGGCGTTGAACAGAGCCAGGATGCCAGCTATGGTCTGGAATTCCGCGACGACCATCGTCGTCTTGGACGGGTCGAGATATGTCGCGAGGTTCTTGACATTGCTGATCATCATCAGTCCTGCGGTTCCGGACAGCGCGAACATGACCCAGAGCATGACGAAGCTCCTGGTCCTGATCATTTCTCTTTGGGTGAATTCCACCTTGTGATTGCCATTGCGGCTAGCTTGTGGGACGAACCCCTTGGGCATCCAGCCCGCTGGAGGGTTCGTCAGAAGCTGAGCTCCCACCACGACCATGCCCATGTAGATCAGGCCGAGGTAGATGAAGGCGTTCTCCAGGCCTGTCTCTGAAATCAGGGTCTTGCCTACCTGAGTGAAGATGAACGCTCCCGCCCCAAAGCCGGCGACGGCGATACCGCTCACGAGGCCCTTCCGGTCAGGGAACCATTTCACGCCTGCTGCGAGAGGGCAGACGTATCCGAACCCGAGCCCAACCCCTCCGATCACGCCGAACGTCAGGTACAGCAATACGATATTCTCAGTCGCGAACGATGAGAGCATGTAGCCGGCACCCAGTATGAGCCCGCCCACAGTCGCGATCATCCTCGGTCCACGCTTGTCCTGCGCCTTGCCCGCGAAGATGACCGTCACGGCGAAAACGGCAATGGCGGCCGCGAAAATCCCCAGTATCTGGAACGATGCCGCCGGGTGGCCCAGAGACTCCGAGAGTGGGCTGGTGAGTATCGAGAAGGCGTATAGAGACCCGAGCGCTAGCTGGATCGTCAATGCGCCCACGACCACCATCCATCTGTTTGTTCGTTTCATCTCGCTTTGATCCATCCTGTCAGTTCTCCCGTTTGCAATCCCGAAGTAGCACAAGTTGCTCCGACCTGCATTCAGAGCAGTCTCACTGATCCCGTCGTTAGATCGTACATCGCACCCAGCACAGCCAGTCGACCGGATGCCATTGCGTCCCTGATCGTTTGGCTGTTGCCAGCGATCTGCCTCATCTGTAGCCTCACGTTCTCCTCGGCGACCGCGTCCGCGCTGTTCACATGGTATCCCGACAATCTGTGCCTCGCAAGGTCTATGTCATGAGCAACTCTGACGAGTCCTTCCGGAGCTTTGCCCTCGATGGCAGCTTTAACAGCCCCACAGCCAGTGTGTCCCAGGACAAGCAAGGCGGGGACTTGAAGCGTTTCCACGGCATACTCCAGGCTTCCCAATACAGCTTGCTCGGACGCGCTGTTGCCGGCGATGCGGACCACGTAGGCATCGCCTATGGACAAGTTGAAGATCTTCTCCGGGTCCACCCGACAATCCGAACAGCTGAGTATCGCCACCATGGGCTCGGCTTTCGTCGCGACTTTCAAGATAAGTGCGCGGTCTATGTTCTTCCGAAAGACCACATTGCCGCCGGTCAGCCTGGTTCGTATGTCCATGTTATCCTCAGACCTCTAACCTCGCCGGTAGAAACCGGTACGGTGCGAGAGATACTTCGCGCTCTGCGAAGGATTGCTCCTAGTCCTCCAAGGTCGAAGTGTCGCCTATGGGCAGTCCGAGCTCCTTGGCCCTGAGCATTCTCCTCATGATCTTGCCACTCCTCGTCTTGGGGAGCGTCTTCACAATCTCGACCTCCCTCGGGTACGCGTGACCCGCGAGTCTGGTCTTGACGAACTTCTGAATGTCCTCCTTCAGCTGCGGAGATTCCGAGAAGCCCGGCGAGAGGACGATGAACGCTTTGATGATGTTACCCCTGAGTTCGTCTGGCTTACCGATCACGCCGGCCTCTGCCACCGCCGGGTGCTCAATCAGGGCGCTCTCGACCTCGAATGGGCCGACCCTCTCGCCCGCGGTCTTGATGACGTCGTCAGCTCGGCCGACATACCAGAAATACCCATCCTTGTCAATCTGAGCTGTGTCCCCTGTGTAATACCAGCCATTTCTAAAGTATTCGTTGTACTTCGCGGGGTTCTTCCATATCTGTCTCATCATGGACGGCCAGCCCGGCCTGAGGACCAGACTACCTTCCTCTCCCTGCTCCAGGATGTTCCCGGCTTCGTCGACTATGGCGGCTTCGACCCCTGGAAGAGGCTTGCCCATCGAACCTGGCTTGATGTCCATCTCGGGGAAGTTCGTGATCAGAATCGAGCCCGTCTCGGTCTGCCACCACGTGTCGTGGAAGGGTTTCACGTCGAAGACGTCCATGGCCCACTTCACGCCTTCGGGGTTCAGCGGTTCGCCCACCGAATAGAGGGCCCTGAGCGAGGACAGGTCGTACTTCATTGGCAGGTCGTCGCCCTTCGCCATCAGCATCCGTACAGCCGTCGGCGCGGTGTACCAGATAGTTATCTTGTGGGTCTGAATCGTCTTGTACCAACGCTCTGGGTCGAACCGTCCGCCAAGGCCGACCTGCGTCACGCCGTTCGACCACGGTCCCAAGCAACCGTAGACGACCCCGGTCACCCAACCAAGGTCAGCCGTGCACCAGTATACGTCCTCTTCGTGCACGTCTAGGACCCAGTAGGTTGAGAGGTGCATCTGCACTATGTCCTTGTGAGCGTGGACGACCCCCTTGGGCTTGCCGGTAGTCCCTGACGTGTACAGCATGTACGAGAACTCCTCAGGGTCCATTGGCGTCGCGTCAAACTCGTCGCTCGCATCAGCCATCTCTTTCTCCCAGCTGATTTCATTCTCAGCAACGTCCTTGCCGACGATGATTATGTGCTTCAGTTCCGGGAGCTGACTCTTGACTTCGTAGACACGCTTCTTGAGGGCGCTGTCGGTGACCAAACACACAGCGCCGCTGTCCAGCAGCCTGTCCCTGATCGCGTCAGGGCCGAAGGCGGGAAACATCGGACTGGCGATAGCGCCATACTTAATAGCTCCGACGAACCCGGCGTAGAGTTCTGGGGACCTCGACAGGAAGAAGAACACCCTGTCCTGCCGTTTGATGTTGAATTTCTTCATGACATTTGCGAATTTGTTCGTAAGAACCTGCAACTGGCCGAAGGTGAACGTCTGAGCGTTCCCCTCGCCGTCATCGTATATGAGTGCGATCTTGTCCTTGCGCTTCCCCTTCGCATGGCGGTCGATGCAGTTGTACGCCGCGTTGATCTTGCCGCCGGGGAACCATTCGACCATCTTGTCCGCGTCGGACCATTTAAAGGTTTTCCTCAATCCCTCGAAGTCTTGAAGGTTCGGCGTGAGCCTTAGCCTTGCAGGATCCTTCCTCACGACCTGACCATGAATGAGTTCCGTGCTCTTCTCAACCATTCTGTCCACATCCGGTGTATATCAGCAACACATCTCTCGGTATCGATCCCGGAGCTACTCAGTATTTCACAAGGAGTCCACAGCAGCAGCTCAGTTCGATTCCTGCCGAGGGCATCTTTGAGTGGGTAATAATCCTTTTCGATGCGACAATGCCGATTCCCTGCCCATAACATGTAGCATAGTTTCGCATGGAAACGGGTTGGGCGCCGACTTTCGACATCAGACTGCACTTATCGACCTGTTTCCAACTAGCGCACTTGGGAGGTCAGAACAAACCCAGGAGTAATTGGAGTGACGGGGGAACCTCACCTACCGTCCCAGTCCATCAGGGCCACCGCGAGTATCGATGATAGGAACTCCATCCACTTGATGGCCTGGGCATCCGGCAGCTTGCCGTCCCATGTACCACCAGTCTCGATCCAGCCTACGAATTCCTTATTCCTCCCTTGTATGTACACATCAAGGTAGTCGCCCTCGATGTAGGCATCGGGCGTCTTGCGCTTCATCCGCAGACCCATTTGGGCGTCAAATGTGCCTTTCTCGGATTCAAGATACGGCTTCTCCTCGAAGAGGAACAGCCTCGTTAGCTCGCTTATCGTGAAGCCGCCCCATTTGGTGAAGTCCCCGAAATCCTCCTTGGTGTAGGACAGTGACTTGTGCTCGGACCAGACGAACTCCCTCATCCCTGCCATCACGAGGTATCTGTACATTCCGTCAGAGGGACTCCGCACACCTATCGAGACCTCCTTAATCCTCAGGTGCTTGTGTATCAGTTTGGCCGCGTCCTGTAGGAATGCAGTAACGTGTACCCGAGGCTTTCTGAAATGGTCAAGAAGTTCGGAAAGCCCGTCCAGCATCCTGTCGGTCGATTCCTTCGACGCATAGGTGTAGTCGAACCGAAGCTTCCGCACCACATCCTGGGGTGAGATGACTTGTGGCCTCGAAGCCGACTTCGTAGCATTGATCTCTAGTGACATGATATCCATAGCCGTCGTATACCTAACTGATCTTCAGACTTGACTGGACCAGATCATGGTTCGTGGGTTCGACCATTTCTCCCATCGGAGATGTATGTATGGCGCTGAGGTAAACCCGCCGTGCACTGAATCCGTCTAGACACCGCGTGCCGATGATATTATCCTTTATGACGTTTAGATTTCAGAGGGGTTATAAGGCTTGATGATGCCGCTTACGAGATATGATAATCAGCCGGAAATCGAGTACATAACCTGCCGAGGGACTGGCATACGGCGCACTCTCACACTGGCTAAGCTATGATGAGTGGACATATCAATCGATGCTTTGCAGATGGCAAGCATGACCGGGTTTTTGCAGGCGTTCTATTCCTCGCATCCATGGTGTATCTTGGCGGCGTGAACGGTATTCTTCATGAGCATCGTGATGGTCATCGGGCCGACACCGCCAGGAACGGGGGTTATCGCCTTCGCCTTCTCCTTGACCGCCTCGAAGTCCACATCGCCCACGAGCCTGCAACCGCCCTTCGCCGTGGGGTCATTGATCCTGTTGACGCCTACGTCGATGACGACTACGCCGTCCTTGACCATATCCGCCTTCACGAAGCTGGGTGAACCGATAGCCGCAATCAGGATATCCGCCTGACGCGTGATTTCTGAGAGGTTCTTCGTTCGCGAATGACAGATCGTGACTGTGGCGTCAGCTCCCTTCGCTTTTTGGACAAGTATGCAGGCAACCGGCTTCCCCACGATGTTGCTTCTACCGAGCACGACAACATGCTTTCCCGCGGGGTCGTTCCCGCTCCGCATCAGAAGCTCCTGGACTCCGTGAGGCGTGCATGGCTTGTAGGAATCTGCGCCGACTACGAGCTTCCCCACGTTAATCGGGTGGAACCCGTCTACGTCCTTGCTCGGGTCTATCCTAATCAGCACCTTCTCCTCGCTGATGTGCTTCGGAAGCGGTAACTGGACTAGTATGCCGTCGAACTTCGGGTCGTTGTTATACTGATCGATGAGCTTCAGCAGCTCTTCCT
>MGVW01000026.1 GCA_001800675.1 Euryarchaeota archaeon RBG_13_57_23 | reverse complement strand
CCACAGCAGGGCTCAGCGGGGATCACCACCCGACCTACAATGAATGGGAGGTTTCCGGTCACAACACGAGCCAGAGACTGCCGAGCTACATCAAGCGAGCCGAGTGCTCCAACTGCCACGAAGCCTGGAATGCGATGGAGTACCTCGAGAGCGGCGTTGAGAAGACAGTGCTCCGTGAGACTGGTGAGGACGCACCGATTACCTGGGATATCGCGTGCGCGACCTGCCATGACCCGCACAGCATGGGAGCAGGAGGCACTCAGCTAAGGCTGCCTGCGGACCAGATATGCGCTTCGTGTCATAACGCTGGAGGTGCAGTGCCGGGAAGCGAACCGCACCACCCGATGGCGGAGATGAGGAACAATACTGCAGGATCGGGCATAGTCAGAACGGACCTCGAGTACATGCCTGATGTGATCTGTTCAGATTGTCATATGGGCACCAACCTGGCGGGCCTGCCGAACCACACATTCAGGCCGAACCCGGCCTCCTGTGTTGCGTGTCATGATACGCTATTCCTGACCAACGAATCCGCCCAGGCATACATTGACATGATCGCATCCATGACCGAGGTCGGCGTCGCGGGGACAGAACCTCTGGTCGATGAGGCGTCCGAACTCATAGAGCAGATGAGAGGGAACAGGACGAACGAGAACCTTGTCGCACTTGAGGGCCAGTATGACATCGCCCTGTTCAATCTCGAGAGTGTCGTGAGCGACAGCAGCGACGGAAATCACAACCCGAGACTTGCATCTGCGCTCCTTGACGACGCTCAGCTGAGGGCCGAGGGCATAATCTCTGCGCTGACGCCGCCCGACAAGATCACCGGCATACGTGCCTACAGACTCGCGAACGGCAGCGTGATGGTTGAGTGGAACGCGAGCGACGCATCGGATTTCGCCAAGTACAGGATATACGTGCTGACACTATCGAAGTCCAACATCACTGGTGATACTGCAAGTGTGGAGTTGTCGAACATCTCAACTGTCTCGTACATACTAACCGGGATTGCCAACGATACTGTGACCTACGTGTATGTGACCGCGGTGGACGCGAATGGCAACGAGATCACCAATACTGTGACCGCTGCGACTGTGACCGGCAATCTTGAGCAGTTGCTGGCTGAGCTTCAGGAGCAGCTCGCCGATCTGGAGGACCAGGTCGACTCTCTGCAGGATGACAACGAACAGCTGAACCAGGATGTTGCCAACCTGGAGGACAAAGTGTCCAGCGCGGAGGACTCAAGGACGATGTGGGCTGCGTTGGGGGTCGTCGTCGGAGCTATCGTGGGTCTGTTGATCGGCTTGGCGATTGGTCGGATGAAGCCTAAAGAGGAGAAACCGGCGGAACCTCCCGCACAGGAAAAGGCCTAGTTCTCAAACCTATGAATCGGCTGGCGGCGCATTCATAGTCGTCGGCCGGTTGGATACCTTTCCATTGACTAGCCAGGAGACGTTATCTTCGTCAAAAGGACTGATATACTGCCATCCTAATAGGTGGCGGGCCGGGGGGAATTGCCAGGTGATTGAAGCCAAGGGGATCAGCAAGACCTTTGGTCGGCGGACGGTCTTGGACAAGGTCGACCTCGTCGTGGGGGACGGCGAGATCGTCGCCTTGATGGGTCCGAACGGTGCCGGGAAGACAACTCTGCTCAGGATATTGGCCACACTCTTGGAACCCTCGTCTGGCGAAGTCGTGATCCAATCCATGAAGGTGCTCGATGACCCGGTGATCGCGAGAAAGGCGATTGGCGTGATAGGCCACTCGCCTTACGTCTACGACGATCTAACGGCTCTCGAGAACCTGTCATTCTACTGGTCCATGTACGGACTTCCTCGGGGGAAGTCCGAGGAAGCGGGTCGGGCCATGCTTGAACGAGTGGGACTGTCTCATAGGATGCATGATCGGGTCGCTGTCTTCTCGAAGGGCATGAGGCAGAGGTTGGCGATCGCGAGGGCACTCTTGCACTCACCCAGGATACTCCTGCTCGATGAACCGTTCTCGTCCCTCGACCAGAAGGGTGTGGACTTGCTCTCGCAGATACTTCTAGAGGAGAAGGCAAAGGGCAGATCGATACTGGTCGTGACTCACGATGTCCAGAGGATTTCGACTCTGGCCGATAGGGCGGATGTCCTTATCGGAGGGAGAGTGGGGCGTTCCTACGATTCCCGGGCGATTGGAAAGGGCGAACTGGACATAGGGTACCGCACTTCGATCGAGGGAGGGATCTCATGAGGGCGGCGTTGACGATAGCCTCCAAGGATCTGAAGACTGAGCTTCGATCCAAGGAGATGATCAGCGCCATGTTCCTCTTCTCTCTGCTCATAGTGCTCGCGTTCCGATTCGGGTTCGAGGAGAGCGTATCGGCAGGATCGGTGGACATGCCAGATCTTGCGGCGGCCTCGCTATGGATTTGCTTCTCATTCTCGGCGATAGTCGGAATGCACTCTTCGTTCGCCAAAGAGAAGGACCGCGAGACCCTCGAAGGTCTGATGCTCTGCCCTGTCGAGAGAAGCGAGCTCTACCTGGGAAAGGTCATCTCCAACATGGTGCTGGTCTTCATAGTCGATGTTCTGTCGATAGCGTTCTTCGCGTTGTTCTTCGCGTATGATTACGGGGGGAACGGCTTGGCAGTTGTGGTCATAGCCTTGCTGGGAACCGTCACTCTGGTTCTGGTGGGCACGCTGGTCGCTGCGATTTCGGTCAACACCAAGGCGAGGGAGGTGCTTCTCCCTATTCTGTTGATACCGTTGATAGCGTTCAGCGTGATCATGCCGTCGGTCACGCTCACGGGTGATGCGATTGCCGGGATGGCCACCGAATCAGTAAGGGAGATAGTTTCCATAGCCGGATTCGCCGTCATCTTCGGAGTCGTCGGGTATCTGACGGCGGATTACGTTTTCGAGGGGTGACGAAGTTGAACCTTAAGCTGGGCAAGTATTGGGTCTGGTTCGCGGGGATCTCAGCGGCGCTGATGCTCATCACCGTTCTGCTGGCCGTCTATTATGCTCCAGTGGCCGCGTCCAGCGTGAAGACCGCCAACGAGTTGTTCCCGTCTATCGAAGGAAGCACGATCACCGTTGCGGGGTTCGTCGCTGACCGGGAGATTATGAATCCCATCAGATATCCGGAAGATCCTCCTGTGACCGCCATCATCTTGGCTGATTTCTCTGACTACCGCAGGTATCTTGACGCGGTAGTCGCTGGGGACCTCGAAGGGGAGTGGTGGACGGTCGAACCTATCACTGTCCGCGGCCCATATCTACCATTGGGCACCAACGTCTCGGCAACAGGCGAGGTTGTTGCGACACTCGACTCGTCTTCCTTCATGCTGTCATGCGATTCGAGCGATGACGTCGTCGAGCTGAGCTCACCGGGAGAAGCTGGCATCATGACTTCGCCCATCTCCCAGAAGATCTTCTACTTCCACATGCCGTCCGCATGGGTCTCCTATGTCGGATTCTTCCTGACGTTGGTGTTCGGGGTGATGTATCTTCGAACTCGAAATCGAACATACGATCGGGTCGCAGCCTCATCTGCCGAGCTTGGAGTTCTGTTCGCGACCATTGCGATCGTCACAGGCCCAGTATGGGCAAAAGAGGAATGGGGTGTCTATTGGCGCTGGGATGACACAAAGCTCGTGACCACCTTCGTGATGTGGCTGGTCTACATCGGGTATCTCATGCTGAGGGCTGCGGTTGTGGATCACAGTGTAAGGGCGAGAATCAGCGCAGTCTATGGCATCCTGGGTTTCGTCACGATGCCGATGAGCCTATTGTCGTCCCGGATCGCCCCCCTGATTCGGTCCAGCCATCCGCAGGTCATCGCTTCCAGCAGCGGAGGCCTGTCCATGGAGGCAGGCATCACCATTGGAATCGCGGTGGTGGCCTTTACGTTCCTGTTCATAACAATGCTAATAAAGAGAGTGGAGATTGAGGAGTCAGAAGATGAGTTGGAGGAGCTGAAACGGAGAGTGGGAGGTGAGGAGTAATGGCGAACGAGTTCACTGCGTTGTACGTAGCGTACACGATAGTCTGGGCCGGTGTGTTCGTCTACTTGCTTTATCTGTTCATGAGGCAGAGGTCCATCACGAAGAACATCGAGTTGCTCAAGCAGGAGCTGTCCAAGCATGGCAAGTGAGGAACTGGTTGCGGATCAGGATCCCGCTGAGCAGCCTCAGGCGGTCCAGCCGAGGCCCATGTCTGCCAGGCGGAAGAGGAAGCTCGCTGTTGCTGCGGTCGTCATCGCGGTCGCGCTCATTGTGATAGTCTGGGGCTGGAGCACGACAGGGGGCAGCTTCGTCGATGTCTCTCAGATTGTGGATTCCTCGGCTGCGTCGGTCCCGGAGAAATACCTCGGAAAGATCGACATCCGCGGGGTGGTTTCCGAATGGTCTGGCGGCACAGCCCTCGAATTCGATTTGGTCGACACCGAGGACGCGACGAAATCCATCAGCATAACCATGACCGGGACCATGCCGGAGGGGTTCGAGAATGGCAAGACCGTCGTGGCCAAGGGATATCTTGACGAATCGCTCCCGTTGCACATGACTGCCACCGAGATAACCGTCGGCTGCGCTTCGAAATACTGATCGTCTCTGTGACTGAGATTCCGTGGGGGGTTTGGAGTTTGAAGGGCCAGAAGGGTTTGGCATTCGCTATCGTTGCATCGTTCATCATGCTTTCAGGAATGATGCAGTCCGCTCCCCGCGTGTCGGCCCAGGGCGAATCACTCCAGCTCGTGAGTACTACTTACTACATAGTCCAAGGCGAGAGCGACCTGATTGCGGGAGATGAATCCAAAGATGAGTTCTCCTGCCTCAAGATATTGTCTTACGAGCTTCCGTACAGCGTCAGCAGGGTCTACGCGTCGGTCCCATCGGAAGCGCGCAATGTGACCGCCTGGGTGGCGTCGAAAGGTCTGATCAACAGTACCTTCGGTCGGGAGGATTCCGAACCGATGGCTGGATACCTGTACGTCGATGTCCCTTCATGGTTTGAGCGTGATGCCGCACACACGAACGTGACCAACAGTTCGACGAGCATCCTCGCCTCCGGTAGCATCCTGACGAACGTGAGCTACGACTCGGGGGCACTGCACCTCGCTGCGGGAGCTACGGAGGGGGCGTATGTGTCCGCCCTGATCCCGGTCCCAGAGAGCGTGAACATCATATCAGCGAATGTGACACTGTACGGGACCGATTTGCAGAATGTCACATCGGAGATCTCCAACGATAATGGCTCGACGTGGATTTCCGCGGTTCCAGGAACTGACACGACGCTTTCTACGAGTGGCTCTTCTTTTCATCTGAAGTTGACATTGACGGGAAGCGATGCCACGCCCCTAGTCACGGGGTTCCGGGCCGTGATCCGGTACATCCTCCCCACCACCACTTTCACTGTGCACTTGACATATCTCTGGCCTGGCGAGTTCGAGAACGCTAAGGCGATTGTTGACTTGACGGAACCAGTGCCTTACGCGTCCGGCGGTTCGTCGTTCGTGTTCCTCTACGTTGTGGAAGGATATTCCGCAGAGGGGATTGGCATGACCCTCAACCTCGATGAGGATGGCGACACTAGCGCCCCGAACAAGGCGGTCTACGTGAACATGACCGTATCCTTGTCGGGAAACGTGTCCAGGTCTGTCCAGGTGCTCGAGCCCGAGTCGAATTGGACCTGGCTCCTGTTGCTGATTCTGATCGCCGCTGCATTCGGCGGAGGAGCCTATGTGCTCTGGAAAAGGAAATCATTGCCAGCTCATGCTCTTGAGGAACCGATCCCGGAAGAGGACGAGGAGCGCGTGGAGTCGCATGACGACCTCGCCAGTCGCAAGGCTGAGCTGATGGCGCGAAAGGCGGAGATTGCCGGCAAGATGGACGCACTCACTGCAGCCAAGGCGTCGGGCGCCGTTCCGGTCCATCAGGCGGACAACGAGCTCGAACTGCTCCGGTCCGAGTTCAGGAAGGTCAGGAATGAGCAGAACCGCGTGTCCAAGAGGCTAGCCTCATCCGCGAGCCTTGTCGAGCCCGATCGAACTGAGGATTCATACGATTCCATGCTTGCCTCGATCGCCCGAATCGATGAAGACTTCGAGAAGGGCCGTCTTCCGGAGAAGACTTATCGTTCCCTGAGGAAGGAATACACATCGAAGGCGGCGAAGATGTTAGCCGAGCGAGATTCATCGAAAGGGACAGAGCACCCGCTTGAGAAGGAAAAGACGAAGCTGATGGAGGCCATCGTGACCCTCGAGGAGGAGCACGAACGCGGACAAGTGGATGCCAAGGTCTATGGGGATCTTCAGGCGTCGTATCGCAGGGAGCTCGCTGACCTATTGAGACAGATCGAGGGGTCAAAGGAGGACTGAGGTCATGAACGGAGGAGAGCTAGTAATCGTAATTGCCGCCTTGTGCTCGCTCGCTGCAGCTTCCCTCAGGTTCATCGGATTTCATCAGAACGGTAGAAGGCTTCGGGAGTTCTCGGTCATATTCTCGCTCCTTACTTTTCTGTCCCTGTCCGGAGCCCTGTTCTTCCTTCTGTTCATCTTTGTCACGTCCGACATGGACTACCTCTATGTGTGGACATATTCCTCGACCGACACAAGCGGAGTATACAAGGTGTCCGGCATCTGGGCGGGAGCGTCGGGCTCTTTCCTGCTCTGGATCTGGATGATGGCACTCGTGCAAGTTATCGAGGTCATCTCTGAGCCAAAGAGGTCATACCTCAGCCGCAAGTTCCACGACATTCTGCAGATCTCCCTGGCAGGAATCATCCTCGTTTTCCTTCTGATCATGATGGACATGGCGCTCTTCGCGGAGACCAGCGAGTTCGAGAGATCTGTCTATCCGAACGGCGTGGGGCTGAACCTCGTTTTGCAGACCCCGGAGATGGTAATTCATCCTCCGGTGGTGTTCGCCGGATACGCATTCTGTGTGGCGGCCCTCGCGGCCGGGCTGGCGTACTATGCTGCAGGTGATCGCAACTGGTTCATGATCGCTCTGCCCTGGACGAGACTTGCCTGGATGTTCCTCACGCTGGGGATAGGGATAGGAGCCATCTGGGCGTACTACGTCCTCGGATGGGGAGGCTACTGGGCCTGGGATCCCGTTGAGACATCGTCTCTGCTACCATGGCTCATGACCACTGCATTTCTGCACGCGCTGGTGCGTCATGCAAAGAAGGACGAATACAGCGTCGTGGCACCCGCACTCGGGATGCTCTCGTTCACATCGGTCGTGTTCGCGACCTTTGCCACGAGGGCGGGAGGACTCTGGTCATCTTCGGTGCACTCGTTCGATGCGGGAGGTTCATCGAGCTACGGACTCGAGCGGCTGCTCGAGCTGCTGCGGGACGATGACGTGATCCTCGGCCTCTTCTCGCTAATGGTGGCGCTATTCGCACTCTCCATCACGTTCGCCATCATGAAATCGAGACGCATTCCATTGTTCGAGGGAGAGCCCCCTCCGAAGATCAGTGACTACATCAGCGACAAGAACAACATGATGCTCACGGTCATTCTGTTCGTGGCGACGAGCGCAGTGATGCTGTTGCTCCTGTTCAAGAACGTGGGTGTGGCGCAGGCGACAAACTATGACGAGTTCAATCAGAAGATGGCGGTGTTCCTGGTCGGTATCAGCGTCACGATGACAATCTGCCTAGTCTGGAAACTGCTCGGCAAGGAGCGGGCGTTTCTGCTTGGGATTGTACTCATAGCGGCATCTGCGATATTCGGGTTTGCCGCAGTTGTTGGCGGCTTCGCGAGCGGGCTCCTGGCCTTCTCCGCCCCTTCATATGCCGTAGCCATCGGGGCGTCTGCGGTCAGGATTTCTAGGTCGAGGGTCTCCGGGTCCATCCGAAAGACCCTCCAGCAGGTGAGTCCTCACATCATCCACTTGGGTGTCGCGTTGGTTCTGCTGGGTTATGTCGTCTCGTCCACGATGCAGGTCTTCCCTGTGGTCGACGGGGAGACGGCCTCCTCCGGAGTCGAGCTCGAGATTGGCGATAGCTTCGAAATCGGTGACTATACGGTGCGGCTGGTCTCGCTGAGCGTCAGGGTGGAGTACATAAGAGCGGGCGGAAGCATCATCGACGAAGCGCGAGAGGCCACAGTGGACATACTGCGCGATGGCAAAGTGGTCGAGAGCGGCGTGGTCCTGACCAACCTCTACGGAATTGGCGCCTTCCGCACCCCACAGGTCATGGGGGTAGAGGTCCATATCCAGAAATTCGTGCTCAGAGACCTCTATGTCAATTTCCAGTGGCGTAGCGCGGAATCCGCACTCATCGAGGCGAAGACGATCCCATTCATGAACATACTCTGGGGAGGCCTCGGTCTGCTCGCGATCGGCTTGGCAATACGGTTGGTCACCTGGCAGTTCGAGCCAAAAGCCCAGCCTGCAAGGCGTCCGAAGAGCTCAGGAGGCAAGCAAAGCCAGGAATCCAAGAAGTCGATTCGCCCGCCTGCGTCTGAGAAAGACTACGACGCTCTGGTCGAAGAAGAGCTGAAGAAGTTCAAGGAGAAGAAGGCCAAGTAGGTCCTAGTACGAGTCATCCTCAGACTTCTTCTTACGGGCACTGTCTTCCTCATTGTCGGGGACCTCGGGGTACAGCTTCGCGCCGCACTTGTCGCATCTCGGTTGGTCGGCCCTGTTGAGGGCGTCGCACTCCGGACATCTGGTCATCCCAGTCATAGAGCGCCTGAGTGCAGCGAGCCTCTCCGGATCGAGGCGGTACATCGTGGCCAGGGCCCAGTCGTGGTATGCCGGCCTGTCGTCGTCAGACATACGACCCATTCCTCACTGTAGCATTCGCTAGCCGGTTAATAAATAGAATGGCTGGAACCCCCTGAATACGGGGGTTCTGAATGAACCCAGAAAGAGGTTTCGCTCAGTCTGCCCTGTTCTTGTTGACGTACTTGATGCATTCCTCAAGTATCTCGAGGCCAGCATCCAGCTGGTCCTGCGGGATGTTCAGGGGTGGGATGTACCTGATGTTCGATTTGCCGCACGGGAGGAGCATCAGTCCCTTCTTGAACGCCATGTCCGAGATCTTGTCCCTGCTCTTGGGCGCGTTCTTCTTCGTCTTCCTGTCCTGAACGAACTCATGAGCTAGCATCATCCCGACACCGCGTGTGTCGCCGATGATCTCGTACTTCTGCTGCATTTCCTCGAGGCGCTTCTTGGTCTCCTTGCCGACCTTGGCGGCGCGGTCAACGAGTTTCTCTTCCTCCATGACATCGAGTGTGGCCAGAGCCGTTGCGTGAGCCAACGAGGCCCCTCCGAATGTGTTGGAGTGTCTGC
>MGVW01000025.1 GCA_001800675.1 Euryarchaeota archaeon RBG_13_57_23 | reverse complement strand
AAGCTTGTCGGTCGGCAGTGGCCGCTCTCCCTGACTCCTAATCCACTTGAGAAGTTCCTCTATCGTGTCCTTGTCCGCTGGATAGATGTCCATAGCTTGGAGCCGTCGAATCGCTCCGACCTCCAATGCAACCTCGAACGGCACAGGTATCTCTTCACCGACCCAGGAGGGCGTCGCTGCTAGCTCCTTGATCTGCTCCACCATCACCTCGTCCTCTCCGACCTCCACGACCCTCCAGGTTCTGCCCCGCGCGACGAAGGTCGAATACGGCTCCGCGTATGTTGCGACGAAGCTCTCGTCTAGCGTCCCAATGACGGCACGCGATGAAACCTCCCTGATCCTGTAGGTCTTCTCGTCCGGGATCATTGATATGTTGTCGAAGAAGTGCATCATTCCAGTCGTTTTCTTCCGGAAGGCGTTCTCGTCGTCCCAGAGGATGTGCAGTTCGGCGAGGAGCCTGAGGACGTCGTCGAAATCCTTTCTCAGGAGGTTCCTGAAAGGATACGCCCTTCTGACTGTCTCGAAAGCGGATTGCTTGTCGACCCTTCCTTCCGTCAGAGTCATAGCAACTAGCTGGTTCGCCAAAACACTCAATGGATTCTCCCTTATCCTGAACTTCTCCAGTTCCTCAATCATCGCTCTCCTTGCGATGACTATGCTCTCAGCGGTCTCGGCAGGGGCGGTCGTTACGATGCTGCCAACCGAGATCTCCCCGATTCTGTGCCCGGACCTTCCTACGCGCTGGATGAGCCTGGTGACTTGGCGGGGTGAGTCGAATTGTATTGCATAGTCGGCAGAACCAACGTCAATGCCGAGTTCGAGCGACGAGGTGCAGATGAGTCCTTTCAGCTTCTCGGATTTGAAATCATCCTCCATCTGCACCCTGATCTCCTTTGACAGAGAACCGTGGTGCACACCGATGCTAAAAGACTCGTCCCAGAGATGGTACCGCACTCCGAGGGCTTCGGCATTGTCACGCGTGTTCACGAAGAACAGGGTCGACCTGTGGTCCTCCACGATCTGCTTGCACCTTCTCATGCACGCGATGTGCTTGAGATCGGTCTGGAGGCGATTGGCCAGGGTCTTGTCGGAGTCGTCGGTCTGCGGACTCTCGACATTGATGCGCATGTCTTTTACAGCGGAGACTCTCAGGACCGAGATGTTCCTCCCCACGCCAGCCAGGTAGTTGGAGACCTCGTCGACGGACCCTACGGTGGCGGACAGCCCTATCCTCTGGTAGTCTCCGGCCGTTCTCACCAGCCTCTCGAGGGCGACCGCCAGCTGCGCCCCCCGTTCATCTTCTGCTAGCTCATGGATCTCGTCTACGACGACATGCTTGACGTGAGCAAGGTGCTGTCTGAGAATGCGACCGGTGAAGAGTATCTGCAGAGTCTCAGGCGTGGTGATGAGCACGTCTGGAGGGTTCTTGGTCTGCGCTGCCCGTTCGGATTGAGGTGTGTCTCCGTGCCTCACCGCTATCCTGAGGTCCACCGCCTCACCGAACTCCTTGAGACGCTTGAGGAGGTCGCGGTTGAGCGCCCTGAGGGGAGTGACGTAGATGCACCTGATCCCCCCTCGTCTACCCTGAGCCAGCTTGTGGAGGATTGGCAACATCGCTGCTTCTGTCTTTCCGATTCCGGTCGGAGCGACGAGCAACACGTGGTCGCCCGACAATATAGCAGGTATCGCCTTGGTCTGGGGCTCGGTGGGCTCTATGATACCTCTCTTGCGCAGCAGCTCCTGGAGCCTCTGGTCAAGGAGAGCGAATTCGTTCATTCAATCTTCGCAGAAGTTGCCCCTGGAATATATACTTGCGTTGGGCTGAGAACTTCGGGAGCTATATCGCTAGGCCTCTGTAATCCTTTTATCCCGCACTTCGTTTCAGTAGGTGGTTAGGATGGTCAAGATAAAGGACGTCAGAGCGAGGGAGATACTTGACTCCAGAGGGAATCCGACAGTCGAGGTCGATGTGCTTCTCTCAAACGGGAAGATCGGGCGCGCATCGGTCCCATCTGGGGCCTCCACAGGCAAGAGAGAGTGTCTTGAGCTCAGGGACGCAGTGAAGGGCCGTTATCATGGCAAAGGCGTGGAGACTGCCGTGAACAACGTCAATCGGTTGATACGTCCAACGGTGAGAGGATTAGATCCGAGGAATCAAGTCGAGATAGATCAGGTGATGCTCGACCTCGACGGAACGGAAACCAAGCGTAGGCTGGGGGCGAACGCGATACTGGGCGTCTCCCTCGCGGTCGCACATGCGGCCGCGGCCGATGCGGGACTCCCGCTCTACAGATATCTGGGCGGGGACAAGGCAAGGGTCCTGCCAGTGCCGATGATGAACATAATCAACGGTGGCGCCCACGCGGATAATAACTTGGATTTCCAGGAGTTCATGGTGGTCCCCGTGGGGAGGTTCTTCAAGGAATCTCTCAGATTCGGGGCAGAGATATTCCATTCCCTCAAGGCGAACCTGAAGAAGAAAGGCCTCAGCACCTCCGTCGGCGACGAGGGCGGCTTCGCTCCGAAGCTGGGTTCGCACGAGCAAGCATTGGATCTTATCCTGGAATCCGCGGAGAACGCCGGCCTGGAGCCAGGCAAGAAGGTGTTCTTGGCCATGGATGCTGCTTCGAGCGAGTTCTTTGATGATGGCAAGTACGTTTTCAAGAAGAGCACCATGGAGATACTTCGACCTGACGAGATGGTCGACCTCTACGCCGGCCTCTGCAGGAGCTATCCTATAGTGTCCATCGAGGACGCGATGTCGGAGGAGGACTGGATTGGCTGGAAGGGCGTGACCGCACGGCTGGGGAAGAAGATTCAGCTGGTGGGTGATGACCTGTTCGTGACAAACCAGAAGATCCTCGCGGAAGGCGTCAGGCAGGGTTTGGCCAACGCGATACTGATCAAAGTGAATCAGATCGGAACTCTCTCGGAGACCCTTTCAACCATGAAATACGCCTCCAAGGTGCACTACAAATGCGTGGTGTCCCACCGCTCGGGCGAAACGGAAGACACGAGCATGAGCGACATCAGCGTTGCCACGAATGCGGGGCAGATCAAGGCTGGTGCCCCCTCGAGAGGTGAGCGGACGGCGAAGTACAACCGGCTCCTTAGAATCGAAGAGGAACTTGGTTCAAAAGCTCGCTACCCGGGCAAGAAGGCATTCGAGAGGACCTAAAGGGCTGACTAGACGGGCTAGCCAGTATGGGTTTGACATGTGAGACGCTAGACATTCGACCGCCGAGGCTCGTGGGAGGGATTCATCTGAAAACCGTTTGGCCGTTTATTTGCTATTTTTCCGGTCATTTGACCACAGCATAAGTTCATCTTTAGACAAACAATCATTTCCTAGTCCAATAGTAGACACAATGATAATTATACCTCCTTCACCTTCGGGAAACCAAGGCGGGCAGGCAACTTGGGGCTGTCGTCAGAGCTGATTTGCGTGAACCTTTCAGTCGCTCTACGCAGCCCAGAGCCTTCTCTCCGAAATCGGTGGCCTTGCCGCGTCGAGCCGCTCGGTCATAGGGGTCCGTGGTAGAGCCCAGGTCTGATTGTAAGACTGACCGGGGTCTCCGATATCGTTGGTGGTGTTATCAGTGAGCACGAACAGTGGTGATGTGAGAAAGGCGGTAGGATGCACGGTTCAAGGGGCGCGCTCCTCGAATTTCGCGACCCATCTAGATGTGCACAACCCACAGCTCGCGGAGATTTGCGTCTGCGACACCACCTGCAGGGACGGCGAGCAGATGCCTGGCGTCTCCTTCACAATGGAGGAGAAACTCGAGATTGCCCGGAAGCTCGAGGAGATGGGCGTCGAGCAGTTGGAGACGTTCGCGACCTATAACGAGAGCGACAAGAAATGCGCAGAGCTCCTGATGGCACGGTCCGACAAGATGTCGATCATGGGCTGGAACCGCATGGTCAAGGCAGATGTGGCGGATTCGGTCGCGCGCGGGGTTGATGCGGTGTCCATATCGACGGACACCTCCGATATGGCCCTTGAACAGAAGTTGAAGATCACGAAGCAACAGCAGCTCGAGAAGCTGATAGACTGCGTCAGCTTCGCCAAGAGCAAAGGCGTCTATGTCTGTTTCAACGCTGGAGATGCGACTCGTACCTCCATCGACTATCTTGTGGAGTTCGCATCCGCAGGAAAGAGCGCAGGCGGTGACAGATTCAGGATATGTGACACCATCGGAGTCCTGACCCCAGCTTCATCGAAGAGACTGATACACGCGGTCATGTCCGAGGTGAAGATAGACGTGGAGTTCCACGCTCACAACGATTTCGGCCTTGCCGTGGCCAACGCCCTCGCGGCCAGCGAGGCAGCTTCCGAGTTCAAGGACCGGAAGCTGTGGGTCTCCACGACCGTCAACGGGTTGGGCGAGAGGGCGGGCAACGTCTCCCTCGAGGTCTTCGTGATGAACCTGCACAGCCACTACGGCGTTGACAAGTACAAGACCGAGCACATATTGCCACTCTGCAAACATGTGGAGAAGGCATCTGGGTTGAACATCCCCCTGAACCACCCCGTCGTGGGGGAGAACATGTTCACGCACAAGTCGGGGATACACGTCGACGGGGTTCTGAAGAATCCCAGGCTCTATGAGGCCTTCGACCCCGCGATGCTCGGCATTACCAGGAAGATCGCCCTCGGAAAACACTCCGGCAAGGCCTCGATCAAGCATAAGCTGGAGCAGCTCGGACTGTCGGCCACTCCCGAGTCCATGGAGCTGATCAGACAGGAGGTCAGCAGTGCGGGAGAGGCGAAGAAGAGGAACATCACGGACGATGAGTTCCTGGAGATATTCAATGCAGTTACCAGTTCGAACCCTCACTCTGCAAGGAAAGTAGCAGCTGTTGAGGCGAACCTAGTTTCAGGAATACGTGGGAGATGACCGATGGGTAAGACGATTGCGGAGAAGGTCCTGTCATCTCACTCTGAACTCGACTGTTCTGCCGGCGAGATAGTGATCGCGTCGGTGGATTTCTGTATGTCCCAGGATGGGACTTCGACAATGATGATCAGGGAGTTGGAGAGCCTCGGATTCAAATCTCCAAAAACGACGAATGGCATGACCATGGTTATCGATCACAACTCACCGTGCCCTTCGGTGGACGTCGCGAAGATCCATACTAGGATGCGCGACTTCGCGAGGGCGAACAGCATCCCTCTATTCGACGTCGGTGAAGGAATTTGCCACCAGCTGGTCCCTGAGAGCGGGAAGGTGCTCCCTGGCGATCTGGTAGTTGGTGCCGATTCCCACACATGCACATACGGGGCACTCAACGCTTGTTCGACGGGCTTAGGTTCTACGGACGTAGCAGCGGCGGCCTTCACCGGCAAGTTGTGGTTCAAGGTCCCGGATACTTACTCTGTAATCGTCAACGGCAAGATGCCTCGAAGGGTCGGTGCGAAAGATCTCATGCTGAGCGTGATCGGTTCCGTGACCGCGGACGGGGCGACATACAAATCTGTCGAATTCTCTGGCGAGGCTATTGACGCATCGTCGATGGACGGCAGGTTCACAATGGCCAACATGGCTGTAGAGATGGGCGCGAAGTTCTGTCCGTTCGCATTCGATTCCAAGACAGCGAGCTGGTTATCCGCCCGTGGTTTAGGAAAGGGGGCCAATGTGTCGTGCGATCCGGACGCAATCTGCGAGAAGAAGTATGATTTTGATGCTTCTGACATCGTCCCTAAGGTGGCCAAACCGCACGCTGTGGACAACGTCGTAGACGCGTCCACCCTTAAGGGCACGAAGATACAGCAGGCATTCCTCGGCACCTGCACGAACGGCAGGTACAGCGACCTGGAAGCTGCCGCTCGGATACTGAAAGGCAAGCACATCAACGCAGGTGTGCGCCTCATTGTTGCACCCGCCTCGAGAGCAGTTCTTGTAGAGGCAATAGACGGAGGGGTGTACGCGGCGCTCCTGAAAGCAGGGGCAACCTTTGTCGCGCCTGGGTGCGGGCCGTGCGTGGGCACGCACGCGGGCATACCAGGTGACGGCGAGAACGTGATATCCACCGCCAACCGCAATTTCAAGGGCAGGATGGGCAACAACAAGGACGTCGGCATATACCTCGCATCCCCTGAAACGGTAGCCGCATCCTCCTTGACCGGCGAGATAACTGATCCGAGGGAGGTAAAAGAATGAGACTCAGCGGCATCGTACACCGGTTCTCACCAAACGACGACATCAACACCGACTACATCATCTCTGGAAGATACAAGTTCAAAATAGATGACATGAACGAGCTGGCAAAGCACGTGATGGAGGACATCTCGCCTGAATTCTCGGGCAAAGTGCGGAACGGAGACATCATAGTCGCGGGCAGGAACTTCGGCTGCGGGTCCAGCAGGGAGCAGGCTCCGCGAGCGCTTAAGGCCGCAGGAGTGTCCGCAGTGATTGCGAAATCCTACGCGAGGATCTTCTACAGAAGCTGCTTCAATGTGGGCCTCCCACTGGTGGAGTGCGATACTGACTGGATCAAGGACGGAGATATCATTACCGTGGATCTCGACACCGGCGAAGTGGCCGATGCGAGAACTGGGCAGAAGACCAAGGCGAAACCGATTCCAAAGACGATGCAGATATTGTTGCAGGACGGCGGCCTCATCCCTCATCTGAGGAAGCACGGAGACTTCGCACTGCGTTAGGTAGGTGATCATGTTGTCCAGAGAAATCGTCATACCATTCATACCGGGCGACGGTGTCGGCCCAGAGATAATGAAGGCCACCAAGCTCGTGGTCGACGCTACTGTCAAGTCCTCCACCGCTGGCGAGGTATCCTTGCGTTGGGAGGAGTTGCTCGCGGGCGAGACCGCGTTCAAAATGACAGGACAATGGCTGCCTGCAGAAACGCTAGCTGTCATCAAAGAGCGCGGAGTCGCATTAAAGAGCCCGCTGACGACACCCGTTGGTGGCGGCATCAGGAGCCTCAACGTGACCATTAGACAGGTCCTGGATCTCTACTCGAGCGTGAGGCCAGTGAGGTATTTCGAGGGGGTGCCGAGCCCTGTCAAGGAGCCCGAGAAGATGAACATCGTCATCTTCAGAGAGAACACGGAGGACGTCTACAAAGGGATTGAGTGGAAGAAAGGTTCGGCCGAAGCTTCCGAAGTGATTGCGTTTCTGCGGTCTCGCATGTCCGTGGATATAGCTCCGGATAGCGGGATCGGGATCAAACCGATCTCGGAGAGCGCCTCGAAGCGCTTGATTAGGGCTTCCGTGAAACACGCGATCAAGAAGAAGTTGCCATCAGTCACGCTGGTCCACAAGGGCAACATAATGAAGTTCACCGAAGGAGCCTTCAGAGATTGGGGATACCAGCTCGCAAAGGACGAGTTCGCGGACGTTGTCGTCACTGAAACGGAGATGAAATCATCTGGGATATCCAAACCTCCCGCGGGCAAGATCGTCATGAACGACCGGATTGCGGACAACATGTTCCAGCAGATCCTGCTCAGGCCTGACGAGTACTCGATACTAGCGACACCGAATCTGAACGGAGACTACTTGGCGGATGCATGCGCGGCCCAGATAGGTGGTCTTGGTCTAGCTCCAGGAGCGAACATCGGGGATACCGTTGCCGTGTTCGAAGCCGTTCACGGTACAGCGCCGAAGTACGCGGGGAAGGACCTCGCGAACCCGTGCTCGCTCATGCTCTCAGCCGCGATGATGCTGGAGCATCTGGGATTGGACGAAGCTGCCTCGAATCTGACGGAGGCGATCAGGTCCACCCTGGCTGACGGGATAATGACCCAAGATCTGGCAAGGCTCAAAGGGACGAGACCTTACGGAACCGTAGCGTTCACACGCGAGTTGCTCGCTCAACTCTAGCGCTCAGACTCTTGATACATCTTCGCTCTGTATTTCTCGCGGTTGGTACGGTCGATCCTACTCTCGGTCCAGAGGACGAGGATCGAAGCAACGATGGTCGTCCCGATTATGACTATCAAGACAACGTTGAGGATCAGCTCAGCGTACGATTCCTGCCAGAGAGGCTCTCCTTGCGATGAGAGGAGCGTATAAGGCATCGTTGCGAGCACAGCTGCTGCTAAACCTCTCGGCATCATGGCGAAGAGGGCGTTTGCATCCGCTTTGTCGAGGTCACCGATCTTCCACGCCAGCAGTGAAGTCCCTCTCCGTATCACGATGATTATCCCGATGATTGCCAGGCCGATGATAAGGTGCTTGAAGTCGAATGTGCTGAAGCTGAACACGAGGCCGAGGTAGACGTAGAAGAAGGTCCTGACGAAGAAGGATATCTCCGCGTGGAATTCCTGGATGTGCTCGTCGGACGATAAGCGGAGTGAAACGGAGGTCGTCCACCTCTTCAAATGCTTTCTGTTGCCGATGGCTAGTCCGAACATGAGGGCTGCCACTGCTGAAGAGCTTTCGATAGGCGAAATCTCCGCCAGCCCAGCCACCAAGAACAGAGCAGCGACGGTGATCATGTAAGACAGCGGTTGGTTCTGAAGCTTCTGCAGCACGAAGAGCCACATGAATCCTGCAGCGAACCCGATCGCGCCTCCGACAGCGAAATCGATTGCCAGCTCTCCCGGGATGAAGAACATGCTGACATCGCCCATCACGATCGCGGACATCAGGGCGATGGCGATGACGATCACCAAGACGTCTGTGATAACGCTCTCCATGACCAGCATGGCCTTCGTCTCGTCGCGTATCCTCATCTTGCGGGCAATGGGTATCACAACTGCCTCGCTCGTGCCACCTATTATCGTTCCGACGACGAGCGCGAGCATGATGTCCATGTCTAGGAAGAGGTAGAGCAGAGTTGCCACTAGGAGGATCTCGCAGAGCAGTGTGAGCACCGTGATGAAGGTCGCGAGCTTCATCGACTTCATCAGCGTGCGCAGGTCAAGGCACAAACCACCGTCGAAGAGGATTAGAACGAGGGCGGTGCTGAGGAAAAGGTCTCTGTACTGGTTCACATCGGCGAGCGAATCCTTCGTGAAGAGGCGAAAGGAGCCCCCGATGAGCTCCGGGCCCAGCAGTACCCCGAGGAAGATCAGGAGCAGTATGTCAGGCACTCGGTACTTCGTGAATATGAGGTTAGCGAAGAACCCAACGAATATTATGGTCCCCACCGCGAGAAACGCGGTGACAGTCTGAGCTTCCATCCCTTTCGGCACTGAAAGGGCTCAGGCCAGTATTTTACTGTATTGGGTTGATTGCCACATCTCTCCAACAATGGTTAATATCGGCCCCGCCGATTCACCACTCCCATGACCTCGGAAGGGATTGCCTCGGATCAGACCGAGGCTGTGCTGGGAGACTACGATGTCATTATCATAGGCGCCGGACCCGCGGGCCTCTCAGCGGGGATATATGCCAGCCGAGCGGGCCTCGAATGCGTCATCCTCGAGAAAGGAGTCCCCGGAGGGCAGGTCATCACAAGCCCGATGATAGAGAACTACCCCGGATTCGCCGAAGTGCCCGGGATGAAGCTCATGGAGACTATGGCCGAGCACGCGAGGAGATACGTGGACATCAAGGAGGGTGAGGAGGTTCTTCGCGTCAGGGCTGGCGAGAAGTTCGAGCTGGGCACTAGTTCGGGCAGGTACACATGCAAGGCGATAATCCTTGCTACGGGCTCCAGCCATAGAAAGCTCGGCGTCCCGGGAGAGGAGGGCATGACGGGCAAGGGAGTCAGCTACTGCGCGACCTGTGACGGGTTCTTCTACAAGGGGAAAGAAGTCGTCGTTGTAGGCGGCGGGAACACGGCGCTCACCGACGCGCTATACCTCGTCTCCATCGGATGCAAGGTCACGATAATCCACAGACGCGCGGAATTCAGGGCGGACCAGCACCTGCAGCTGAGCGTGAAGCAGCACAAGATACCGGTCATGATGGACACCGTCGCGGAGGAGATTGTGGAGGGCGAGGAGGTCACGGGCATAAAACTCAGGAACATCAGCACCGGAGTCGTGAAGACGATGCCGGTGAACGGGGTGTTCGTCGCCGTGGGGGAGGTGCCTTCGAGCCAGCTCGCCGCCGAGCTGGGGTTGGAGATGGATCCCGGCGGATTCATCACGGTCGACCGATCATTCAGGACCAGCGTGCCGTTCGTGTACGCCGCGGGCGATGTGTCGGGCGGGATACGTCAAATCGTGGCCGCAGTCCACGGAGGAGCGGCCGCCGCGCTCTCGTGCTTTGAGGACCTGATGAACCCGTACTATCGTAAGATCTGAGCATCACTTTGGGATGTTCTCGTCGAGCCATTTGGTCGACCGTTCGTAGAGGTCCATCAGGTTCTTCCTCTTCCTGGGCCAGTGGCCCTCGTCAGTGTATTCGTGGTAGCTGTGCTCCTTACCCATCCTCTTCAGCTCCTCGACAACTGCTCTCGATTCCGTCGGAGGACACCTGACATCCTTGGAGGAAGCGGTCATCAGAAGCGGCGCTCGTAACCTGTCCAAGAAATATATCGGAGACCGGTCCTTGAACAACTCTGGATTCTTCTTCGGATCCCCCATCTTGCTCTCGTCGTATGCCTTGAGATAGCCCCTTTCGTTGGCGTGCTCAGTCTCCCAGTCGAAGAACCCCACGATGGAGACGCCCGCGGCCCACATGTCCGGAAATTTCGTCAGCGAGAGCATGCCCGTGTACCCGCTGTAGCTTGCTCCCCAGTAACCCAGTCTGTCGGCGTCCACAAGTCCCGAGTCTATCAGATACTTGCCCGCCCAAACGGTGTCCTTGAAGTCGCCTCCGCCGAGGTCTCTGTCATGTAGGTGCAGGAACTTCCTTCCGTAGCCGGTCGAACCTCTGTAGTTCGGCTTGATCAGATGGAATCCCTTCTCGAGGAGCATGATGGTCAGCTGGTCCCAGAAATCTGTGTCCTGCATCTCAGGGCCGCCGTGTGGATAGACGATTCCCGCTCGCCTCGAGGTGTCTCTGGGCGAGTAGAGGAGTGCGGGCACCTTCAGGCCGTCGAATGATTCGAAATTGATCAGCTGCGGCCTTCGGAGGATCTTCCTAGGAAGAGGCCTAGGCTGGAGCTTGGTGATCTTCTTCGGCGCGCTTAATCGAGAGATGAAGATCTCGTCCGGCCTCGTCGACGCGCCGTTCACGTACATGACGCCAGATCCGTCTGGGAGCCATCTGAGTCCCCTTGATAGTCCGTCCGGCGGCGACACCGTCTTCGTGGACTTGCCGCTCAGGATCTTCACTGTCACACTGGGGTCATCGTTCTCGAGATATGCCAGCTTGGAGCCGTCCGGGGACCACTGGGGAAGGTGTTTTTCGGCGCGGGACTTCACTATCCATCTCGTCTTTCCGGAGCGCACATCTAGTTCCCCGACATCGAAGAAGTTGTGTTCGTTAGAGAGGAACAGCAGCCTTCTGCTGTCAGGCGACCACGGATGTGGGTCGCCGTACTCTCCTGATAGGTTGTGCTCCGCGTTATTCTTGGACAAAAGCCTCTTCACTTTTCCAGAGCTGACCTTCACCAATGAGATGTAGTCGTTGTCGCCGACCCCGGTCGTGTATGCTATCATGGTGCCGTCTGGTGACCATGAGTACGTTCTGACTGGAAGGGGTTCCCTGGTCAGCTTCCTGATCCTCCCTCCATCTACAGCAACAATGTACAGGTTGTCGATGTCCTTGTCGCGGTTGGAGAGGAACGCGATGGACGCACCATCAGGGGAGAACTCTGGGTCGTAGTTGTCTTCGACTCCGTCAGTGATCTTTGCCGGCCTTCCTCCTTTGGTCGAGGCAAGCACGACGTCATGATCCTCGTCTCCTTCGAAATCCATCTGATACGCTACGGTGCGCCCGTCCGGAGAGTACCGCGGGTTCATGAGGGATTGGGGTCCGGAAAGGAATCTCTTCAGACTACCTGTGCGGATATCCAGCTGGGCCAACTCCCAGTTCTTGCCGAAGTTGACGGAACATATGGCCTTCTTGCTGTCCGGGTGGAGGTCGTAGTCAGATATGTCCACGGCTTCGAAGAGCATTCTTGGATCTAGGTCTGCCATGCTATGCCTCAGGGCGGGGAATACGCTCTTCCTCCATTACCTTTTTGACCGAATCAGAAACGCGATCCATCAAAGTGCCAACTGCATGAAGTGCGGTTCGGCTTCGTGCATCCCCTCTTTGATAAGCGCTCCTTTGTTCTGGTTCTGTTGCGTTCAGGTAGTGACCTGATGGTCATCGCCCGCCAATGCACAAGAACCCCGGGACATGAATCTAGGCCGGCGTTACAGGGCGTCTAGCTAATATACTATGCACTGGCATTGTGGGGTACCCTCAGCCACACAAGGGCTGGGGAGATGCATAAGGAGGTAGTCCTCATAGACGACAGACCACGCAGGAACGATCGCGGGTTCGGCTCTCGAGACCGGGAGATGCACACCGTGAAGTGTTCTGATTGCGGTGCAGAGGCACAGGTCCCGTTCAAGCCGACGGATGGTAGACCCGTGTATTGTAGGGAATGTTATCAGAAGCACAGGCCGCCAAGGCGATACTGAGTCCCGTTGCTTCTCCGGTAAGCAGTCTCCTGCGCAAACATCTTTCATTTCCTGTTCAAACATTTTCTGCATTTTCAAGAAGTAAGAGTGGGCCCGATCGGATTTGAACCGATGACCAACTGGTTATGAGCCAATCGCTCCGCCGGACTAAGCTACGGGCCCGCGTAAAATCTCCTAAGCACTCGACCACATATTAGGGTTTCTGTGCGGGGCCAGGTCAGTACTTGTAGGTCCTGGCGGCGCCCTCTTCGATCTCGACGCCCAATCCCAGAGCCACCCGGTTCGAGAAATTGAAGTAGCTGGCGATCAAGTTGGCATGACAGATTTCAGCATCACTGAGACCCGCATCCCTCAGGTCGATGATGTCATTCTCCGTAATATCCTTGGGATCCAGAGTTAGCTTAGCAGCATAGGCGAGGAGCGCCTTCTCCCTCGGGCTCTCCTTCTTCGAGACGAACTCCGTCAGGAGCTTGTTGAGCGCCTTGGGGTCCTTCGCGACCTCTGCGAGAGCTTCTGAGTGATGGATCGCGCCGTATGCGCATCTGTTCGCAGCCGAAACCACCACAGCGATCATCTCGCGTTCATCCCTCGACAGCGGGCCAGGGTCTATCATGAGATGCACATACATGTTGACATGGTCCTCGAGGGTGTCTGGCCCAAGCCCCTGCGCTTGAAAAATGTTGGCCACATGCCCTCGTTCCTTGAGGATCTTCTCGTAGACCTTCTTGATCTTGCCCTTGGCGTTCTTCGGGGTAGGTGCTTCTATCCAGGCCATTTCCGTTCACCTTGCGACTGTTGTGAAGCCGATGTCGTGAGCGTGGGTACTAGCCGATGACTTCTATTAAACGTTGCTTTGCGTTCATTTCAGCTTCTTGAGGACCTCGATGGCCTCGTTGATGTCTGGCTGGGTCGCGGGCTCGTACAGTCTCCTGTATGCTATCTTGCCCCGTTTGTCGACCACGAACACGGCCCTCTTCGCGAAGCCCTTGTCTTCATAGAGTGCGCCATACAGAGGGGTGGCCTTTCCGCCAAAGTCGCTCAGAAGAGGGAACTTGAGCCCGAGTTCCTTCGCGAAAGCCTTCTGCGTCCACGTGCTGTCGACGCTCGCGGCCAGTATCTGAGTGTCCAACTTTTTGATGATGTCCTCCTTCTCCTTCAACTCACCGAGTTCGTTGGTGCACACGGGGCTGAAGGCGAACGGGAAGAACGCCAGGATCACGTTCTTCTTGTCCTTGTACTGGCTGAGTCTGATCTTCTTGCCGTTCTGATCTTCGAGTTCGAAGTCGGGTGCGTTGTCACCCACCTTGAGTTCTGCCATGGTCCGATATCTCCTCGCTGGCGATGGGATTCGCCGGCGGATATATGCCA
>MGVW01000024.1 GCA_001800675.1 Euryarchaeota archaeon RBG_13_57_23 | reverse complement strand
GAGATTGCGCAGGCAGCGAAGGTGCAGCACATAGAGAAGATCGCGGAGAAGATTGGCCTCTCCCGCGACGATCTAGAGTTCTACGGGAAGTACAAGGCTAAAGTCCCGTTGGACGTGTTGAAACGGTTTGACAAGAATAAGGATGGCAAGCTCATCTTCGTGACTGCTATCACCGCGACAAAGGCAGGCGAGGGGAAGACCGTGACATCCATCGGCCTTTGCCAGGCGATGGGCGTGCTCGGAAAGAAAGTGATGCTGTCTCTCAGAGAGCCTTCCCTTGGCCCGACATTCGGCATCAAGGGAGGCGCCACTGGTGGAGGGTACTCACAGGTCTATCCGATGTGGGACATCGACCTGCACTTCACGGGCGACATTCACGCTGTGGGAACGGCGCACAACCTACTCTCAGCGCTCGTCGAGAACCATGTTACCAAGAAGAACCCACTCAACATCGACCCGACCAGGATAGTCCTGAGGAAGGTCATGGACATGAACGCCAGGGAGCTCAGGAACATCGTCGTTGGCCTTGGCGGAAGGAGCGATGGCGGCGTGCCCCACGAGAGCGGCTTCGACATCACTGTCGCATCCGAGATCATGGCGATTCTCGCACTCTCGAAGGACATGAAGGACCTGAGGGAAAGACTCTCCAAGGTCGTCGTTGCGTACACTTATGACAACAAGCCCGTCACCGCGGACAAACTGAAGGGCATCGGCGCGATGTGCCTCCTGCTCAAGGACGCGATCATGCCGAACCTCGTGCAGACACTCGAGGGTCAGCCGGCGCTCATCCACGGTGCTCCATTCGCGAACATCGCCCACGGGAACAGCTCGATCATCGCCACGAAGTACGCCCTGAAGATGGCAGACTATGTCATCACAGAGGGCGGATTCGCAGCCGACCTGGGTGGCGAGAAGTTCTACGACATCGTCTGCAGGGTCGCCGGTCTGAAGCCGGATGCGACCGTCCTGGTTTCGAGCGTAAGAGCGCTTAAGATGCACGGCGGCATGGATGAGGGCGACATCGGGACCCCCAACCTCCAGTACCTCGAGAAGGGGTTTGCGAACCTCGACAAGCACATCGAGAACATGAAGAAGTTCGGAGTGCCCGTGGTCGTCGCGCTCAACAGGTTTCCGACCGACAGCCAGGAGGAGCTCGACCTGTGCAAGAAGCACTGCGACAAGATGGGCGTCAGATCTGCGCACTCTCGCGTGTTCGCAGAGGGCGGCAAGGGCGGCGTCGAACTTGCGAAAGCCGTGCTGGACTGTCTTGACAAAGAGAAGTCGAACTTCAAGGTCCTGTACGATGAGAAGTTGCCGATCAAGAAGAAGATCGAGACTATCGCGAAGGAGATCTACGGAGCGAACGGAGTCGTCTACACTGGGACGGCACCGGCCGATATGGCCGCGATAGAGAAGTCTGGGAACGACAAACTACCGATCTGCATGGCTAAGACGCAGCTCTCGATAACAGATGATCCTAAGGTCAAGGGAGCCCCGAAGGGTTGGACGCTGACCGTCAGAGAAGTGAGGCTGTCCGCGGGAGCCGGATTCATCGTGCCTCTGACGGGCAAGATGATGACCATACCAGGCCTCCCAACAGTGCCTGTAGCCGAGAAGATCAACATCGACGACAAGGGCTACATAACCGGCCTGAACTGAACGGCCAAACAACCTCGGGAACGCGTCTTCCCAAGGAATCCAAACCATTTACTCCATATCACATCGGAGAGTCCTTTTATCTCTCCGCAACTGTTTCAGCTGCCTGCTCATGCCCCACTGGATAGAGGGGCGCAATGCAAAGAGGGAGGATCTTGATGAAGCCGATCCTGGTAATCGGAGGGGGGCCAGCGGGGGTGACCGCTGCAAAATCCCTCGTTGACAAGGGTGGAGAAGTCGTATTGGTCGAGAGAACCGACTCGCTCGGCGGAAGGGCACGAGAGTGGACCTGCAAGGGACTGGTAGAGTGCAGGAACTGCGGTGTCTGCTATGCAATCGACCGAGCCGCTGAGTTGCTGACACAGCCCTCTGCCGAGATACTGCTCCTCTCGAACGTGGTCTCCACCCAGAAGACCGAAACAGGGTTCTCAGTCAAGATCAAGAGCTCGCCAAGATACGTCACAGACGACTGCATCGGATGCGGCAAGTGCGTCACCGCCTGCCCCGTGGACGGAAAGGCAATATTCCCTCCCACTGGAAGCGGGCAACCCCGGGTGCACTGGATAGACAGAGATAAGTGTCTGCATTTCAAGAAGGGCAAGTGCAACGCATGCGCCGAGATCTGTCCCACGAGCGCGATTGACTACGAAGACAGAGCGCGAAATGTCAAAAGGGACGTGGCATCCATCGTATTTGCGACTGGAATCGAGCCCATCGAAGCGTGCGAGACGAACAGGTTGGGTTGCGGACGGTATCCCAACGTGATTTCCAGCGTAGACGCCGAGAAGACGCTGAACGAAAAGGGAAGGCTGTCCAGACCTTCGGACGGCAAGGCTCCGAAGAAGATTGCCATCATTCAGTGCGTCGGCTCCAGGTCCGTCAAGGTCGGAGTCGAGTACTGTTCGAAGTTCTGCTGCAAGTATGCTACCAAGCTCTCGCAGTTGCTGCTAGACATCGATCCCGAGGTCAACCTGGATTTCTATTTCATGGATCTCAGGACGCTATACGAACCTCAAGATGAGTTCAAGGTCTGGGCAAAGGCGAAGAAGACTGTGAGACTGATCAGGAGCATGCCAGCAGTCATCTACGAGAAGACCGACACGAGCAATCTTCTGGTCAGAGTCGCCAGCGAGACGGACCTGGACATTCACGAGAACGAATACGACCTCGTGATCCTCTCTGTCGGGATGCGCCCACAGGACGCAACAGGGGACATCGCCAAGTCGCTCGGAATCACCGCAGATCAGATGGGGTTCGCAATCAGCACGCCCGACCTAGAGAAGACCGGCGTGTATGTCTGTGGCGCGGTGACGCAGCCGATGGACATCGAGGAGTCTGCGGTCAGGGCGATGGCCATCGCATCCAAGATCACAAACAAGGAGGGTGGCACATGAACGCGAAGATCCAGGTCCTCTTGTGCAAGTGCTGCTCCGAAGTGCCCGAACTACTCAATATCGCCAAGCTCGAGAAACTCGCGTCCGAGAGTGGGAACGTGCTCTCGGTCATGACACTCGACGCGCTCTGTGACGGGAAGGAGCTCGCCATGGTCGTCGCCGAGGCCAGGATCAAGGAGATAGACAGGGCGGTTGTGCTCGCTTGTCAGAAGAAGGATGTGAGCCCCGCCCTGATCAAGGCCTACAAACGGGTTGGAGTGAACGAGCATCTGGTGCAGATTGTCAATATACGAGAGGAGGTCGTCCTGCCCCACGCGGCAGAGCAGGAGAGGGCTCAGGCAAAAGCCCAGACGATGCTCCTGTCAGCGCTTGCCCGTTCTCGGTTGCTGCAGCCGTTGGAGCGCTCGTCTGAGGACATGAAGACCAGGAACGTGGTCATTGTCGGAGGAGGTGTCGCGGGCCAGGCCGCTGCCAAAGAAGCTGCCAAGTACGGTGTGCATACGATAATCCTGGAGAAGACCGGAAAGTCGGTCACTGCTCCGGGAGTCGTCATGCCCCATGCAACGCTGATCGGGGGCAAGGGCTACGGAGGCAACTTCGAGCTCAAGATAAGAGTTGGCGAAAGCCTCGAGGACCTAGGGGCCGCAAGCGTCGTAATAGCGTCCGGAGGCGGCTGGTCGACCCTCAAGGGTGCGCTCGCAAAGGCCGTCAGGGGTGCAATGCCCCTCTACGAGTTTCACCAGAAGCTGCATGCGGAACAAACCTCTGCTGGCACGGTTGTGTTCATGGACACCCCCGATCCTGCTGGCAAGACCCTGAAAGTGCAGGACTACGCTTGGGACGAGACCCTCGAGACAGCTATAGAGCTGAAAAGGAAGCACCCAGAGACTGCAGTCTACGTCATCTTCCAGGAGATGAGAGCCTCCGGATTATCTGAGCTGGCGTACAAGGAGGCAGCTGAGCTCGGCGTGAAGTTCGTGAGGTACGACAGGAGCGCAACGCCCAAGGTCGACCCAAAAGACCCGACAACGCTCTCGGTGAAGGACCTGACCCAAGGCGATGAGCTGAAGATCAGACTGGGAACCATGGTCTTCGCATCAATACCAGCTAGCCCGGACAATCAGATCATTGCTGAGGCTCTGAGGATACCGATGTCAGTAGACGGAGCGATCAGAAGGGGCAGTATCCAGAGAGGGCCTGTCTCGACCCCGAAGCCAGGTGTCTTCGTCTGCGGCTCCGCGCTGTTTCCAAAATCCAGGGAAGTCGCTGCTGCGGAGGGACAAGCTGCTGGCAAGTTGGCAGGCGAGTTCGCAGCCAGGGGGAGCATCGAATTCGGTGGCATCGTCGCGCAGGTGACTCAGGAGAAATGCTCCGCCTGCCTGACCTGCGTGCGCACCTGTCCATATGAGGCGCCCTTCATCGGGACCGCTTCAAAGGCGGAGATACGAGTGCAGGCCTGCCAAGGCTGCGGGATGTGCGTTGGAATCTGCCCCAGTAAAGCGATAGAGCTGCACAACTACACTGATGACCAGATCATGACGGAATCGAAGACACTTCTAGGAGGTGACTTCTGATGCCGGACACGAGGCCAAAGATAGTCGGTTTCTGCTGCGAGAGGCACGGGATGGATGCGGCTGTGCTCGCGGCGAGGAGCGGAAAGCAGTTCGAGGCAAGCGTCAGGCTCGTGCAGGTACCATGCACGGGGAGAGTTGACGGCATGCACATACTCAGGGCATTGGAGGACGGAGCGGATGCCGTGTTCGTCCTCGGATGCTTGGAGAAGAACTGCTACTATGACACTGGCTCGATCGAGGGTAGGAAGCGCGTCGGCTACGTCAAACAGATGCTGTCCGAACTGGGCCTGGAGAAGGAACGAGTGGAGATGTTCAACGCGGCTTCCTCCAACTCATGGGTCTTCCCAGAGATAGTCGCCAAGATGGTCGAGGTAGTGAAGAAGTTCGGTCCCATCGGGGGTGAGAAGAGATGATAGTCGCGAAGAGGAAGCCCCTGAACGAGATTGCTGAGATGCTTGCGCCCTACAAGAAAGTGACAGTCATCGGATGCAGGAGCTGCGTAGCGATATGCCTCGCGGGCGGAGAGAAAGAAGTCAAGATGCTTGTGTCCGCGCTCAAGGTCAAGAACAAGAGAGACGGCAGGAAGCAGCATATCGAGGGCACCGTCGTTGAGAGGCAATGCGAGAAGGAGTGGGTCCAGGAAATCGAGGCCCAGATTCTCGACTCTGACGTTACTCTGTCAATGGCCTGTTCTCTGGGTGCCCAGACGATCGGCGACATGTACCCCAAACATCTCACCTTCCCCGGCTTGAACACCGGCATGTTCGGTGTTCCCGAGGAGCAGGGCGTGTGGTCGGAGAAGTGCGTCGGCTGTGGCAACTGCATCATTCACACGACCGGAGGAATCTGCCCGATTGCGAGGTGTGCGAAGAGCATGCTGAACGGGCCCTGCGGAGGCTCCGCGAACAGGAAGTGCGAGGTCAATCTCGAGGTTGACTGCGCGTGGGCCGCCATCTATGACAGGTTGAAGCTGCAGAACCGGCTGGACCTGATCGAGTCAGTCACGCCTGCGAAGGATTGGTCCACGAGCCATTCGGGCGGACGGCGCGTGTTCGAGCGCGAGGACGCCAAGCTCACACCGCACCAAAAGAAGGGCAAGGGGGTCACGTGATGAAGGCTGGCAGCAACCTCGAGAAGGTCTTCGAATCCGGGCAGTTCGCAGTCACTGCAGAGATCGGTCCTCCTCAATCAGCCAATCCCGAACCGCTCACGCATCATGCGAAGATGCTGAAAGGATACGCCGATGCCTTCAACCTGACGGACAACCAGACAGCGGTCGTGAGACTGTCGAGCATAGCCAGCGCCGTCATTATCATGCGGGAGGGTGTAGAACCCGTGATCCAGATGACCTGCCGGGACAGGAACAGGATAGCCCTGCAGAGCGATCTGCTGGGCGCAGCTGCACTCGGAGTCAAGAACGTCCTCTGCCTCACAGGAGACCATCAGACTTTCGGGAATGAGAAGGGGGCGAAGAACGTGTTCGACTTCGATTCGATAGTCGAACTTCAGGTTTTCGACCAGCTGAGAACGCAGGGCAAGCAGGTGGGAGGGGAGGTCCTCAAGGACCCGCCGAAAACCTATCTAGGCTGCGCTGAGAACCCGTTCGCGACCCCCTATGAGTACAGGGCTTCCAGGCTCGCCAAGAAGGTGGCAGCAGGGGCCGACTTCTGCCAGACTCAGGCGATATTCGACATGGACATGTTCGAGAAATGGATGGATGAGGTCCGGGCGCGGGGCTTGGACAAGAAGATCCACATCCTTGCGGGCGTAATCCCGATGAAGTCGGCAGGCGCCGCACGGTACATGAAGAACAAGGTCCCTGGCATGATAGTGCCTGATCACATCGTGGACCGCATGAAGAGTGCGAAAGACGCCAAGGGAGAAGGAATAAAGCTGTGCGTCGAGCAGATAGAGCACCTGAAGACCGTCAAAGGTGTACATGGAGTCCATATCATGGCGGTAGCTTGGGAAGATATAGTCCCCAGGATAGTCGAGATGGCAGGATTGCTGCCGCGCCCGAAATTCGAATCGTAGGCCCGCAAGCATCATGCACCATGAGGATATTCAGTCCCCGGTGATAGCACGGCCTCCAAGAAATTCGATGACTTGAACGGGAAGATGCTCCACGAGTATCTAAAAATCAACCCAGACAGCGCCACTGAGCTCGGGATCCACGTGCCCTTTGACTGGCAACTCCCTGACGGTGGGTTCAAGAAGCTCGAGGACACACGGAATCTTCTCAACTTCTGGTACACCACGGTCCAGGCACTGGCGGCGTCCGAGGAGCTGAGTCTCGAACAGAAGATATCGATCAAGACTCTCAAATTCGCCATAGACTTCCATGAGTTCTCGCTGGTAGACTACCCTCATTGGAAGATGAACCCCAACGCAATCGATATGCCTGGGGCACTCTTGTTCATCATGCTCACGAGGGACTACGCCCCATTCGATTATAGAATCAGTGCGATCACCTCTCGCTTGATGCGCCTGCCGAAGTACTTGAAGGAGTTCGAGTCCCGGTTCCAAGACTCAAAGCCCGTCAAGGAATGGACCAAGATGGCCATTACATCAACCGAGCAATTTCCAGACTTCTTGAGATTCATAGAAGAGACTGCGAAGGGAGGAGTCCACGAGAGTCTCATGGAAGACCTTGCCAAGAGTGTCAGAGCCGCCGAGGCCGCGGTCAAGGAGCACCTGAACTGGCTGAACGGGCTATTGGAGCAGCCAGGTGTCAAGTTCTCCATGGGAAAGAGAAAATTCACCAAACTGATGAAGATGCGAGGGCTAGGGCTGACGCCGGAGCAGATACTCGCCCTGGGGGAGAAGTACCTCAAGGAGTTCAAGGATGAGCGAGCGAGGGTGGCCGAGAGGATTGCTCCTGGCAGGGGGATCGAGGGAGCGACCGAGATTGTCAGAGCGCACTGTGGGGCGACCTTCGAGGAAGCGCTCAAGATGACAGAGGACGAGATGAACAAGGCCAAGAAATTCATAATGGACCACAACCTCGCGACGATCGATCCCGACGCCAGACTGAAGATCATCGAGACGCCCCCGTTCATGGCACCTCTCCTACCGTACGCAGCGCTGTTCATGCCAGCCATGTTCGACAAGGTCCCGGAGGGCGCCTACATAGTCACTAGACCGAAAGACCCAAGGGACATCTCAAGCCACCTCAACCATGCAGCGATAATCAATACGGCGGTGCACGAGGCATATCCAGGTCATTTCCACCAAGGAGTTGCCTCGAACAAGAAGCATTGGATGCTTCAGATGGCCGGGGGCGCTGACGTGGACATAGCCTCTGTCGCTACGGAGACCGTCGAAGGCTGGGCGCACTACTGCGAGAAGATGATGTTCGACCACGGCTACGAGGCGACAGACGAAGCAGCGTTCGAGATGCTGAACGGAGCGATCTGGAGGGCCTGCAGGATAATTGCGGACGTGAAGCTCGCTCAGGGAGAGGCAACCCTCCAGGAGATGGCCGACTGGATCGTCAAGGAAACCGGCATGGCACAGGGTGCGACCGAGGACGAGGTCAAGCGGTACTCTCACACTCCAGGTCAGGCGCTCTCGTACATGATCGGCAGACACCTGATACTCGATTTTAGGAAGGACCTCGAGACAAAACTCGGGGGCAGGTTTGATGAGAAGAGATTCCACGACCTCGTTGCCAGCTACGGATTCCTGCCGTTCCCCCTGATGAGAGAGGCGGTCACCTCGGAGCTAGGTGTCTAGGTTCTGTTCTCTTCACAATAATGGTTATAAACAATCAGAGGATAACATGGCCGCATACCTTTTGCTATGAGGGGAGGGATGCTCGAACACCATACGGAGTGCATGATTCATGAGCAAAGTGAAGAGAGCGTTAGTCAGCGTATCCGACAAGACGGGCTTGGTCGAATTCTCCAAGGGATTGTCGGAGCTAGGCATCGAGATTCTGTCGACGGGGGGAACCATGGCGGCGCTCGAGAAGGCCAGAGTACCCGTGATGGGCGTTTCTGAGGTCACGAAGTTCCCGGAGATGCTGGATGGCAGAGTGAAGACCCTTCACCCTGCGATACACGGTGGCATCCTCGCGATGAGGAGCAAGGACGAGCACATGGAAGCCATAAGAAGGCACGGCATCGAACCCATAGACATGGTCGTTGTCAACCTGTACCCGTTTGAGGCAACCGTGGCGAAGCCAGGCGTAAAGCTGGAAGATGCGGTCGAGAACATAGACATCGGCGGGCCATCCATGATAAGATCCGCTGCGAAGAACCACGCGGCGGTCGCGGTCGTCACGAGTCCCGCGCAGTACGAACCTGTGCTCAGGGAACTTAAGGAGAGCGACTGTCACCTGTCCGAGGAGACCAGGAAGAGGCTCGCGTTGGAAGCATTCAGGGCGACGGCGAGATACGATACGGCCATCGCCCATTTCCTCGGAAAGGAGTTCTCACCAACTGAAATGTTCCCTAAGAACGTGACCCTGTCATTCGAGAAGCTGGGGGATCTGAGATACGGAGAGAACCCGCACCAGAAGGCAGCATTCTACAAGGACCTGTTTGACTGGACCCCGTTGAGCGTCGCCGCCGCCGAGAAGATGCACGGCAAGGAAATCTCGTTCTGCAACGTGATCGACCTCGATGCTGCCCTCGCGATAGTCTCCGATTTCGATAAGCCGACCGCGGCTGTGATAAAGCACACGAACCCCTCGGGAGTGGCCTGTGCCGCGACGATTGCAGAGGCCTTCAGAGTCGCATACAACGCAGACTCGCTGAGTGCTTTCGGATGTGTCGTCGGTCTGAATAGGCAAGTCGACCTCGAGACCGCGCAGGAGATTGGGAGCCACTTCGTCGAGGCGGTTATCGCACCAGCCTACGACCCCGATGCAGAGGACCATCTGGAGAAGAAGAAGAACATAAGGCTGCTCAGGACCAACACGCCCATCCAGAGAGACAACGGGAGGCTCTACATGGTCAAGGTGAAGGGCGGACTTCTCATCCAGACGGACGCTTACGCGGACATTGACAGGACGAAGTTGAAGGTCGTCACCAAGAAGGCTCCTGCGGACGACGAGATCGACGCCATGGTCTTCGGGGTGAAGGTCGCCAGACACATCAAGTCCAACACGATTCTCCTGGTCAAGGGAGAGAGGACGGTCGGTGTCGGTGCCGGCCAGATGAGCCGAGTAGACTCCACGAAGATAGCTGGCATGAAGGCCGGACCCGAGGGCAAGGGCAGCGTACTTGTTTCAGACGCCTTCTTCCCGTTCAGGGACGGAGTCGATGCGGCCGCAGCAGTTGGCGTCTCAGCGATCGTGCAGCCCGGAGGATCGGTCAACGACGCAGAAGCCATCCAGGCGGCGGACGAGCATGGAATCTCCATGGTATTCAGCGGGCTACGACTGTTCAAGCACTGACCCGTTGACGCAACGAAACCCTTTCCGACAATTCTTTTCGTGTTCCCGTGAGAGCTACCTGAGCTGCTCCCTGTTCCATCCGAGCACGGTGCTCTCGTCCTCCTCCTTGTTTTCGAGCTCGAACTCGAACGGAACCCATTTGGGGGTGACCAGAACCCCTCTCAGGTGGTTGATCCTAACGAAACGCCTGAAGTTCTCGTCGACCTTCATCTCCACGAGCCCGTCGGCTATCGATACGAGATCTGCTATCTGATCCTCATCGAGCATGCCCTTGTGGACGAGTGTTGTCATCGTGCCGCTGAATCTTGCCA
>MGVW01000023.1 GCA_001800675.1 Euryarchaeota archaeon RBG_13_57_23 | reverse complement strand
GACCCTGATCGAGAAGGATTCCAGGATCATCGGGAGGCACACCAACAACGAGGCGGAATACGAGGCTATCCTCTGGGGGATCGAGAAACTGCGTGAGAGGAGCTGCGGGATCGTGAGAGTATTCTCCGACAGCGAGCTCGTCGTCCGGCAGACGAGCGGAGCGTACGACGTCAACAGCGACAGACTGAGGGTATATGCTCAGAGGGTCGCGCAGAACAAGAAGCTGTTCGACTCGTTCGAGCTCGTGCACGTGCCCAGGGGGAACCCGAGGATAGCGTTCGTGGACGAACTCGTGAATGGAGCCCTCGACCGTGAAGAGGCAAGGCGATGAACCCTGCCATTCTCATGTTTGAATATCGTATCAAAACATTCTAGAGACGGAGCGATAGTCCCCCCAGCTAGGAGTGGCTCGAATGGAGTGCGAGAACATGCCAAAGTGCAGTCTGCTGAATATGGCCCCTCCGAACAGGGAGGTGGGGCTCGCTCAGCAAGGCTTCATTCGGCTGTACTGCAGAGGTGGCATGAAGGAGAAGTGCGTCCGAAGGACCGTCGCGCGCTCCCTGGGCGACCCCGCGAGGGTGCCTCCCAACATGATGCCGAACGGTCTCCCGATTTCCGGGACCGATGATTCGAATTGGCCCTCAGAAGTGAAGATCCTGGCAATCAGGAGATTCAGGATATAGTTTTGAGCATGAGTAGCCCCGGGAGGATTCGAACCTCCGTCGCAAGATCTCTCCTTGCGAGAGCAATCCAGAGTCTCGCATGATTGACCGCTACACTACGGGGCTTTTGTGACGGATGTCGCTATTCCGCTCTATCTATATAAGAAATTAGAACGGACCGGGGCGTCGCGACTTGGTCTCACTTCTTGATGCCGTCGATCGCCTTGACCATCTGGGCGAACACCGCGTCTATCCCACTCGAGCCGTCTATGTCCACGAGCCTGCCCTTCTTCCTGTAGTGCTCCACGAGTGGGGCGGTTTGCTCCTTGTACACATTGAGTCTCCTCCGGACGGTCTCCTCCTTGTCGTCGTCGCGCTGGATCAGCTTCGACCCACACTTGTCGCAGATGCCCTGCGCTTGGGGAACGTTGAACTTCACGTGATACACAGCGGCGCACTTGGGGCAGATCCTCCTGCCCACGGCACGTTCGACCAGGGCCTCAAAATCGACCACGATGTTGAGCACCAGGTCGATGTCCGTCATCTTCTCGAGCTCCTGTGCTTGACCAATCGTCCTCGGGAAACCATCCAGAAGATAACCGTTGATGCAGTCCGGCTTCGAAACCCTCTCACCTATCATCTGAACGATAAGGTCGTCCGGTCCGAGCCTTCCGGAGTCGAGGTACGACTTCACCTTGATGCCAATCGGGGTCTTCTTCGCGACATGTTCCCGGAGAAGGTCGCCAGTTGCCACCTGAGGTATCCCGTACTTTTTCGAAAGCTTCTGTGCTTGAGTGCCTTTCCCGGCGCTCGGGGGCCCGAATATCACTAGCTTCATGCTTATGACCAGCCGATGCATCCTTGACAAGGTACTTATTCGTTGCCAATTCACACACTAGCGGAGGGCGCGGAGCTCCATCCCTGTCAGTGGAAAGTGATTTATCTGGTAGGCGGCATTCGCTCAGAGGGTCAACCATGAAGAAGACCGTGTTGGAGGAGCTCGAGAAGATAGTAGGCAAAGAGAACTTGTCTGCAAAGATAGCTGATCTCTATGTCTATGGATTCGATGCCTCCATACACCACAAGAATGCGGATGCCGTCGTAAGACCCGCGAATACGCAGCAGGTTTCCGAGATAGTCAAGCTCGCCAACCGTACGCGCACGCCCGTGATTCCAAGAGGCGCGGGCACGGCAATGTGCGGGCACACGGTCCCCCTCAAAGGCGGGATCGTTCTCGACCTCACCCGCATGAACAAGATCAAGGAGGTGCGAGTTGAGGACTTGTACTGCGTCGTGGAACCCGGGGTCATATATGACAAGCTCAACGCCGTCCTCGGCAAGAAGGGATTCTGGTTCCCGACCACGCCAGGAAGCGGCGAGGCCTGCACGATCGGTGGAATGGTCGTCACGAACGCCTCGGGCATGAGGGCCATCAAGTACGGGGCGACCCGGGACTACGTCCTGGGACTCGAGGTCGTGATGCCCACAGGGGAGATAATCCACACAGGAACCAGGACCCTGAAGAACTCATCCGGATACCAGATCGACAGGCTCATGGTGGGCAGCGAGGGCACACTGGGTGTCGTGACTGAGATCACGCTCAAGCTTGCGTTCAAGCCAAAGGCCTCCGCGATGACCTTGGCAGCATTCAACTCGCTCTTCGATGCCGGCAAGTGCGTCTCGAACATCATCGCCCGGCCTCTGATGCCGTCTGCGATAGAGCTGATGGACTCTGTCTGCATAAAGGCGGTCAACAAGTGCATGAACGTCGGGCTCCCGGATGTGGCAGCGATATGCATGATCGAGGTGGACGGCCATCCGGTGGCGGTTGAGGAGGAGCTGAAGATCGTCGAGGAGATAGCGAAGCAGAGTGGTGCGACATTCACTGAGGCCTCTAGAGACAAGAAAAGGATAGATTACTGGACATACGCCAGAAAGGCCATAATGCCGTCCCTCAGCAGGTACGGGGAGAAGTTCGTCTCGGTCGCGCTGGCTGATGACATGTCCGTCCCGATTTCCAAGGTCCCCGATGCAGTCGTCGCGTTCCAGAAGATCGCCGAGGAGAACGGCGTTGTTATCGGCACTTACGGTCATTCCGCGGATGGCAACCTGCACACGAAGATGCTCGTCGAGCCGAACTCTCAGGATTCCTGGAGGCGGGGCGAGCGCGCGGTCGGCCAGATCTTCGACAAGGTCCTGGAGCTCGGAGGAACCGTCACTGGCGAACACGGCGTGTCCATCACGAAGGCCCCGTACATGAAGAAGGAGCGCGCCGACTCATTGGAGACGATGAGGAGGATCAAGAAGGCGCTCGACCCGAAGAACATCATGAACCCGGGGAAGATTTTCGACTGGGAAGGGAGCATCATACAGTACCTGAGGTACCCCGCGTTCCTCGAGCAGGACCCCGGGGACGCCCCGCAGCCCTCGGAGTGCGAGCCGAAGGCGTACAGCAGGTAGTCCGGTCAGGCGGATAAGTTATTTACAGCCATTCAGCATAGCATCGGCTCGTGAACCAGCACAGGCGCCATACCCCGCACTTGATGCACTGGTGCGACACGTGCAACGTCCCGCTCACAGGCTGGACATGCGGAAGGTGCGGGCGCAACGGTAGATCAATCGAGCTGTCTCCTCCGGGAGATGTCAGGCTCGCCCTCGGAGGGACGAAGAAGCGGATAAGGTACCTCTTCCTCAGGCAGTTCGGCGTGCAGCAGGTGATCCCAGACATTTTCGTCCTCAACAAGAGCTCGGGGGAAGATAGGGCCGAAGAGATCATCGTCGACGGCCGCAAGATCGCCCTCCTCACGTACGACCTGCAGAAACAAGACTACAGACTCACGCTGCGGGTAGACGGCGCACGCATGCTCGCGCGCGAGAACCCCAAGAAAGTCATCAGACTGAAGAAGGCGGAGGGGCATTTGAAGGGCAACTATCTCCCAAAGGACGCGATAGCATCCGTCGATCCGGGAATCAAGGCGGGGGACGAGGTCATCGTCGAGATGGGCAAGTTCATCGGGTGTGGCTCTGCCAAGGTCAACGCTTCCGAGCTGCGCACTTCCGACAAAGGTGTGAGGATCAGAGACTTCACCCAGATGGGAGAACTCCGCCCTGGCAAGAGGGCCTACAAGAGAGACCTGATCAAGGCCAACTTCCCACACCTGGCCGCTAGGAAGGCCAAGGCGGAACATGAGCTCAGACAGGTCTTCGCCGGCTCGAAGAGACCGATAACGATCTCGTTCAGCGGGGGGAAGGACAGCCTCGTCATACTCGACTTGGTCTCATCGGTCACCAAGGACTTCACTGTCATCTATATCGACACAGGACTTGAGCACCCAGAGACAAGAACCTACGTGAGGAAGCTTGCGTCGGACAGAGGCCTGAGGCTGTTAACAGCCTCAGCCGAGGAGGCGTTCGATGAGAACTTCCCTTCGTTCGGCCCGCCAGCCAAGGACTTCAGATGGTGCTGCAAGGTGTGCAAGCTCGCACCTGTCTCTGATATGATCGGCGACGAATTCCCCGACGGGACCCTGACTGTCGAGGGGAACCGCAAGCTGGAGTCGTTCGCTCGAGGACGCATCGAACTCGTGGACGAGAACCCGTTCGTCCCTGGCCAGACGATAGTCAATCCGATCAGAGACTGGACTGCGCTCGACGTGTGGCTGTACATCATCTGGAGAGATCTGCCCTACAACCCGCTCTACGACGAGGACATCGAGCGCGTCGGATGTTGGATGTGCCCATCATCTCTCGAGAGCGAGTACGTGGACGTAGCGAGGCTCAGCCCGGACCTCTCGAAGGCGTGGGAGCAGAGACTCAACTCGTGGGCCGAGAAGAACGAACTCCCCAAGGAGTTCGTGAAGTACGGCTTCTGGAGATGGAAGGAGCTCCCACCCAAGATGAAAACCCTCGCGGAACAGCTGAACATTCAGGTCAAGCCGCGTAGGGCGGATACTCTGGCAATCCATGTCATAAAGGGCGTGAGCCCATGCGCAGCGGGAGGATACTCGGTCGAGGCCGTCCTCGAAACACCTCAAGCCAAGGGCCTGGGAAGGATCTCCGAGTTGCTCAAAACGGTCGGCAATGTGAAACTCGTCGAGGATTTCGGCGTCGCCATGGTAAGGTCCGATAGGGCGAATGCAAAGGTGTTCGCGGGAGGACAGATATCGTCTGTCGGTAAGACTCCAAAAGACGCCACTGATTTCTTCGACAAGGTTGCGCGCGCGGTCCTCAGAGCGGACCTGTGCACGCGATGCGGCATATGCGCCAGAACCTGTCCATCGAAGGCGATCACGCTTTCTCTTACCGATGGGATCGAGGTCGATGATGCGAAATGCAATCGGTGCGGCAAGTGCGCTGAGAGCTGTGTTGTCGCACACTACTTCGACAAGCTCGCTGGCGATATCACTGCGAAGCAATCCATTCCGAACCGGGCCAAATGAGAATCCTACTTGCCCTCTTCTCTCAGCGACCGGGCGACCTTGAGGGTCTCGTCCCTAACCATCCTCAAGCCCTTCTTGCCTTCCTTCACGACCGTCTTCACGACTGGCGTCGCTTCTTTCACGACCTTGTCGGTCACCTGAACGCCCTTCTCGATGACGCTGCCCGTGGCCCTAGCCACCCTGTCAACGTTCTTGTTGACAACGCTCTGACTCCGCGCTGCACCGCAATGAGGGCAGGTGTGGGCGGTCCCAATGGTCTTGCCGCATCTGGAGCATCTTGCCATATTCAATCGTCTCCTATCTATGCCCAAGGAATCCAAGCGCTATAAACTTGTCACCCTACATTTTAAATCCGCAACAGGATTACGAGCGTTCTAGAATGGTCGACTTCCTTCAGTTGGCAAGCGCTGTAGCGGGGTTCGCTCCAGCGATGTTCCTCATGTACTTCACTCTGAAGCACTACACCTTCCCCCGGGTGGAGAAACCGTTCTTCGACGATCGCAAGCTCTTCGCGTTCTTCGCCCTTGGGGTGGTCCTCGGGATGGTACTATTCGCGTTCGAGAGCTGGGGAGAGACCATAGCAGGCGTGGAGACCGTCCTCCTCTTGGTGGTCGGATTCGCGTTGATGGAAGAATTAATGAAGCTAGTTATTCTGAACTTCCCGAGGTTCCAGAAGAAGATTGACACTGCGTTCTATGCGCTCGCCCTGGGCCTAGGAATCGGTTCGACCGTCACCTTCGCGAATGTGTACATATTCCTGCTAGACACGGAATCAGTGGGGGTCGCCGAAGCAAGTATCGTGGCGTTCCTCGGCGTGCTGTTCGTGCTACTGCACGGCTCGACCACCACGATAATCGGAGTCGGCGTCGCCAGGGGCGATGTGAAGGGGTACTTCCCAGAAGCACTTCTGATACACGTGATGTTTGGATTGCTCTACGAATCGTTCTTCGCGATAGACATCATACCGCCACCAGTGAACTTGCTCGGCCTTGGAGGCGCAACGGCTGTGGTCGTATACGCCTATGCGAAGATCCACAGGACCTCTCTTCCCGCGTTGGTCACGGATGCGAAGAGACTAGCGGGAAGAAAATGACTTGACGATCCGTCACACCGATCTGAACTTGCCCTCGGCTGTCTCGTAGATCAGGTTCAACTGCTGGAGCTTCGCCACCATATCCTTCGGGGAACTCTTTCCGAGAGACTGTAGGACCTTTCCAAGATCCTCCTCAGTGAACTCACCCTTGAGGTCTGTGAGCGCTTGGGCGATCAATTGCATCCTGTCGACCGGGTCTTTCGCGTGCTGAGACCGCTCTGCGATCGCCGAGTACGGCTCCTTCTTGCGCGGTCTCTTCTCTGGCGGCAGCTGCTCCCCTCCACGGATCGCCGCGTTCGCCCTCCCGACGGATTCCGCGAGCTCCTTTGGAGAATCGGTCTGGAATCTGAGCTTCATCCTTCTGAGCTTGATCTCCCGCCCGCACTGGCACATGGTCGTCTTCTTCCTGGTTTCGACGCCTTTCGCCATGCCGCATCTGGGACAAACTATGACCCCGTACCTCATCCCCTATACTCCCACGCGAGCCGCACCTTCCTCAGAACGCCCGCATCTCCTTCTCCAGCATCTTAAGGTCCTGTTCGGACATCGTCATCGGGCTGACAGAGAGAACAAGAATCGAATCAGTGACCGCTACTTTGTCGTTGATGTGCTGGATTAGCTTCAACACCTTGGGGAAACCGTTCTGCGATACCAAGTACTCCAGTCCCAATAGCAGGACCATGCAACCCTTGTTGTCCGAAATGAACGTCTTGATATCCGAGTAAAGGAGGGCAAGGTTCGAAGGGTCTCTGGAATACGTCTTCTCCTGATCCATCGATAGCCAAAGGAACGGGACGGTCTTAACCTCGTGTTTGTCCTTGACCTTCTCCGGATACTCCCTTGAGACGCACAGACATGGGACCGCGTGCTTCACCGAGTCGACGAAGATGTCGAAGGCCTGATCCGGTATCTCCTCCTTGATCAGGTAGGAGTAGCCGCCCTCCAGGTTGTACTTCCTGAGAGCCTCAGTCTCCTGAAGCCTGCTTGGCTTGAGGACGTCCAGCACCTCGTAGGCCTGCATCACACACGATATGTATCCCCCGCTCGCGCACTCCACCTCGTCGACTTCGAATCGCTTCCCGGTGAGCTGCGAGATCATACCGGACAGATAGCCTCTGGCGAAATCGCACGTGTTGCCCTCCTTGGCCTCGACCGACTCCTCGAGGTTCACGATGATCTCGCTCTCTTCCATCGATTCGACCCTAAGCCGACTGAGCCCGGCCTCCATCCAAACGGGCTCGATGACGGATTTGACCTCCTGGAGGTCGCTGCATGACAGGCCGAAGTTCTCGACGAGGGCCTTGCCACATCTCTGACCGTAACGATAGAGCATGAGCCTCGCGCGCTGATCCCCTTCGACTATCTCGAGTTCCTCGCGGAGGTGGGCGAGCGCGATGCCTGGCATGACGAAGAATGGCAGCTGGTGCATCACTTGGCCCCCAGCATCATCTTTCCCATCTCGTAGAACGCGCGTTCGACGTTCGTGCCCGTCTTCGCACTCGTCTCGAGGACCGTGCACCCGAGCGAGGTGCCGAATGCTTCGAGCTCTGCGAGACTGTACCTCTTCTCGAGGTCCATCTTGTTGCCGAGGATTATGACAGGCTGTTGACCGGCGACCGCCCTGAAGTTCCCGACCCAATTCCTCAGGCTGGCCATGGTCTCAGGTCGCGTGAAATCGCACACGGCAAAAGCTCCCACGGCACCACGATAGTAGGCGGCGTGAAGGGACTCAAGGACCTTCTGACCAAGGATATCCCAGATCATCAGGTCCACCTCGCTCTCGCCGATCTTCATTACCTTCTTCGAGACTTTCGTGCCGAACGACATGATGTATTTGTCGTCGAAGACATCGTGCACGAACCTCCTCACCAGGCTGGTCTTCCCGACTGCGCCATCGCCTAGAAGGCACAGCTTGAGGATGTATTTCTCGGAGGGCATCAAGAATCGACTGTCAATGTTCCCAGCAATATATAACGATTCAGACCAGTGAATCAGTCCTGAGAATGGCAGAGAGTCAGTTCTGTCGGTGGTGACGATTGTTGGGTCGATGCCGCAATACCTAAATGCATGCAAGTGCTTACTTGCATTGATGACACGTCGAGCCCGTGCGCCTACCTCGACCAGGGACCGCATCCTCGACGCGGCGCTGCAGGCCTTCGCAATCGACGGTTTCAAGGGAGCCACAACGAAGGAGATCGCGAGGAGGGCGAAGGTGAACGAAGTCACGGTGTTCAGACTGTTCAAGTCGAAAAGGGCCTTGTTCGCGGCGGTCGTCTCCGAGAGATCGCCACTGATACCCATCAAGGAAGCCGTGGAGGTCGAACCGAAGTCCAGCGTGGAGGAGATGATCCAGCATAACATCAGGGTCGTGCTCAAGACGCTGAGGCAGAACAAGGATCTCTACCTGGTCATGATGAGCGACGCATGGAGACAGCAGAAGACTAGGAACCTGGCCTTCGACGCATCGATCAAGCGAGGGATAAGTTTCCTCGCGGGCGTCATGGCCCGGCTCATGGACGCAGGAGTGATAAGGAGGGCGGACCCGGAGATTGTCGCCCGGACCTTGATGGGCGCTGTTCAGTTTTACTTCCTCACCACCGACATGCTCGGCGATGGGCCGCCAAAGCCCGAGGAGGAAGAGAGGATTATCAAAGGCATGGTCTCGATCTTCCTCGAAGGCGTGAGACCAGACCAAGGAGGCGGGCAACGATGAGCGACGAGGTTGTATTGGGCAAGGGAATGCGAAAGGAGTATGGCAAGCTGGTGGCGGTGGATGACCTCGACCTCAAGGTCCGGAAAGGATTTCTCTATGGGCTGATAGGACCCAACGGCTCGGGGAAGACCACCACGATAAAGATGCTCGTCGGGCTGCTGTCATTCTCTCGCGGGGAGGCGTTCCTCCTCGGGGAGAAGGTCCCGGTAAGAAACAAGAGGAGGCTCATTGGCTACATGCCCCAGGAGATGGCCATATACACAGACATAACGGTCCACGAGAACCTCGAACTGTTCGCCGATCTGTACTCGATAGAAGAAGCCTTCTTCAGGACCAGAGAGAAGGAACTGCTGTCCATGATAGACCTGGCCGACCGAAAGGACAGCGTGGTCTCGCAGCTCAGCGGGGGAATGAAGCACAGGACTTCGCTCGCGTGCGCGCTCATCCACGATCCCGAGCTTCTATTCCTCGATGAGCCCACCGTCGGGGTGGACCCGGAGCTGAGGGTGGGGTTCTGGAAGTACTTCTCGGAGCTCAAGGCCCGCGGGAAGACCGTCCTACTGACGACCCACTACATGGACGAGGCCGTGAGATGCGATGTCGTCGGCATGATGAGATCTGGAAAGCTGATTGCAGAAGGTTCCCCGAAGATCCTGATGCAGGAGACCGGGACGAGTGACCTCGAGTCCGCCTTCCTCGAGTACTCAAGGAGGGACGCGCGATGAAGGCCCAGAGGGTTCTTGCGATAGCGAAGAAGAACCTGCGTTCGCTAAGGCACGATCGAAGGACTATCGCGTTCATTGTGATGGTCCCGCTTCTCATGATCAGCCTGTTCGGCTACACGTTCGGCGGAGAGGTCAGCGACGTGTCTGTGTACATCGTGAACATGGACCAGGCCCCCGCGAACCAGTCCATCGCCGCGTCTATAATCGCCGACCTGCAGTCACGGAGCACGCTCAATGTAAAGAATCTGATAGGTCCCGAGTACGCCACAAGCGCTTCCGTATCTCAGGCAAGGGAGAAGGTCTTGGACGCGGACATCTGGGCCGCGATCGTGTTCGATGAGAACTTCACTCAGGACACGCTCGATGCGCTCGCGGCTCTAAGGGGTGGCAGCCAGGTGATACCAGCAACACTCCAAGTCTTCATCGACGGGACCAATCCGAACATAGCTCAGGCGGTCATCAATGATATCCAGGTCTCAGTGCAGAAGGTCCTCGTCCTACCGCCCAATCTACTCGTCCCGCCCATTGTGATGTCCCCGCAACTCGAGTACGGAGAGGACGCGAGGTTCATCGACTTCTTCGCACCGGGGGTGATGGGCCTAGCCGCCATGATGGTCACATTCATGCTCTCGATTCTCTCCTTCGTGCACGAGAGGGGGGCGTCAACGCTCGACAGGCTGCTCGCAACCCCCGTGACAGAGGGAGAGATAATCGCTGGATACGCACTTGCATTCGGCGTCGTCGGGCTAGCGCAATCCGTAGTCATACTGACCGCGGCAGTCCTCTTGTTCGACATCCAGATAGCCGGAAACGCACTGCTCGTGCTGCTCCTCATATTCCTCCTCGGAGTGGGGAACCAAGGTCTGGGATTTCTGTTGTCGTCGGTCGCGAAGAACGAGTTCCAGGCAGTCCAACTGATACCGCTCATACTCTTCCCGTCAATCCTGCTCGCCGGGGTCTTCTGGCCTCTCGAAGCGGTGCCCAGCTTCCTGCAGCCGGTATCGTACGTCCTTCCCCTGACATACGCCGTCGAAGGATGCAGGTCCGTCATGATACGAGGATGGGGCATGGGCGATGTGGCGCTGCAGCTGGTCGTGCTGCTGGCGTTCGCAACGGTGATGTTGCTCCTTAGCACTTACGGGCTCAAGAGGAGGAGATGAAGTAGATGGCAAGCATCAAGCCGCGGATCGTGTTCGTTAGCGAAGGACTGGAGATAACTCACAGGCAGATGGAGGCCCTGGCCGCACTCCACGCCAAAGGAAGCATGCAGAAGGCCGCCGCATCCCTGGATCTCTCGACCCCCGTCCTCCACAAGTATGTCAGGGAGGTCGAGGAGAAGGCTGGAGCGTCACTAGTTTCATCTACCAGCAAGGGGAGCAGACTCACGACAGCAGGCCTTGAGCTGCTGGAACGTTTCAGGGCCTACGAGCTGAGGCTCGAGGACCCGCCAACGCTCAGAGTCGCGGGAACGGTTGTGACGGAGAGATGCCTCCTCACCGCAGCGACTGAACTCTCGGATACAGGCAAGGACGTTTCCGTGACGATCTCGACGGACGAGTCCAACCTGAGGCTGATGCGTGAGATGCGGGTGGACTGCGTTCTCTTGGATGACGCGATGTACGCGATGGACGAAGCCCCTCGGGTGCAGAGTGAGGAGATCGGCACGGACATGCTTATGTTCAGGGAGGCGGGTCGCCGGTTCGCGAAGCTTAGTTTCGGAGCGCAGAGACTCGCCTTCAGGTATCTCACGGAGAAGGGCCTGCCTCACGAGGTCATCCGGACCATCCATGAACCGACGATGCTCGATCGGACAGATCTGAGCTACTTTGTGAACAAGAGCCTAGTCAGGACCGGGGTAGTGAGGGCAGAGGGAGCGAATGACCAGAAGTGGTCCGTGCACTCCGTCATCGCTCTGAGGTGTTCGGAGCATGAGGATCTGGAGCTGTTCGTGGAAGAGGCCAGAGAGGATTGGCTTTACCGTAAAGGATAACGCATTTCCCTTTTTAGCAAAACTCTCAAATACACCGGAGTCATAAGCAGTACTGGTGAGTCTCTTGGTGGAAGTGAAGGAGCCGAATCCGGAATTCACGAGAAAGGTCATCGACGCAGGAGGAAAGACGGTCAATCTCTGCTTTCAATGCGGGACCTGCACCGGCAGCTGCCCATCGGGACGGCAGACCGCGTTCAGGGTCAGGAAGGTAGTCAGACGCGCCCAGCTGGGCTTCGAGGAGGACGTGCTGCCCTCAGAGGACCTGTGGCTGTGCACGACCTGCTACACATGCTACGAGAGATGTCCGCGAGGCGTCGAGATCGTGGACATCATCATGGCACTTAGGAACATGGCCGTCAGGAAAGGCTACATGGCCGAGTCGCACAGGAAGGTCGCGGAGCTCATCTCGAAGACGGGTCACCTCGTGTCCCTCAGAGATGAGGACAAGGCCCTGAGAAAGAAACTCGGCCTCCAAGACGTCCCGCCAACGGTGTTCTCTTCAGCACAGTCCCTCGAAGAGGTCAAGAAGATCGCAGCTCTGTGTGGGTTCGACAAGCTCGTCGCAACAGGGGGGAAGAGCTGATGTCGAAATACGCGTTCTTCCTAGGCTGCATAATGCCTCTCAGATACCCCGGGATAGAGAGCGCCTCGAGAGAGGTCTTCAAGTCCCTCGGAGTCGAGCTCGTCGACATGCAGGGCGCGAGCTGCTGTCCTGCGCCCGGCGTCATGCGCTCGTTCGATCAGACCTACTGGATGGCGGTCGCCGCGAGGAACCTGGCGATTGCTGAGAAGATGGGCGTGGATGGCGTTCTCACGATATGCAACGGATGCTTCGACACGCTCTTCGAGGTCGCCCACAAGCTCAACCACGACCCCGACCTGCGCAAGAAGATCAACAAGATACTCAAGGACGCCACCGGCATGGAGTACAACGGAACCGTCCACGTGAGACACTTCGTGGAACTGCTGTACCGTGACATCGGCGTGGAGGCCATCCGCGCGAGGGCGAAGTCCGGCAAGAACCTGAAGGCGGCCGTGCACTACGGATGCCACTTCCTGAAGCCCTCGAACATCAAGAAGATCGACGACGCCGAGAGGCCGCACGTGTTCGACGACATCGTCGAGGCTGCGGGAATGACCAGCGTCATGTACAAGGACAAGGGCATGTGCTGTGGCGCCGGCGGAGGCGTCAGGGCCAGGACCCCGGATGTGGCCCTCAAGATGACCGCGGAGAACCTGAAGAACATGACCGCGGCAGGCGTTGACATCATCGTCGACTGCTGCCCGTTCTGTCACCTGCAGTACGATGTCGGCCAGGTCCAGCTCAAGGAGTACAAGATCCCGGTCCTGCACCTGTCGCAACTGCTGGGGCTCGCGTTCGGGCTGGAAAGGGAGAAGCTCGGGCTCGAAGTGCACCAGACGAAAGTGAACCTCCCGACCTAGATCAGGAGAAGTCCGGGGATGCACGTAGCAAGGTTGGTCGCGATAACCGAGGTCAAGAACGTCCCACCGGACATCCGCCCTTTTGTCGAGTTCAAGGCGGCCGTCGAAGAGAGGCAGTTGGACGACAAGGAGCTGGTCGCCGTGCTCAACATCGACAGCACGACGTGCTACTTTCCCGTGTTCCTGAAGAACCCGCAGACGATGGCCCAGCTGGAGAAGGAACTCGAGGCGCAGGATGCGAGGCTCACCGTGGACTCCAAAGAAACTC
>MGVW01000022.1:5129-44699 GCA_001800675.1 Euryarchaeota archaeon RBG_13_57_23 | reverse complement strand
CCGAGGCCGGGTTGATGACCGCGACCGACCTCGCCGATTTCCTCACAAAGAAGGGAGTACCCTTCCGAAAAGCCCACGCCATCGTCAAGCAGCAGGGAATTGACGCGGATGGAGACGATGCGAGATTCCTTGCGCTCGCCAGGAACATCATGAGCAAGTATTCCGAAGCAAAGGTAAGATCGAACTACCTGAGCGTCGACAGCATAATTGCACGACGGGATGGCATCGGCGGGACTTCTCCAAGGTCCGTCTCGAAGCAGATGAGCAATGCCGCTGCATCGCTCACGAGAAACGAGTCCACTGTTGCCAGTATGAGACATCAGACCGAGAAAATCGGTGATCTGCTCCGAGGCTAGTGCGAATCGTTCGGGATGATCCTTCCCTCGATCACCTTCGACAGAATGTCGAAGGCTGGCATCATGTCCTCCCTGCTGACTATGAAGATCGTGTCAGTGTAGCAGCTCACAGCCTCCACCAGGTTGATGTCCTGCTCGGACAGCATCGTCATAAGGTAAGTGAAGGCCCCGGGAGTCTCCTCGATATCGGGGGGGCTCTTGACAGTTATCTCGGCGAGGTTCTCCTTTACTGTGATGATGTGGTCCCCACCGATGGCTTTCGTGATGTCGGGCAGATGTTTGTCCTCCGATATCACGGTGATGGCGTTCGTGCTCTGAAGGACCTGCATAGTGCTCTTCTCAGCAAGGAATTTCTTGACCACATCATCCAGGTTCTTCAACACTATCCATTCGTTCTTGGCGACTACGATACAGATGCGGGTCCTGAGCTCGAGTCGACTCTGTTCGAACAGATCGATAATCGCGCCCTCGGCATCTGTCTTGGCGAGCTTCATCGCGTAGCGCCTACTCGCCGCCAAAACTGCCTCCTCGTTCTTGATCCCCAGCTCCTTCATGATGAGTCGCGACAGGGAAGAGTAGTTGATCAGATCCTTGCTGATGCAGTCTCGGATGCTCGGATGGCGGTCGATGTATCTTCTTGTCAACTCGGCCGCGCTCGACTTCACCTTGGGCGCTTCCATGCGAGTGCCGAATTGGCACTCTTATCATTAAGCTTTGGCACTCGCTGGGTCGCTCCGAAAGCAAGGAGAGGTCGCCGAGAACCATTAAATATGGACAGTTCATAAGGCGAAATAGCCATACAATCGCGCCTGACGCTCCCGTAGTGTAGTCCGGTTAATCATTCCAGCCTTTCGAGCTGGATACCCGGGTTCGAATCCCGGCGGGAGCACATTCCTCACATCGTACCTGGTGCTCAAAGCAGTTGTAGGTGCCCAGGCCGTTCTACTCGCCGTCAAAATACTCAAATAAAAGCGACCCATTGTGCCCGCTCGTGAAGAAGCGAGGGCATTCGAAGAAAGGAGCGAAGAAATCCATCGACTCGAACCTGTTAGGGCCCTGTGGGTTCTACTGTGGGTTCTGCCTGGCGTACAAGAAGGGGATCTGCTTAGGCTGCAGATATCAGGCCGACAAGAGAGCCGCGGAAGGTATGCTCAAGTGGTGCACGCAGCTCAACTGCGCAGAAAAACATGGCGTGTCCATGTGCTCGGACTGCAAGGAATACCCCTGCCATGAGTTCGACCCCGGAGAGGGTATGTTCTCTGAAATGTATATGAAATACATCAGGGATGAGATAAAGCCCGCCTAAGTCTTTTGAGTTCTAGAGGACCTGACTCATCTCCCTCTCTATCAATGAGAAGTCCTTCGGGTCCATCGTGGCGGCGTCCACAGGTACCAGCAGATATCCCTTGTCGAGCACGACCTGCTCGTTGATCAGCTGGAAGAACTTGAGGACGCTCCTGAAGTCGTTCTGAGTTGTGAGGTACTCAAGGCCCTCGATGATGACCGCGCCGTTCGGCCCCTTCGCGAGGAAGTCCCTGACGGACGACGCGAGTCGGGCAAGGTTGTTTGGCGAAACGTACTCAATTGACTTCAGTCCCGCGGATGGCTGGGCGGTCTCAGTCTTCGTCAACCAGATCGATTCCGCATCGAAACCGTACTTCTGCTTGAGCACGTCCGGGTGAGTTCGCGATATGCAGAGCCCTTTGCCCCCCTGAGAGAGAATGCTGGTGAAAAGGGAGAAACTCTTGTCCGGCCGTTCTTCCTTGACCACATAGCTCCAGCCAGGCAATGCCTGTACCGGTTGCGCGACCGGCTGTGTGATAGGGACCTCCGGGGATGTGAGTCTCTTGCCGAGCGCACGTTCGATCTCGTCAACTTTCTGCTGGACCCGCTGGAAGACCATGGATTTCTTCGTCTTGGCCATGATCTGCAGCTCCCGGGGGGTGTAACCCTTGGTGGAGAGCTTGATGATCTCATCCCAAGCTTCCTGGAGGCCTTCTTGGAAACCTTTGATGTAGCCTCTGGCGGAGTCCTCTTCCTTAGACATCTATCCCTTCCGAACGCGCACCTTCCTTATGGGACAGCCAGACTAATAATCCTTTTCCAGCCGTGCTGCTGCAGGACCGTGGGGGTACCGCGAAAAAAGCTATTACCCTCGGTCATAATCCGATGCCGAGCCGCTCATGAGAAAGAAAGGGATCCCTCGGCTGAGACTCAAGGCGAGGATAGCGTCCAAGGTCATGGAGAAGGACCTCCGCGAGAAAGCGAAGCTGCTTAGGGACGACCCCGATCTCATCCTACCCGACTGCGCCGAAGACTGCGGGTCGTGCCCGTTCAAGAAAACTCGTGCGCGCATCGAGAAGATACAACGATTCAAGGACGACCCTGTCAGGTTGGCGAAGTTAGCGCGCGGAGGCGACAAGCTAGCGCGCGCGTACGCGGCCACCATAGGGCTCGCGCACGAGGAGAAGACTCCGTACCTGGCGACTGCGACCTATCCTGCGGGAACAGTCGCGTACGCTCTCCGGGGAAAGACCACGAAAGAGAAGCTTATTGGCGTGCAGAATTTCGACTCTCCGAAATGGCGCGTGCTGAGCGTCGCCGACCTCGTCCATAAGAAAGGATTGCACTTCTACTCATATGGTGACAATTTCATCTGCACCGGTCGAACGCCAAAGCCTCCAACAGAGTATGTCGAGACGGCCTCAGAATCTGTCGGGGCCACGAAACGGGAAGGGGATTCGTTCGTCTGTCCGCACTCCCCGACCAACATGAACCACATGGTATTCGAGTGGGTCAATGCGAAGGCGAAGACCATCTTGTGTGACCAATGCTCTGGGAAAATCAAGAACAGCCTTGGCGAGCTGGCGCAGGGGATGGCCGTTCCGCGGATACTGGACGAATTCACCGTCGATGTTGTCAGGACTCTGAGAGACAAGTCTGGGCAGAAGGCGTGCAATGGCTTGTTGGACAGTCCCGTGGACAGCGAACTCTTGGAGAAGTATGCGAACGGCGAGCTCGGGAACAAGGATCTCATCGAGAAGCACATGCAGAATGTGCTCGAATCGGTCAAAACACTCGACAAGAAGATGTATGTCCGCGGAGAGATTTGTTACGGCAAGGACGTCGATTCATTTGTGAGCGACCTCGCATCCGACGAAACAGACATGAAGGCGCTCAAGGGGATCTTGGCGAACGTGAAACATCCAGTCGTGATGGAGCAATCTGATTCGGCGAACAAGCTGCTGACCACATTCTGGAAGGAGCACGGTCATGACTCGCTCAGAGCGGTGGTCTCAGAGAAGCTGGCGAACAAGTACTTCGAAAGACCTGAGACCGAGAAATCGCCGCTGAAGGCCATCAGAAGTGCCCTCAAGGAGGAGGAGCACGACGCCATCTCCTCCAGGATTCCGACTTACTCCGGCCTGTCACAGCATGGATCGTTCGCCGAAAGCGTAGCTAGGTCGTACAAGACGAAGGGCTCCACTGGAGCGATTGCGGTCATAGACGGTGATAAATCACCCGACCACCGGATTCGTTCGATGGCCCACGCGTTCTACCTTGCGCTTGGCGTGACCACCAAATCGTGGAAGTACACCGATGAGGAGAGGCAGTACGGGGAGCACCTGAAACAGTATGCCCAGAGGCTTTTGGAGAGCCAGGGGACTGAACAACACCATGATGCGTTCGTGGAGTTCCTGAGACAGGCCGGGTGCACCGATGAGGTCAAGAGGGCTTGAAAATCCGAGCGTCAATGACCACGTGTGAAACCCCTGGAGCATAGGACTTCACCACTTTGAATCGCAGTATCTCCGCTCTCCCTCCGTGAAGGTGATCGACTATCCTCTGAATCGGGCGAAGCGGTAGCAGCTCATTGGGGCACGTCTCGTGGTAGTGGACAATTCCCCCATCCTTGAGCAGACGCATGGCAACTGGCAGGAACTCATGGGTCGTCTTGACGTACCCCATGATCACGCGATCGGCCAGGTTCTTCCCCGCGAGATCTCTGTTGTCCCCGAGAATCGGCTCAATCAGCTTCTCCACATGATTCAACCTCACGTTCTCCACGAGATACCTGTGGGCGACCGGGTTGATCTCGCACGCAACAATCTTGCTAGGCTTCTGGTACACAGCCAGAGGCAACGAGAAGTAGCCTATGCCAGCGAACATATCCACGATGAATTCTCCATCGCATTTCACGCCCGCCATTCGAATTCGTTCTTCCACGTTACCCGATGAGAACATTATATTCTCAGCATCGAACCTGTACTTCACGCCATTCTCAATGTGAGTCGCCACCGTATCAGTGCCAACGAGCACTTTCGTCGTGGGGGTCCTGAACTGACCCGAGATGCCGAGCAGGTCCTTGAGGACGGCCTTGAGACCGAGCACTGACGCATACGCTTCGGCGATCTCACGTTCGTATCCGTCCAGTCTCGGATCCAGTTTGATAATGGCAACATCCCCGAACATCTCCCACTTGTCGGGGAGGAGATGCTTCAAATCCTCGGGAATCGCGGCACGGTCTCTGATGTCGTCGATTGGATCTCTCATGGCCTCCCTCGTGGGGAAGTCACGTTCAACAGCCATTGCGAAATGATCCCTCAATAGGTCGGCAGGCGGCATCGACAGAACAGGAATCACAACCTCATCATCATCGTCGACGATCATGTGTGACTTGTCAAGCATACCCGCTCGTGCGATGGTCTTTCTGAGGGCCTCTGCGCTCTTCCGTCGCACCTTGACTCCAAGCACGTCCTTCTCAATGCACTGGCCGGTATTAACAGTTCTCCGGGCGGAGTCGAAGTCAGAGACCGAAAGTGATATAGTCGCTCTGTTGCTTCTCCGACCAGATGAAGGCCTGGCTGGCTACCGTCGCTTTCATATGTGGCGTCACGCTCCTCTCGACGAGCGCCGCATCCGTCGATGTGCCTGATCCCGGAAGCCCTCATTACGCCAACAGAATGTTGGACTTTGCCACCACCTCGACGATCGTGCCTCCAGACAACGTTCGAATAAATGTCACATTGACGAACCCGTACTCGAATCTCACGCAGGACATGGTGAACATCAGCTTGACAATCGGGGTTTACCGGTATGCGACCCAGGACCGCGATGAGTACATAACAGAAGATTTCCCCAATCCTCCTCTCATAGCAGGGATATCGACAGAGAGGACAGTCTTGTTCGACAGAATACCACCGGATGAGCCCGACGACCTCAATGACACATTCTCTGAATGGGCCGACTTTCCGTTCTGGGTCTCGGAGAAGACACCTCACGGATCGTATTTCTCTCAGGCCACCTACTTCGTCAGATTCAACCTGAGCTTCAATTTCGAAGGCAACTCCTCGGTCGTTGTCCTCAAGTCCCGGGGATCGTTCACGGATGAACAGTGGAACACGATGGTATCATGGGAGTCTGGTGATGCCATCGTAAACACGACCTACATGAGGAGCCTCGGCGTCGACGGCCTGCTTCCAGACACATCCTTCGGCATCAAAGTGCCAATACCCCGCTGGCCACTGGCAGTGATCATCGCAGCCGCCGGAAGTTTCAGCTTCATGGGACTCTACTACTACGTCCTGGACAATCCTGGAAAGCACCCCATGCTAGAGAAGCGATTCTATTATCTGCGGGGAAAACTGAGCGAGTTTAGGAGCCAAGCGAAGTACCGAAGAGGCAAGTGATGCGGGATAGTCGATGTCTCCATGTTGCTCCAGCAACTTCCGCACGTCGGGCTCTGCAAATATCCTGAGCGCTTTGTCGATCTTCTTGTCAGTCAGATTGAGGAATATCCTCCGAATCCTGAATGCTCTTGACAACTCCTTCCCGAACTCATCCTTCCATAACCTGTCGTACTCGAGTAGCGCTGATTTCGAGTGTGTTTCGAGAAACACATCCGCTACCTCAGCGCACAGCTCCGCACCGCGAACTCCGGTATAGACCCCGCCTCCGGAGAGCGGTTTGGCGTGGCACGCCGCATCCCCGACAAGCATGATCCTGCCCCCGACAGCCGAGCGGCCGGGACCTATGGGAATCCTGCCAGACGTAGTTGAGACGTTCCTCGCGCCCTTGAACTCCGGACGGGCCAGGAATTTTCTGAGGTAGCTAGCTGGCAGGTCGTTTGCATCCCAAGTGCAAAGGCCGACCCGGGCCACGTCACCTGCGGGGATCACCCAAGCGAAGAATCCGGGGGCGACAGCGTGACCGAGATAGACCTCAACGAATTCCTTTTCGATATTCGCACCTTTCAGGTCCGCCTGGATACCAGTCAACATATGCTTCGGGGGCGGAAGCTTAGCCTCCTTCCTGCACACCGACTTGTAACCGTCCGCACCTATGACACACGAGCACGATAATGATCTCAGGGAGCCTCCTGATCTGACTTGGACTCGCACCGCCCCCGAGGACTGAGAGATACCACGCACGGACGTCCCCAGTTGAGGAATCGCCCCGGAATCGACGGCCTTGTGGAACATGATTCTGTCGAACATGGGCCTATCTATGACGTACGCGCGCGAGGAACGGGCCTCCAGCTCCAAGGTGAATCCAAGAGGGGAGTGTATCCTGAGGCCTTTCACCTCGCCGAGGACACTTGCTCGCGCGAACATCGGGACTCCCCGTTGAGTGACCAAACCAGCACACTGGAGGGGTACCCCGGGAGAAGCGTGTTCTTCGACTATGGTTACTCGATGCTCTCTTGCCAGCACGCGAGCAGCTGTGGACCCAGCCGGACCCCCGCCTACAACCACTGCATCCGTATGCACGAACGCGTGAGAGGGTTCGCAGTTATTTCAGGATTGCTGAAAGGAACGACATCTTTAGGCTTCCATGTGTCTGGCGATTATGATAAATCGCCCCTCGATCCTATTGGATACCATGAACAGCGAGTCAGGATTCGACTCGAGATTGCAGTCCGCCAAGGACTTGCCAGACATATTCGAACTTGTGAAGGTTGCAGTTCGCAAGAGCACAGGCAAAGAGAGAGCTGGCCTGATGCTGGGATTGGCGAACCTTGGAGGAGGACCTCAGGGTTTCGTGGGAGCGTTCTATCCAATCGCTACGAACATAATCGTCATGAACAGTCTCCCGCTGAAACGCGTGAAAGAGACGGATCCAGCACTCTACAAGCCGTACGTATTCCACATCCTGCTGCACGAGTACTTGCACACGCTCGGGATCATCGACGAGGCAGCAACCCGACAGAAGGCCTACGAGATAAGCACGATGACATTCGGGAAGGACCACCCAGTCACGCAGCTGGCGGCGGACCTCTCCAGGTTCGTCCCCAAACTAGTGTACCCATACTATGGATGGCAGCCTTCCGAGGACTACCAGTTAGAACTGGTCAAGGGCTTTGACAAGTCGAGCACGTCGAACTACATCAACTGACCGATCATTTCCTCTTGGGAATCTTCTCCCAGTCGGCCAAGAACTTCTTGATCCCCTCGTCCGTCAAGTTGTGCCTCAGCATCTTCTTCAGCACATCGTACGGAACGGTGGCTACGTGCGCCCCCGCAAGCGCGGCCTCTGTCACATGCACCGGATGTCTGATACTGGCGACGATGATCTGCGTCTTGAAGCCGTAGTTCTTCAAGATCGTGATGATGTCTCGGACGATGTCCATGCCGTCATGGCTGATGTCATCCAGCCGGCCGACGAAGGGCGAGACGTATGTTGCACCAGCCTTTGCCGCGAGGAGCGCCTGATTCGGAGAGAACACGAGCGTGACGTTGGTCTTGACGCCCTCGCCTGAGAGCACTTTGACGGCCTTCAGCCCCTCGGCCGTCATCGGTATCTTCACCACGACGTTCTTGTGCATCTTCGAGAGCTCCCTGGCCTCCCGAATCATGCCCTCGGAATCCATGGAGACCGCCTCCGCGCTTATCGGCCCGTCGACGATCTTGCATATGTCCTCAATCCTGCGCTCGAAGTCGCAGCCCTCTTTCGCGACGAGCGTCGGGTTCGTGGTGACGCCGTCCAGGATTCCCCAGCTGTTGATCTCCTTGATCTGCTCAAGGTTCGCCGTATCTATGAAGATCTTCATCGACACACCTCATTTCTTCCTCTTCAGCACATCGTGCGCGGCCTCTACGATGTTATCGGCCGTGAGTCCATACTTGCTCATGAGCTCGTCGCAGGCGCCTGATTCTCCGAACACATCCGGAATGCCCACCCGCTTCATCGGCACGTGGAAGTTCTCGACAAGCACCATCGCAACCGCGCTGCCCATACCCATCATGACAGAGTGCTCCTCGGCCGTGACCACCCCTCCGGTCTCTCGAGCAGCCTTCACAATCGTCTTCTCATCAATCGGCTTGATCGTATGCAGGTTGACTACGCGCGCGTCTATGCCGTGCTTGGTCAACTCATCAGCGGCCTCGAGGCACTTCGACACCATGATGCCACACCCGATGAGCGTCACGTCCTTTCCATCTCTGACGACAGGCGCCTTTGCCAGCTCGAACTCAGAAGCCTGGTCCGATATGGTCGGGACGTCGGACCTTCCGATCCTGACATAGACCGGGCCCTTCATCTTGGCGATTTGCTTCACCACCTTGTAGGTCTCGACCGCATCCGCGGGAACTATCACCGTCATGTTTGGCAGCACGCGCATCAGCGCGATGTCTTCCACTATCTGGTGAGAGGCGCCATCCCCGCCGACAGTTATTCCGGCGTGGGAGACGACTATCTTGACATTGAGATTCGGATATGCAATTGATTGCCGTATCTGGTCGTAGCATCGGCCGGTCCCGAAGACCGCGAAGGTCGACACGAAGACCGTCTTTCCAGACGCTGCGAGCCCCGCAGCCGTGTCCATCATGTTCTGCTCTGCTATCCCGCAGTTGAAGAACCGCTCCGGGAAGGCGGCGGCGAAGTCCGCGGTCCTTGTGGAGCTCGACAGATCCGCGTCGAGCACCACTATGTCGCTCCTCTCCTTGCCGAGCTCGACGAGCGCGCGCCCATATTGCTTCCTCTGGCTCTCCTCCTTCCACTTCACGGCTTGTCACCCCCGAGCTCCTTCATTGCAATCTCGTACTCCTGTTTGGTCGGGGCCTTGCCGTGGAAGTGAAGCGCGCCCTCCATGTAGCTGACGCCCTTTCCCTTAATCGTGTGCGCTATGATGACCGTGGGCCTCCCCTTGACCCCTCTAGCCTCGTTGGTCGCATGGATTATCTCCTTCATGTTGTGGCCGTTGATCTCGATCACGTGCCATCCAAACGCCTTCCACTTGTCGGAGAGCGGCTCCAAGGACATGATGTTCTCCGTTGGGCCATCCAGCTGCAGCTTGTTCCTGTCGACGTAGACCGTGACGTTGTCCAGCTTGTAGTGCGCTGCCAACATCGCAGCCTCCCAGGTCTCGCCGACGTCCATCTCGCCGTCTCCGCAGAGCACATAGATCCTGTACAGCTTGCGATCCAGCTTCGCAGCAAGGGCCATCCCGTTTCCAGCTGCGAGCCCGTGCCCGAGCGAACCAGTGGACATCTCGACGCCAGGGGTCTTCCGCATGCACGGATGTCCCTGGAGCCTGCTCCCAAGCTTCCTCAGCGAGCTCAGTTCCTCCAAGGGGAAGTACCCTGCCTCTGCCAGAACTGCGTACAGCGCCGGGGCCGCATGGCCCTTGCTCATGACGAACCTGTCGCGATCCGGCCAATCCGGACGCTTCGGGTCGTGACGCATTATATGAAAATATAGAGCTGCGAGGATGTCCGCAGCGGACAACGAGCCTCCGGGGTGACCGGACCCCGCCTCGTAGATCATCTTGATGCAGTGACGCCTGATGCGCTTGGCAATCGCCTCGAGTTCTGCAACGAACTCGCCATCGTAGACTTCCAAGTCCGCCCCCCTGGTTCAGTTGTCTGCATTCGGGATATCCCGTGTGCCTGCCTTAAAGTATTCGCGCGCTCAAGCCGCTCATGTCTCCAGTATCCTGCACCTGCGGCCCTCGACCTTCAGCTTACCTCTGGCGAAGAGCTCGATCGCCCGCGGGAACAGCTTGTGCTCCTCCTTGAGCACTCGCTCTTGGAGGGTCTCAGGCGTGTCGTCCTCCAGCACAGGCACGGACTTCTGAAGGATTATCTGGCCTCCGTCGACCTCCTCGGTCACGAAATGTATGGTGCAACCAGAGACCTTGCATCCGTAAGAGATGACAGCCTGGTGGACATTGAGCCCGTGCATGCCAGATCCTCCAAAAGATGGGAGCAGCGCCGGGTGCGTGTTCATCATCCTGCCCGCGTACTTTCTGATGATCAGAGGAGTCATCATGCGCAGGTACCCTGCAAGGCAGACGAGGTCGACCTTGTGCTGCTCTAGACAGTCAATGATCTCCTGCTCGTGCTGCTCTCTCAAAATGCCCTTATGTGGGAACGCGAACGCTGCGATCCTGTGCTTCCGGGCGCGTTCAAGGGCGAAAGCTTCGGGCACATTCGAGATGACAACAACGACGTCCCCGTCGATCTCCCCGCGGTCGCAGGCGTCGATTATCGCCTGCAGATTGGTCCCACCACCCGAGGCCAAGACCCCTATCCTTATCCTCCGCATGGAACTCACACTGGTTGCCCTCAGCCTTGAACGCAAGAAGAAGAAAATGGTTTACAGGGTTTTGGCATCTGCTCAGTCACCGCTCTCGATCCTCGGTGCCAGCAGGTAGCTGACCTCTCCCTTGCCGCCCGCTATCTTGAACTCGACCTTGACCGGATAGTCGTTGCCCAGGAACATGGTCACGCTGCTGCCAGATGAAACCGCCTTGAGCATGTTCGCGAAATACTCGAGCGGGAAAAGGCTCCTGACGCTGCTGGGCGTGTCGAGCTCCTCGAGGTCCTTCTTTGACTTCTTCCAGCTGACCTGATCGAGATCGCCCTCGCAGGTCATCTCGAAACTCTCTTGACTCGCCACGAGAGCTATGTGGTCGGAGACCGTCTCGCTCGCCTTGATGCCCTGGACCAGGTCATCGACCTTGACCGTCAACTTCGCTGGCAGGTTCAGGCTGGGCACCTTCGGGTCGCTCATCCCAGTCGTGTCGATCAAGCTCATCCGCCGTGTGATATCCCCGACGACTATGTTCAAGCGCCTTTTGTCCTCGTCGTGCTTGATCTCGACGATGTCATCCGCGCGTGCGAGTTTCAGGAACTGGTTGAGTTTGTCTATGTCAAGCCCAATCTCACTCTCATCGGCCTTGAACTCCTCAAAGGCCTCCTTTCCGAGCTTGAGGTCGACCATTGCGATGTGCGCGGGATCGACGGCCCTGATTGTCAGGCCCTCGGCGTTCAAGGTGAATTTCGCCTCGTCCACCAGCGTGGAGATGACGTTCACAACTTCTTTCAAGGTGTCAGCTCTGGCTTTCGCCTGAAACATTAGCCCCCCTTCCGTACCTTACCTGTAACCTTTCAGCATTTAAAAAAGCTGTGCATGCATCCAGCGTTAGTACTCGCGCCACGAGTGCCCACATTTCACGCACCTGAATATGCGCGTCTCGGGCTCATCGGCCGCTCTGGTCTGCCTCAATACCCAATAGGCCTTGTTGTGGCCACAGGAGGGGCACTCCGCATCGGCCGTTGGCAGCGTGCCGGACAGCTCCCCGAGCACGGCCAGCTCTTTGTCCTTGCCCTTGTGCTTGATCACTTGCGCCTTGGAGGCCGGCTCGTGAACCGTTCCACACTTCCTACAGATTAGCTTCCCATCCTGAGGGAAAAGCAGACTCTTGCACTTCTCACAGAACATGAGTAGACCGCTCCGCTCCCACCATGTGCTGGAGGCGAGCGAAGCAGTCAGACAATAAAAAGGTTCGGGTCTGACATCCACTAGGCTCAGATCGAGTCCCACTGGCCGTTGTGCGGCTCCTTCCTTCTCGGCGCTTCGACCGCAACGGATTCTGATTCTTCCGCATCATCGAAATCCTCGGCGAACCTCGACGGGCCGTGACTCTTGTGCCCTCCGCGCCACTCATTGTCGATGATTTTCTGCGCGCGCTTTATCGAGTGCGCATCAGGTGATACGGTGAACCTGCTGGGTCCCTTGTTCCTGCGGATGATGCCGCCCTTGTATCCTGGATCCTGTCTCTGGGAGTAGGAGTACTGCTGGTAGTTGAACCGAGGCTTCGAGCTGAAGTTCTGCGCGCCCCTCCTCTTCTGCTTGCGCACGCGCGTCGGGCGAGATGACATCATTCCGCCCGATCGGCTGTCATCGAAATCACCCGGGGGAAGCATGTAAGGGTCGCGCGGACCGTAGTCGACGTCCTCGTAGTGCATCTCCGCCGCGCGTCCCCATGGGCTGCTGTGTCTGTGGGCGGAGTACCGTGCAGCTGTTCCCGAGTGTCTGTCGCCATGACCGCCTGGTAGATGGAAGAACGCTCCGACTCCGCTGAGCAGTCCGTGCGGGGCTCCCTGCTCAACCACGCCCTGCTGATATCCCGAAGGATCGTGCACGAGGACCGTGGTCGTGTTCATCACGGCGCCCGATGTGAACTCGATTTCGCGTCTGTTCTGCGCGGCTAGAACGCCGCCGACATACGCGAATGCGACAGTCAGCACGTAGTAGTTGATACCGTAGGGGCTCGCGCCAGCGAGACCCTCGACGAACCCACCGACGTACTCAGATGAGAATTGGAAATATGGAGCGAGCAAGGGGATATCGGAATTGATAGCAGCACCGATGGCGGCAGGGGCGATCGCGACCCCGAACATGTGCGAAGGAAGCAAACCCGTTTCGAAGCCCGTCATGACACCCCAGATTGCGACAACCGGAATGATGGAGGCCACAACACCCTTCCAAGGGCCACCCGCTCTGCGCCCACCAACGTACCCTGCGATCATCTGCCCGAACATGGGCAGCCACCACAGCATCAGCGAGAGAACAAGGACGTACTTGGAGGCGCTCCAGAAACTATATACGACGTTGCTTGCCTTGAATCGCTTGCCCTCGACATCGTGTTCATAGGACGCCAATCTGTATGGAACCCTCTTCTGACTCCTGGGGTCTTCGTTTTCGCGAGCATCCTTTCTGCTGAAGCCGAATACCATGCCCATCCCTTCGGTCCGACGAGTGTCGGACGGAAGCACATATGCACTTGGTGCTATTTATTTCTTGTGAGTTGCTGGTATGGCAGATTCTTGCATCTGAAATCGTCAGACGAGAATGCCTACGGCATTCAGTACGAGCAATCATCTACATTGGCTGCACGCATCGGCAACGAAGTCGGCTGTACCGATGAGAAGGCAGGATTTGCGTGAGTTCATGAGCGATTTCGCTCACGTTATCGCATTCGATAATCACGCTAGCCAACTTATATATGATTGAGTTCGTCTTTACCAACAGCAGTGAAAAATCGGGTTGGAATCGATGTCAAAAGTCCTCATAGTCGAAGATGCGCCCTTTATAAGGGAGATGATCAGAGACATACTCGAATCCCACGACCACGAGATAGCCGGTGAGGCTGCGAATGGTCTCGAGGCCATTGAGAAATTCAAGGCGCTCAAGCCGGACGTTGTCCTCATGGACATCCTGATGCCAGGGATGGACGGCCTTTCTGCCATCATGAAAATCATCGAGATCGACCCGAGGGCGAAGATCATAGTGGTCAGCGCCCTGGTCAAAGAGGCGCTCAGAAAGGAAGCGATGAGGGCCGGGGCGGTGGATTTCGTCGCAAAGCCGTTCCAGGTGGAGAGGCTTCTCGAGGCCGTCAGGGCTGCGACGACTGCCTCGTGATCTCGGTCGGACTTATCCTAGCTTGATTTCATCCACATTGCAACCAGCGTGCGCATGAACCGGAGATGACCAAGTGGCGGACCTAGCTATTGCGGCTTCGGTAGCGGCTGGTGCCATCTGTCTGGGCGCCGGAGTCATCGCCAGGAGCAAAGCTCCGAATTCGATTGCCTCGTGGCTCTTCTTCCTTGCGATGGCTTCTCTGACTGTCTCGATACTGTCAGGCGCCCTCTATCCATCCACTGATAGGAACGAGGCCGACTTGGGCAATGCCATCGCGAAGGGGTTCGTCACATCGACTCTGCTCGGGTACACCTTCATCTGGCAGCTTTCGATCGTGTTTCCATACAAGAGGAGGGTCTCGTTCAAACCTCTGAACGGCCTAGGTCTTGCCATGGTCGTGACGATCATCGCATCAGTGGGTTTAGGAATCACCGCGAGTATCGATTATGTGAACCGCCCGATACCAGAGCTGACCGACTCGAGCATGCTCTCCGTGATATCGGTCGCCGCTCTGATGATGTGCCTAACGACCGCGTTCATAATGCTCTCCAGACACAGAGTGGATGAGAAGGGCAAACGTTCGGGCACGATATTCCTGATCGGCATCTGGACCATCGCAGCTGGAGGAGTCATCTGGGTGCTGTACATCACCGAGGCGCTCGCATTCGCAGAGGACATAATGTATGTCTTGGTGGCGGCATGCTACGGACTTGCAGGCATCACGTTCGCGTACTCGATCGCCATCGGACAGATAGCCATGAGCACCCCGACTACCGAGAGGTTAGTGTCGAGCACGAAATCCAACTACCGGCTGTTCCTCAGGTATGTCTACCTTGTCGAGGAGCAGAAACCGGAATTCTCCTTCAAGCTGTTCGCGGACATCCTGAAGGGAAGGTGCTGGGACTGCCAGAACGATGACAGCTTCCCGTGCGAGAGCCTCGATTGCACCCAGTGTAAGCTGCCTTGCCCGTGCAGAGAATGCAAGAAGTACAAGAGCAGGCCGCAAGGATTGGTGGTGACTAGACAGTTCCCGAACGAGGTCAGAGCGAAGAACTACCTGCAGACGACTCCGATCGTATGGCTCTCGACGGTGGCGGGAAAGGACAACATGGATCCCGCGAAACTGAACCTGCTGACCGATTTCTTAACCAACTTCATGGAGAAATCATACAATGGGGTCGTCCTAATCGACGGCCTGGAGTATTTGGTCACGACGAACGACTTCCAGCGCGTGATCAGGGCGGTGGACAGATGGACCGAAAGCGCCATGACGAGCAACTCCAGACTGATCATTGCGATCGACCCCAAGTCGTTCGATCAGAAGGAGCTGGCGCTTCTTGAGCGCAACAAGGAGGTCGTGAGGCCCGACGCGCCCGAGAAGTGGATGATCATCCCAGAACCCATTTGAGAAAAGAATGGTCCCGACTCCCGGATTTGAACCGGGGGCCTGCTGATTTCAGCGACCGTGATCGGTCGTGCCGATTACCACACTACAGTCAGCCGCTCTCAACCAGTCTGAGCTAAGTCGGGATTCGCTGGTTGCAAGAATGACAGTTGCGCGCTCCTTATTAAGAGTATCATATAAAGCGTTTTTCGATAGCACGGAACGACAAACTGGAAGCTTTTCGAAGGGGGCCGCTAAAGAAAACCTAAGTTTTATATATTTAGCATCAATATAAGGGGCTGTCGGACGACCGTAAGGCAAAAGAGGTACAAACGGCAGCCGTGGTCGCCGCGGGGAATGGACCAGCAAGCGGGGCGATTTCGAATGGAGCCAGATACTGAGAAAATCACCATCCGCATACCGCAGAGGCACCTGCGGGCACTTGACTTCCTCGTGGAGATCGACGACTTCCCCTCCCGATCCGAGGCGATCCGCGCTTCGATCAGGGACCTCATCTATGCCCGACTCGAGCTCGTCGTCGACAGAATGAGGAAGTTCGAACACGCCGAACAGAGTTTGGCGTCAATCAAACAATACGAAGAGAAGTACCTGAAGAAGTAGTCAGAAACGGGATGGGATGCACTCTAACTACGCTATTCAGCGACTGATCAATCAGGATTACCTCCCCCCTATTTTTTTATTTTTTCAAATGAGTCACTGAGGGTTCTCGCGATACTGGCTCAACCGATGTAGCCCAGGTCTTCGCGCTTCGGCTCAGGAGCGGGCTCCGACTCCCTGAGCTTGGACGTTATCATATCGATCTGCTCCGCCTTGGCCTCGAGCTCGGCGAAGTTGATCTTGACATCTAGTATCTTGGAAAGGACCTCGAGCACCGCCTGGGCGCCCTTCGGGTCCACGAAGTATCCCGAGGTCTCTCCCATCAAGCAGACGCTCCTCATGTCGTACAGGCCACCCAGACCGAGCAGGAGTCCGCTCGCGCCGACGATGCCGCTGCCTGGCTCTCCCTTCGAGAATACCACGCCGTGCTTCTTCATCTCCTCGACGAGCTCTGGGTCCGTTGCCGCCCCGAGCACTCGGGGTTTCTCGATCAGTTTGCCGAGACCATACCCGCCCAACGTGTAGACCCGCTTCACGCCGAGTTCCTTTATGATCTTCAGCGTCTTGTCCGAGAGCTCATACTGCCCGTCTGGGGTGAGTCCCTGGTAGTCCCCGGTCATGATCACTATGTCATGACTGGCGTCAGGTCGCTTCACATAGTACAGGTCATTGCTGACAAGCCTGATTATCCCTGAATCGTTAACAAGTACTTGGGGCGGGAAGAACTTCGAGAACAGTTCCGCGAACTTGACTGCCTTCAACTGATCCACTAGGTGCTCTGCCGCGAGCTTGCCCACGTTGCCCACGCCAGGTAGCCCCTCGACGAACACTGGATCTTTGAGATTCGGCTTCTCCTTGAAAACGACAACGATGTCTTCCATCTAGGCCTCTCCCGTCATCTCCTTCTTCAGGCGGCGCCTGTACTCTCCGTACCTGTCCTCTGGAGAGTACTTCGCGGGCATCGGCATGAAGGTTGTGCCGCCGCACTTAGGGCAGGTGTCCTTAAGTGTGTACTCCACGCATGCGGGGCACTTCCTCAGAAGGGTCTTCACTTCTCCTCCTTCCTCTTGAAGCTCAACGACCCGCCTGTCTTCTCGACGGCCACGGCTATCTTTTGGACTGCCGCCTTCATCTCCTGCTCGGCTTCTTTGTAGTCTGTTGCGGACACGGTGATTCTGTACCTTGGAGCTCCGATGTAGTGAATGTCAATCGCAGAGTCATCCACGTCCTTGCCCGCGGCCAGGGCTTTCTTGACATGGTCTACGCCGTCCCCCTTCGGATTCGTTACCTCGAGCAGACCGTCGATCGTGACTATCGGAGCCTGGATGTTCTCCTTCGCCACCTCGATAACAGCGGCTGCCCACTTCTTGTCCAGCCCCGTTTCCTTGAGTGATTCTGGAGCTATTGTGACCTGTTCGAAGGCGTTGTACAGAGTGCCGTACTCCTCGATCAGCTTCTCTCCAGCTTCGGCCCATGCCTCTTCCATGCTCTTGCCGACCTTGTCAGAGACTATCTCGAGGAGTTTGTCAGCCTTCTTCTCGTTCTTCCACTCCTGGACCTTCTCCCTCTTCTGGTGCTCGTTCACCTGCTTGAGGGAGAGGTCGATGTGCCCCCTGTCCAAATCGACGGCGAGCACCTTGCACACGATCTTCTGTCCTTCCCGGACGTGGTCTCTTATGTACTTGACCCAGCCGGTGGCGACATCGCGAACGTGGATGAAACCTTCCTTAGCTTCGTACTCGTCCAGGTTGCAGAAAGCGCCGAAGTTCTTGACGTTTGAGACGGTGCATACTACAAGATCTCCGACTTCAGGGAACTCAGCCTTGTGCACCATTACTGGACCTCTCCGAGCAGCTGCCCCCTGATCACGCCCTTGCCTCCCGTCGGCTTGATCAGAGTGGCACCGCACACGTTGCACTTCACCTGCGTCGCAGGCTTGTCGAACGCGATCTGCTCGTTCCCGCAATCCTGGCACTTGACCGTGACGAACTTGCTCTTCGGAGCAGGGACCTTACCTTTCATCGCTCAGGCCTCCTTCAGCTCGAAGGTCTTCGCCCTGAAACAGGTCCTTTGATGAGCCTTCTTGCAGACCTTGCATCTGTATCTGAGCGCAACCTTGACGGTCGGTTTCTGCCGGCCCTCGTACTTCGGCCTCGGGAAACCTCCGTATCCTGCGGTCGCTCTCCTGTAACGCCTCTGCCCCCACTTGAGCTCAGATCTCGGTCGGGATTTGACCCTCTCGACCTCGTGAGACGTGTGCTTCTTGCACTTAGGACAGTACTCCTTGGTGACTCTGGGCATCTTCATTGAAATCAGCGTTCCTCAGCGCAGGCGAAGAGTAAGCGAGAACTTGTATTAAAGCATTCTCCGCGACACATGAGACTGACCCACCACCAGTGAATCTGTCCAGCTGGAGTTCGTCAGTAATCAAGCTTCTGACTGCTGTCGCTTCAATAGCAGCCCAATAGCATAGAAAGGGATAAATATTTGGCAATTAATAAATGGCTAGGCACATAATATGACGGACAAAGGCCTAACAAAGAAAGACGAGATGCTCGTCGAACTTCTTATGCGCACAGGCCTGTCTAAGAACATCGCAAAGACGCTCGTGTTCCTCCGCAAGAAGGAAGAGACCACATCCGTTGAGATCGAGAGTGCCACCAGCCTCCGGCAGCCAGAGGTGTCCATTGCGATGCAGGAGCTCCGGAGACGCAAGTACGTCAGCAAGCGGGACATCAAGAAGGAGGGCAAGGGAAGACCCGTGCACTCCAACAAGCTCGCGATCCCCTTCGAGAAGATCATAGAGATCATCGAGAGCGAAGAGAGGAAGAAGATCGAGGGCATCGAGAACAACATCAAGCAGCTCAAGGAGCTCGCGAAGTAGATCTATTTCTTCTCAAGAGTTCTGATGCCTTTTTCGGATGCGACTATGACCTTGTGGGCCAGCCCCACGAACAATCCGTTGTCCACCACTCCGGGCACGAGGTTCAGCTCAGACTCCATCTTCGCCGGGTTGTCTATCCGATCGAATTTGCAGTCCGCGATGTAGTTCCCGTTGTCAGTCACGTAGAGCTCTCCGACCCTCACCCTTAGCTTCGGCATGCATCCGAACTGCTCCAACCTCCGCACGGTGGCATCATGGGCGAACCTCACGATCTCGACCGGGAGTGGCGCCTTCTGGCACAGGTGATCGACAAGTTTCGAGTTGTCGACGACGATTATCTCCATCGAGGTCGAGACGGCCACGATCTTTTCCCTGACCAAAGCTCCCCCAAGACCCTTGATCAGGTTCAGCTTCGGGTCCACCTCGTCCGCACCGTCTATCGTGATGTCCACCTGCGGATGGTCCTTCAGTTCTCCTATCCGGATCCCCACCGATTTGGCGAGTATCTCGGAATCTCGAGATGTCGGGATGCCGATGATGTACATACCGCCTCGTACCTTCTCCCCGATCATCTTGATGGCGATGCTCGCAGTGGAGCCGCTCCCGAGTCCGACGACCATCCCCTCCTTGACGTGCTTGACAGCGGCCTCAGCGGCCTTCTCCTTGAGATTCAACCTATCACGCTCTCCTTATCCCGAAGTTCCGTTCGACAAGCTCACACAACTTCTTGACGACGTAGTCGTCGATAGTCCTGCCTTTTCTGGCAGAGCCGTAGGCGGCATCCCCGTAGATTCCCGTCGGCATGTGGCGTTCGGGATCTGGCAGGACCATGTACTCTGGAGGCCTCGTGGTTCCCTTCGGTCTGGTCTTGCGCACCAGAGATGGCCGGATGTTCAGAATCCTTGACGTCTCGATCTCGCCTCCGTGCCCGTCCTCGACCGGGAATTCCTTACCCCTGAGATCATAGGCGATGTCGTAGTCCGACAAGACCATGACTTTGACCTCACGATTCTTCTCGACAGCCCTCAGTGCGCCCAGCCTCAGAGCTGCCATATGTCCCGAGCCCGCGTGGCCGGTTAGTATCATGATCCGTCTGATGCCGTTCCGGGCGAGCTCTGAGACCAACTCGAACGCCATCGCCTGGACGGTCTCGAAAGTGAGAGTCAATGTGCCTGGGTAGTTGCGAGTCGACCTGCACTCCCCGTACCTTATCGGCGGACACAATATCGCGTCGAACTCAGCCCCCACCCTTCGAGCGATCTCCTCCGCCTGGAATGCGTCCGTCCCGAGTGGAAGGTGCGAGCCGTGCTCTTCCATCGATCCGAACGGGATGATCACGAGCGGTTTCTTCTTGACGAGCTTCGCGAACTCAGTGCTCGTCAGCTCCTCAAGGAACAGCGGTCCTTCTCTTCGTTTCGCCGACATGCTCCTCCCCGCCTTTCCTAACCTTGTCCAAATCTATGTACTCGCAATCGCACACCGGGCACCTCAGGTCGGACAGATTGCTGATTCCGTATGTCCGCTTGAGCTCCCTGTCTGCCTTCTCGATACGCTCCTTCGGTATCGTGCGGTCGCACCTTGGACAGTAGAACACGTCCACGCACATGGCTATGCCCAGATATAAACGCAATCAAGCAAGGGCAGAACATCCAAATAGCGACCCTCCGATACATGAACGCTGGAGCAGAGATGAGGGTTTCTGCGCTATTCTCTGGGGGCAAGGATTCGACTTACGCGTTGTACTTGACACAGCAGCAGGGATGGGAAGTTGCGAGCTTGCTGACGGTCATTCCGAAGGCCTCCGATTCGTACATGTTCCACTATCCTAACATCCGCTGGACGAAGCTTCACTCGGAGGCGCTGGGCATCCCCATCAAGCAAAGGGAGAGTTCAGGCCTGAAGGAGGAGGAGCTCAAAGACCTGGAAGAGCTGATGCGCTCCGAGGACACGGATGGCTTCGTCTGCGGGGCGATCGCTTCCGACTACCAGTGGTCTCGACTCAACGAGATCGCGCAGAGGCTGGGCAAGCCGATGTATGCCCCCCTGTGGCGCAAAGACCAGCTGATGCTGCTCGAGGACATGGTCCATGCTGGATTCAAATTCATGATAGCGGGAGTCTATGCCGAGGGGTTCGACGAAGGGTGGCTGGGCAAGATCATCACAGTCCATTCGATCAAGGAACTCGAACAGCTCCGGGAGAAGTACAGGATAAGCGTGACCGGAGAAGGCGGGGAGCTCGAGACCTTCGTCCTCGACGGCCCGAACTTCTCGAAGGAGATCTGCATATTAGAAGCGCATTCGAACTGGAAGAGGAACTCCGGGAACTACGTCATCACGCGGGCGGTCCTGGAGGACAAGAAGTGAGAATGGGTTTGATGGTGCGAGGACTAGAAATCGTGGCACTTGCCTGAGTGCTTCGATTCTTTGTGATATGCCTTCCGCCTCGCCTCTCTGAGGGAGCCCTCTGGTATCAGGCACATCTTCTTGCCCGCGAGCACTCCCGCAACGCCTTCTTTCGACTCCAGCTCCGGATACTGCTTGCACATCTTGCACGACGGCGGGCAGACGCTCGTCCTGTCGCCCTCGGGTTCTGGGAACGAGAATATGCCGCCCTCGTAGTTCCTCAGGACTATCATCTTGTCGGACATCGAGATGACATAGTTGGGGCTGATCGGGATCTTCCCGCCGCCCGTGGGCGCATCGATGATGAATTCAGGGACTGCGAACCCTGAAGTGTGTCCTCTCAGCGACTCGATTATCTCGAACCCTTTGGCCGTGGAGGTCCTGAAATGCTCAAGCCCTCTTGCGATGTCGCACTGATAGATGTAGTAGGGTCTGCACCTGATCGACGTCAGGTCCTGGCAGAGCTTCTTCATTATGGTCACGCAATCGTTGACACCCTTGAGCAGGACGGTCTGATTACCTACTGGTATGCCCGCGTCCACGAGCGTCTCGACCGCACGCTTCGATACCGGCGTGATCTCCTTCGGGTGGTTGAAATGAGTGTTGAGCCAGACAGGATGGTACTTCCTGAGCATCTTGACGAGCGATGGCGTGATCCTGTACGGAAGCACGACAGGAGTCCTGGAGCCGAGCCTGACAATCTGCACGTGCTTGATCTTCCTAACTTCCCGGATGACCTTCTCCAGGAACTCGTCCGAGACCATGAGCGGGTCTCCACCGGACAAGAGCACATCCCTCACCTCGGGAGTCTCCCTGATGTAGTCGATCCCCTCCTTGATCTCTTCCCAAGACCTCTGATGGTCTGTCTGTCCGACTATCCTTCTGCGGCAGCAGTGTCGACAGTACATGCTGCACTGGTCTGTAAGAAGCAAGAGCACGCGGTCCGGGTACCTGTGAGTCAGCCCCTCGTGAGGGGAGTCCACCGTCTCACCGACGGAGTCCAGCATCTCGTACTTCTTGATCTGGACCTCGTTCGATGTTGGCACGGCCTGCCTCCTGACGGGGTCGTGCGGGTCGTCCGGATCCATCAAGGTCGCGTAGTAGGGCGTGATGGCCATCCGCAGGTACTTCATCGAGTCTCTGATCTCCTTCTCCTCCTCGTCGGTGAGATTGATGACCTGAGCCAGGGTGTCGACGTCCATGATGCGGTTCCTGACCTGCCACTTCCAGTCGGTCCACTGCTTGGGCGAGACGTTCTTCCAAAGCGGGATGTCCTTGTACCTTCTCATGCCATTCAGGCCTCCAAAAAGGCCTCTTCCAAAAATTCGGTATAGGGTCCGGCTATATAGAGTAAGTGCAGGGGGCACCGTATGCTAATGCCATTCCCCTTCGGAAGGCTCCCTCTCTTATAGATGATACTGCAATTCGTAACTCGGATGGGACGGGGATGAAGAAACAGCTCGGAGCAAAGAATTGCCTCTACCCCTTGCCCACGGTATTGGTGGGCGCGCAGGTCAACGGAAAGCCGAACTTCATAACGATGGCACATGTCGGCATCGTGGATCCTGGCTCGGTCTCGATGAGTATGTCGAAATCTCACTACACGAACCAGGGCATCAAAGAGAACGGGACGTTCAGCGTCAACATCCCAGGCACTAAACTCATGAAGGAGACTGACTACTGCGGGCTCGTCTCCGGAAAGAAAGAGGACAAGGCCAAGATGTTCAAGGTGTTCTATGGGGCGCTCAAGACCGCGCCCTTGATCGAGGAGTGCCCAATCAACATGGAGTGCGAACTGACTCACACTTTCGATTTCGAGAGCCACGACATCTTCGTTGGGAAGGTCGTCGAAACCTACTCTGACGAGGAGGTCCTCGACAGCGGAGTGGTCAATTTTGCCAAGGTCGACCCGCTGCTGTTCGTGATGAACGACCGAGGCTACTGGAGCCTGGGCAGGAAATTGGGAAGCGCATGGAGCGTTGGCATGGAGCTCAAGCGCAAGAAAGTCCCGCCGTGAAGCGTGCTAGTGCAGAGGAATGACTTCCAGGTCAACGCGCGCACACCGTTAATATAGCGGGTCGCCCCGTAATACTAAACGGTGGTTTGCGTGATTAGGAGGTTCATCGTCGGACTTGTGGCGATATTCACAGTGCTGCCCTTGACCGCTCTCGGCGCGGCTGCTGATGGCGTGAGTCATGTCTATGTGCCGGCTTACGACACATGGGAACTTGCCATGGAGGATTCCCAGTTCGCAATGATCAGCCTCGTCGACGGAAAGGAGAATCTGATCATTCAGGCGAGCATCTCGGCGAACAGCTTGCAGGCCGGCGCACAGGCCGTCTGGTTCTTCCCGATACCCAGTGAGCCAAATGCTGCAAACATCACGATCGTCCAGACTATCAACTCACTCGACGGATACTTCCTGAGTAGCTTGGCGAGAAGGGAGGTCGACGAAAATTTCGTCTGGGTCTACGGCTCTCAGCTCTACCCGCTCTTGGCCCTCGGACTATCTAGCGAAACACAGACGGGCTGGTATGGCGGTGGACGACCGTTGCTCTCCGAGGAGGTCGAAGGCACCTCCGATGGCATTTCAGGTGTGGTGATATCGGAGCACGTCGAAGCCTTCGGACTGTCCAGCGAACTGATATCCGCGGGCGAGTCCACAGCGATAGACGGCTATCTCGCTGAGAAGGGCCTTGAGTTGTCACCTCTGGCTCTTGACCGCCTGGACGAGTATGTTGGTCAAGATTACTCGTTCGTCGCTTCCTGGATATCGGACATCGACGCTTTCACGAACCAATCCCAGAAACAGTGGGGATATGGAGGCTACGTCTATCGACTCGGGGTCTCTGTTACTTTCCCAACCACGAGGATGTACTACCCTCTCAAGCTCACGAGCATCTACGATGACCACGAGATCCCCATGACCATCCAGGTGCTGGGGAGAGCAGACCCGGTCCGGTTCCAGGATGACGACGAGGAGGGAATGGTCGACGTATACCACTGCGTTGACCCATCCTACTACGTCAGCATGCAGAACGTGTGGTTCTTCCAGAACGAGCTCAAGGCGAGGAATCTGGATATGGGAGATATGAGTGATGTCGAGTTCACGATCATAACGATGGCAGGACCTTCGAGCTATCTAACAGAGGACCTCTGGATCGAGTCTCAATGGGAGCTTGGCGTTGCAGCCACCAATCTCGTGTATCACAACAGCTGGATGGTCATCCTGGCAGCGCTCGTTGGAGCCTCGGTTCTCGCGAGCATCACAGCTGGCTGGGTCGTCTACAGGCCGTTCGGACCGGATCTGAAGATGTTCGCAGCGCTTGGATTCATGAACCTTCTTACGTTCGCGGGCATGATAGCGGCGGTCTACCTGTTCGATATCGAGAAGAACTTCATGAACTCGGACACTGAGAGAATAGTCTGGCATAGAAGGAAGGATTTCCTGTTCGCGTTCACTATCACGTTCCTGGGACTCGCATTCACGCTCCACGGAATTGCGTTGTATGCACTCTCATGATGAAACGAAAAGACAAGCTTGGGTGAGGTGGGGTAGATCGGATTTGAACCGATGACCTCATGCTCCCAAAGCACGTATCATACCAAGCTAGACCACTACCCCACGATGGCACTGGTCCCGGTTACGGGATTATCACAGCCCTCAATAAAAGGATTGGTGTCGCATCAGCGTAGAAGTCTTGGCAGTTCCCGTAGGAACACTTCGACTGCTCTGCCTCTGTGAGACGTCTTGTTCTTCTCATTGACCTCAATCTGGGCATAAGTCTTGTCCGACCCCTCGGGGATGAAGATCGGGTCGTACCCGAATCCGCTAGTCCCTGCCCTCGCGAGCGCGATTGTACCCTTCGAAACGCCCTTAGCGATGAACGGGTCCTTTCCTGGAGCGATGAACCCTATGCAGCACTCGAACCTTGCGCGCCTATCACTGATGCCCCTCATCAGGTTGAGAATGCCGTCACAGCCGACGGTCTTGAAGACATATGAGGAATACACTCCTGGAAACCCCTTGAGGGATTCTACGAACAGGCCCGAGTCGTCAATCATGAGCGGCTTCTCGTACTTCTCCAAGAGCCACTGGAGGCCCGGGATGATGGTGATCTCCAAGGATTCCGCCTGGATCTCAGGGTAGGGGGTCCTCAGGTGTTCTAGCTGAACGCCCCGCTCACGCATCAGCGCGGATATCTCCTTGAACTTGCCAACATTCGTCGTCACGAACGATATCTTGGGCGTGGACTGACACCCCGCAATGCCCGAAAAGCCCTCACCGCTATTAAGCCATTCCAATAGGGCGGAGCTCCATCCCAGACATATTATTTAGCACTAGAGCATACAGAGAAGCTAGGTCATCGAATGATAGTGCTGGTGGATACAATGCTGGGCTTGCTCCTGGCGGTCTCAGTCCTGCTTTTCGTCATCTGTCTCGTCTCATACAAGAGGAGCGGGGTCAAGCTTCTCGCGCTGTCATGTTACTTCCTCGCTGCCTCGGCAGCCTTCGATGTTGCGGTGCTCATTATGGGTCATGCGACCGACTGGCTGGCCGACGTCGACGGGATTTTCATAATTGCGTCAGGGACGGCCATACTCGTTGTCGCGGTGATGGCGGGCAGGGTGAGGGGGAGGTTGGCTGAAGGATCCGCTTGACCTAGCGAGCCGCAAGAGGATATACGAGTGCGTCCGCACGAACCCCGGAGTGCACTTCAGGGAGATACAGAGGCGCACGAACCTGTCGATAGGGGTCCTCGAATACCACCTCAACCACCTCGTGGTGAGAGGGTTGTTGACCGTGGACAAGGCCGAGAACTTCTCCAGATACTTCCCAGGAGGGCAGATCGACAAGGACAAGCAGCGCATACTCTCGGCGCTCAGGCAGGAGATTCCCCGAGGCATAGTCCTCTTCTTGCTGATGAATCCTGGCACCACTCACGGGGAGCTGCTGGTGAACTTCACGATATCGGGAGGGACCCTGTCCTACCATACCAGCAAGCTCTCCTCGATGGGCGTGATTAAGGTCGACAAGATTGGGAGGGAGTCGAAGATGACTGTGATCGATCCCGACAAGGTCGCCGACCTTCTGATAGTGTACAGGCGAACCTTCCTCGACAAACTGGTTGACGATTTCGTGGCCGCCTACGTCGCCAGGAAGTCACCCAGCGAACCTGCTCGGAAGGAAGACAAACACCGAGTCTAGCCAAAAGAACAGATCACGGCTTTCCGCGGTAGTACCTGTTCTTCTCCAGTGAGACTACTTCCGCGGGATCCTCATCCTGAGAACCTCTCCTTACGAGAACGTACACACCCACCCCGCCAACGACTGCGGCGCCAATCACAGCTCCCAGCGCGAATGAAAATATCCAGGAGCCTGACAAGAAGCCGTCCGGATAGTCGATGACACCCCCGTTACCTGAGGTGCTGACGGTGAACACGCCGATGCTCGGGTCGCAGACGATCCTGGTCACTTCGACATCTAGGGGCACGGCCGTGTAGACCCTCAAGGATTCTCCGTCCGTCCTGTAGTACGTGCTGACGTTCGCGAGTGTGTCGTTGGCTCCGGACCAGCTGAGCATAGCTCGGTTCGCCCATGAGAAGTAGCCCTCGGTGGCATTGGTCTCGTTGAGATAGCAGAACATCTGCTTGTACTCGTACTTGTAGGTGAACTCGTGCATCAATGGAGTGGTCCCGTCGGTCTCATTCAAGGACGGGTCGCTGATGCTCAGACCGTTCGCCTGATAGCCTCTGAACAGGTATGGGCCTACGGTCGCCAGGGGCGCGAAGCTGGAATTGTCCATCTTCATCAGGCCGATGTCCAGTGCGAGCATGTCCACATCCAGCGGTTTCTTGGGTTCGATATCCACATCGAACTTGATTTCTGTCGTGCCATTTACTGGATACGCTGGGGAGTTCGAAAGCAAGTCGAAGGATTGAGAGTAGTTGCGGGTCGTGACCACGTATTTGACTGTCACATTTGCCCAGTTTTGTATCGTCACCGCGCCAGCGCCTCCCGAGCCCCCTGAGCCTCCACCACCCGAGTTGAAGGGTCTCTTCACGATGTTCAGCGATGCGAATAGAGACACGGTTATCGAATGACCCAGTTCTGTATCGGTCTCCTGAACTGGACCGAGCAGAGACCAAGTAGCGTTGTCAAGAGGCGCGTGGTATGGCACGGAGCTGAGGTTGAGCAGTCCATCCATGCTCCTGTTGTACCCAAGTATGGCGGAAAGGACGAAACCGTCTCCAAGTCCGCTCTCGTTGCCCTTCGTGAAGGCGACGGCAGCCGGAAAGTGCGTAGAAAGCGCCACTGTCATGTTCGGCGTGTTGATCGTGACCTTGTCTGCGGTCATGGTGTATGTGATCTCTTCCTGCGAAGCAGATGTGCTCGGCAGATCCGGCAGCACTAGAATGCCCAGCATCAAGATTGCTGCGACTGTCATCGACTTCATGTTCGCTAGCGTCATGGGCAGTGCTTCATTATTTCCCGGTGTAATAATCTATTTGGTACACGCATAGAACGTCGATGCCAGAGACGGTCTTGATCCTCCCTCGGTACCTTCCACATATAGTCTGTGCCCGAAAGTGTGGCGTGAAGTCCTGTGGTTGAGTTGACGTTCGTCAACCAAGATTTGACCGTTTTGTCGATTTCTGGTAACGGCGTTATGTTGAGGATTGTACTACAATCTACTAATATTCTGTCTGACGTGAATGCCATGACACAGTTTTGCACTGTGCTATGATGTAGGGGAGGAGTAGTGACAAATGAAGCACAAGAAAGGCGCAGCGATAGCGATGACACTGCTAATGGTCTTGGTGTCATCGACGATGATCGTGAAAGCAGCAGAGGAGCCACCTGTCCCAATACCGTTCACACCGGTAGACAGCGCACCTGGGTACGCGGTTTACTTCGCCGACAACATGGCGTTCACACCGCAGTGGAGAATCGGGAACCTCGTCAGGATCGAAATGATGGTCCTCAAGGTTCCGGCCGGCGTCGTGGACAACAACCTGACCACGCCAATTGTTGTCAACGCGAGAATGGATAACCCAACAGTGGTCTACGACCAGGCGGACCTAATAGCGGACCCGAGCCTGATCCTGAGCACTTGGATGGTATCAGTACCGGTGATATCGGTCACCATGACCGTGGGAGACAGGACTGAGACCTTCACCGCGGACTTCACGGACGCGGACGATGAGGTGCTCGGCAGGGAGATAAACAAGGCTGGTCACCTGATCTACGGCATGCTGTGGGACACCACTGGCTGGGATGCGGGGATTCCTAAGATCTCAGTGAACGTGCCTAACTACCCGATCAGCTGGGCTGCCAGGAGCTACGTCGCTGCAGAGGAAGATGATGCGACGGCATTCGAACTGCTCCCGCTCGGAGATCCGATGATCCCCGTCAGCGGAACTGGCGGTATGGATGCAGGCGACGCGTACATCTACCTCGGCAAGCTGATCACCAAGGGCGGCGGTGGCGGGAAAGGAAACAGGTAGTCCCGTAGCACGACAAACCTAAAGGAACGGTTGTTCGGGAATATCCTGCGCCGTTCCCATCCAAACACCTTCCATGATTTTATCTGGCTGACCCGTGAGTCATCCCATTGAATCTTGTGCTAGCCTTCGATACTTGTACCATAAGCCACTTATCAGAATCTGCTCCCTCAGAGGTCCGGAGTAATCCTCTGAACAAGAGGGGGCGAAACTAAATGATAGGCAAAACATGGATCGCGATGATGGTTGGTGCCTTCGTGCTGGTCGGCGGGCTCGCTACGGTCGCCGCGGCAGGAAGCATGAGCGGTGATTGCGACCAGACACAGGACAAGATACAGGATCAACTGCAGCTGAAGGACGGTTCCTGCATCAACGAGACTCTCGAGAGCACGGATGCTTCTGGTGGCTTGAACGGAGACTGCCTGCAGAATATGACACAGGACAAACTGCAGCTGAAGGACGGTTCCTGCATCGATACCTTGGCCAGCGAAGATGACTCAGCTGCGCTAGAGCCTTGGGTGCACTTCTGGAACTTCTACTACGTTGAGCTGCAGGATGAGACGCCATACATGTGGCAGTCCCAATGCATGTGCGCTCCGGCCTGAATGACTTGAGCACCTCGGGAATCAAACCCTTTACCTCATTCTGTTTTTGATCTGCAGTCAAATCGCTGATAAGACGAGAACACGCACGGCGACGCGCTGGCGGACCCTCAGTAGCTGCGGAGAATTGGGTTCATCCAGACTGTTCGAGCAATGTATTAACCTTCGATATTTGCACCACAAACCGTATAGCGTGTTCGTGCCGGTCGCGACTCGGGACTAGAATCAAGGCGAAGGCAGAAATCGAGGACCCGGGGGGCCCGTCGGTGCTCGGCGGGGCGCTTTGGCGCTCACTGGCTTGCCTTCCGGGGACAGATTCGAAACCGAAACGAAAGAAGGTGAGCAAATGGGGAAGACATACAAGAGTGAGCTGGCCAGGCGCATCTCGACGGGCCGCGGACGGGCATCGCCCTTCGAAACCAAGTTCTTGGTTCTATCGGTCGCCGTCTGTGCGATATTGGCATTCGGTGCCGCAACCGTTTTCGGTGCGGCAGCGAAACCAGCGTATGCAGGACCGGTCGAATACACGGAGATACTCAGTGGGACCAATTACCTCGTCTACCAGACTGACGAGTTGACGGGCGAAGTCAATGTAGTGCACAGTGACGCCTACACAATGGACTTCGCGGCCAAGCGCGAGATGACCGTCAAGGAGGGCGCCTTCATATCACCTGGGAATCCAGACCTGAAGTGGCAGAAGGTAGTCTACACGGTGAACTTGCGCCTCAGAGATCTTGCCTTCGAGGATCCGGACATGAACGTCCTCGCGTCGATTGAACCAATAGGTATGATCGTCGGACAACTGGACATCGGTTATGGACCCGCGTTGCTTGGCGAAATCTCTGCGAGCTTCATGGTCAACGGGTGCGAGCCGCTGTTTGCTGACGGCTCCAAGGCAGATGCGGTCGATGTGGTCATCGGCGAGGCTAGGACTCTGGTGACGGTCACCCTACCAGATCTGACCGGCACGCAGCTAGTCGGATACGCTGAGGGCGATTTCATCTCAGTCAACGTGATCCTGAAGGGCATATTCGTTGACGGCGCAGCACTGGATCCCGTAGAGACAGCGTTCCCGGCATTCGACGACATCGTGCTCCCAGAGACGACTGTCTGAAATTGATCTAGAAGGCTGCGGAGGGTGTTCCTCCTCCAACTCGACTCTCTCCGCAGTCCAAACCATTTATTCTATTTCCGTTCTTACGGCTATTCCTTGCGCATGTAGCGTCCGCGCTTCTCGATCTCCTTCACTTTCTGCAGCACATCAGCTCCGCCTGGATATGACCGCACATAGGAGTCTCTGACAACCTCGAAAAGCTCGATTCGCTTATAGTGAGCGGAGTGGAAAGCCTCCTCGAGCAGGTGCATGTCCACGCCCTTGTCCTCGACCTCCGAGGTCTTGGAGCCAAGGGAAAAATCGATCACCACGATACGCTCTCCGTCCAGGAGCATGTTGCTCGTCGTGAGATCACCGTGGACAATATCGTTCATGTGCATCCGCGCGGCAATCGCCCCGATCTTTCTACAGATCTCTTCTGCTCGATCCTTCGGGAGCGATTCGAGCGCGTCCTTGACGCGCACACCCGGAATCTCCTCCATGACGATCCTGTTGCCTTCCAAATCGACGGCGTATATGACTGGAACTGCGATTCCCGCCCTGCGCGCCTCGAGCATCAGCCTTACTTCGTTCTTGATCCTGGCGGCCTGCAACGACTTGTCGAGCACTGGGTGCCGATAGCCCTTCACGACGCGCTGCTTGAAAACCACGGATCTGCGCAACCATACCGCGGAGTCCAACCGTGCCTCTGCACCAACTCTGTGAACAGCCACGCGTGTAAGGAACACCTTCGCGATATTAAGACATTCGAGAGGGAGTCTTCGCGCTATCCCATCTCACAACCCAGATGTATCAGGAAGGATTATCACCAATGACCCCAATCGAGGCGTGTGACTCACCTATCGACCGGCTCATCCACTCTTGACAACCTCCTTGAAGGAGGGTTTGAGGGTGGAGCTATTACTCTACTTTTCGGAGAGGCGGGCTCTGGAAAGACGAATATCTGTCTCCAGGTCGCGAAGGACGTGGCGCTCGCTGGCAAGAAGGTCCTGTTCATAGACACAGAGGGGGTCTCCCTCGAACGGGTCAAGCAGATGGCTGGGGACTCATACGAGGATGTTCTCAAGAACATCCTTTTCTTCGAGCCACACTCTTTTGACGAGCAGGAGAAGTTCGTCGATAAGGCAGTGAAGCTCGCAGACAGCTCGCTCGAGGTGGGCGTCATCATACTCGATTCTGCCACCATCCACTACAGGCTCACGAGGAACGACGAGGAGAGGGGGGTGAGGAAGTCCCTCAGCCCGCAGCTCGCGAAGCTGCTTGGAGTGGGAAGGAGCAAGGACCTCCCGGTCATTGTGACCTCCCAGGTCTATACCGATATCGAGAAGGGCACCTTCGAACCCCTCGGAGGTCACGTCTTGCTCCACAACGCAAAGGCGATCATCAGGCTCGACAAGGTCAGCCCGGGAACCAGGAGGGCGACCGTCATAAAGCACAGACACTTGGAAGAAGGACGGAAAGCGGATTTCAAGATAACGAAGACTGGCGTGTCCTAGGTCTTGCGCTTCACCATGAAGTCCGCGAATGCGATCAGAGCGGTCTTGTGATTGCTGTCCTTCAGAACGGACAACTTCTCCTTCGCCTGTTTTATCAGCCCATCCGCGACCTTCGTCGCATGGTCGATCGCGCCGACCTCGTCCAGGATATCGCGCGCCCTCACTAGCTCTTCCTTGGTCGCCTTCTCGTTCCCGAGGGTCGACAGCAACTCCGCTCTCTCCGGACCCTTGAGATCTTCGAGTGCCTGGATGACGATCAGAGTCTTCTTACCATTGCGGATGTCGTTGAGCACTGGCTTGCCGAAGGTCTCTTGGTCCGAAAGAAGATCCAATACATCGTCCCATATCTGGAACCCGAGACCCATCAGTCTGCCGTATTCCGCAAGCGCGTCCTCCTGAGCCTTGCTTGCGCCCCCGCATATCGCCCCTCCCTGCGCCGCGGCCTGGTACAGGACCGCGGTCTTGAGCTCTATCATTTTCATGTACTGATCGGAGGTCACTGTCTTCGCGGTTTCAAAATCCATGTCCATCTGCTGCCCCTCAGCAAGGAGTCTGACCGACCTCGCCAGAGTCTCGACCAGTCGAACGAGGTCGCTATCCTTCGCCTTTGAATCGAGCGCCACCTCGAACGCGCGTGCAAAGAGCGCGTCTCCTGAAAGGATGGCCTCCGGGATTCCGTACGCTGCGTGCACTGTCTTGATGCCCCGTCTCGTGTCGTCTTCGTCCATGACGTCGTCATGGACCAGAGTGAAGTTGTGGACCATCTCGAGGGCGATCCCAAAAGGCATCGCAGAGTTCGGTTTGCCACCGACTGCTTCGCTGGCGATGGTGGCGAGCAGAGGGCGCAGTCTCTTGCCGCCAGCCGCCGGATAATGTGCCATCGCGCCTTTCAGGTTCTTGTCCTGAATCACATCGAACGAATGCATCAGCTGTTCGTTTATCTCACGAACCCTGCCACTGTAGTCCTCCGGGAACGCCATTGAAATCACTCCGTCAGCTGATCGAGCCATTCCTTCGACCTGCCGGTCATGATCGCCTTTGCCGAGGCGAGCTCACTGATGTCCTTCGCGCCCACCAGGAACATCGCCGCTCGCAGCTCGTCTAGGATCGTGCTGACCTCCGCGACGAGCGCCTCACGACCCTCCAGCGCCGCTGGAAGGAATCTGCCAGCCATGCCACCACAAGAAGCGCCGATGGACAACGCACGAGCGACGTCAAGACCTGTTCTAAGCCCGCCTGTCGCGATGATCGGCAGGCCGACGTTCGCGACCACCACGGCCACAGGTGTAGGGATGCCCCAATCCCAGAATGTCCTACCTATGTTCACCCTCGTCGAATCGCCGGCGGATTTCGCCCTGTAATACTCGACCGCGGCGAAGCTGGTTCCGCCGAGACCTCCGACATCGAGACCCTTTACCTTGGCCTTTTTGAGCTTCAACGCAGTCTCCTTCGGGATGCCCGCGCCCGTCTCCTTGGCCAAGACCGGAAGTGCGGATGCGAACTTCTCGAGAGCCTTCAGACCACCTTTGCTCTTGGTATCGCCTTCTGGCTGGACGATCTCCTGAAGGTAGTTCATATGCACCGCGAGAATGTGAGCATCAACCATCTCCATGGCCCTTCTGCCGTCCCCAACATCGAGCGGCGGCTTCTTGCCCTGGTGAATGAGCTGAGGGACTCCCAGGTTCCCGATGCGCAGAGGGATTTCGAATTCCTTTATCACTGAATAGGTCCTAGCAACCTCTGGGTTCTCCAAGGCAGCTCTCTGGCTCCCTACGCCCATGCCGAGCCCGAACTCCTCGGCGACGGACGCGAGGTTCCTGTTTATCTCCTCCGCCTTGCCGTAACCCCCTGTGATGGCGGATATCACAATCGGCGCCTTCAGCTTCCGGCCGAAAATCGTTGTCGAAGTATCGATCTCCTCGAAGTCGACCTCGGGGAGAGGGTTGTGAAGGAACTTCACGTCGTCCCAGTACATGTAGCTCTGGCCGACATCCTCGCTCGCACAAATCTCGATGTGGTCGTGCTTTCTCTTCTCTATGAGCTTCTTGTCGGGCTCATCCTGAGGGGCCATTCATACACCTATCCCGGGACGACACGCGTGGCGATCACTTGCCTGCCAGCTATCGCATTTCTCAGCCTTCCCGGCACATTGCCGTTCACTATCATACACTTTTCGCAGTGCCGGGCGATGACCAGCATGCGCTCCAACTTGCCGTAGATGCTGCCCGTGACATCCGCGTGTCTTGCTTGAGTCCTCCTCATGTTCCTGAGCGAAGTGCCATCGAATTCGGTTATCAGTTCCGCTCGTGCGCTCCGCTTCGGATCGCGGTCGAAGACGCCGTCGACATCGGCGCAGAACACTACCAGCTTAGGTCGAAATGCTTTGGCAAGAGCCTCCATCATCAGGTCGCCCGAGCAGATCGAGAACCCCATTGAGCGGTCTGGCACAACGTCTCCGAAGGAGACGGGTATCAGGCCGAGGTCGAGCTGCACCTCGAAAGGCGTCTTCGAGAACGAACTCAGCTTTCCGCCTGAGAACGTGCCCGCGGACGCGGGGGGAACGGAGACCGCACGTATGCCCGAGTCGATGAGCGACTCCAGCACCTTGAGGTTGAGCTCCCTGACATCGCGCTGAACGGACGCGACCGCTTGGATCTGGGATTCCTTCTTGTAGCCCTTGTGGAGCGCATGTTTCTTTGCCTCGATATGGCCGAACGAGCCCGCACCGTGCACGACCGCGAGCGCGGCCCGCGCTTGGCCGAGCTCTTTAGAGAGCCTGTCACAAGACGCCTTCCGGAAAGTCCTGAGTCTCGACTTGTCCGTGATCACGCTGCCGCCGAGCTTGACAAGTATCATCCTGTCACCGGGTTCCACGTGTGGCCGATTGGCCTAGCCTGACATAAACCGTTGCATAGCGCGCGTGCTGCTCGCACTCGACCACCCATGGCGAGGCCGCTTCAGAAGACGCCTGAGCCCGGACTGAACACCGTTGTTGACTGAGGATCTACTTCGACATGTAGATCTCTATCGACGAGACGTTCGCGCTCGCGCCATCTTGGCCTGGCAAGGACTCTGTCGTTATCTTCACGTCCTTGTAGTCCAGGCCTTGGACGAACCTGTGGCGCACGATCTCCGCGACGTCCACAGCCCTGCTGATGGCTCTTCCTCGCGCCTTTATGCAGATGTCATCGCAACCGGAGTTGATCTGCGACACCACAGCGAGGACGTAGTTCATGGTAGGCTTCTTTCCAATGTAGACTGTGTTCTCCTCTGCCATTCCTTCCTCCAAGGCTCGGCCAGGCTTTTTCAAAGGGGGTTTGACGCTATTTATTACTTGTCCAACTGGACCCAGGAATTGCCATACTACCATCTCAAATCCGACACGCATCGTTCGGGACAAGGAGCTTACCGTCAGGGTCCCTCTGGAGCGCGAGGCAGTTGCGGTGTCAACGAAGAACATAATCATTATAGCAACCCACGGGGGAGAGGACCCAGAAAGGGCTACGATACCGTTCGTGATGGCCAACGCGGCCCTGGCGACGGAGATGGATGTCACAGTGATCCTGCAGACCACTGGTATCTGGCTCGCGGTGAAGGATTATGCGAGCCACGTGAGGGCTGAGGCATTTCCGCCGTTAGACCAGCTGATGAAGGACTTCAAGGAATTGGGCGGGAAGATCTTCGCGTGCGTCCCCTGCATGAAGTCGAGGAACATCACGGAGGACATGCTGATCGAGGGGACGAAACAGGTCGCCGCGGGGACGGTCGTGACAGAGGTGTCGTCAGCGGACGCAACGCTCTGTTACTAAACTAAAAATAGGCGCCAGCTGTTCGGACAGTTGCGATGAAGGCCATCGAGCGGAAGCTTAAGGAGTTGAGGGCCAACGTCAGATCGTTTGGCTCCGCGGTCGTCGCGTTCTCCGGGGGAACGGATTCGACCCTGGTTGCGAAGATCGCCCACGACGAGCTCGGGAAGAAAGCCATTGCGGTCACGATCTCCTCGCCGCTGTATCCAGCATCGGAGCTGAAGCAGGCAGAACAGGTGGCCAAGAAGATCGGGATCGAACACCTGGTTGTCCACACCAATCCCCTCGACGACAAGGTGTTCGTCAGCAACCCGTTGGACAGGTGCTACCAGTGCAAGCTGAATGATTTCGGTCAGCTCAAGAAGGTGGCGAAGAGTCGAGGTTTCAGGGAAATCCTGGACGGCTCGAACGCGGAGGATTTGCAGGACTACAGGCCAGGCCTGAAGGCGAAGGAGGAGATGAAGGTGAAGAGTCCGCTGGCACAGCTCGGCCTGACCAAGCAAGATGTGCGGATGATATCCAAGGCACTCAGACTCCCGACCGCGCACAAGAGTTCAAGTCCGTGCCTGGCGTCTAGGATCCCTTACGGCGAAATCATCACCATGGAGAAGCTGGGCATGATAGAGGAGGCCGAGGAGTTCCTCAAGGCGAAGGGGTTCGACGAGGTGAGGGTCAGGATGCATGGGAACACAGCCCGAGTGGAGGTTTCCCCCAAGGATATTTCGAGGCTCACCTCCGCGGGGACCAGAACCGCTGTATCGAAGAGGTTGCGCGCGCTTGGGTTCGCGTATGTGACCCTCGATCTGGAAGGTTACAGGACGGGGAGCCTGAACGAGGTGATCCTGAGATGAACCCGAAGAAGATCAAGAAGATCCTCGAAGAACTCGGGAGCGGAAAGTGCACGGTTGCCGAAGCCCTCGAGCAACTCCGCACTCTGCCATACGACGACCTCAAGTTCGCGAAGCTCGACCACCACCGTGAGTTGAGGAAGGGGATTCCTGAGGCGATCTATACACCCGGGAAGACTGAGAAGCAGATAGTGGGCATCGTGGAGAGGATACTCGCCAGGCGTGACGAGGCGGTCTTCACCCGCATGACGAAGGAAATCTCTAGCAAGCTGAGAACGAGGTTCGGCTCGAAGGTCAGATGGTACCCCGAAGCGAGGATGCTGTCTGTGGGCATGCTGAGGAGACAGCCGATCGGGAGGGTGTTGATCGTCACCGCAGGCACATCAGACATACCGGTCGCCGAGGAAGCAGCGGTCACATGCGAACTCCTGGGTTGCAGGGTGGACAGGCTTTACGACGTCGGCGTCGCAGGGATTCACAGACTGACATCGAACATGGGACAATTCGACAAAGCAGATGTGATCATCGTCCTCGCCGGCATGGAGGGCGCCCTCCCGAGCGTAGTCGCAGGCCTGACCAGCAAACCGGTCGTGGCTGTGCCAACGAGCGTGGGCTACGGAGCGAGCTTCGAAGGCATCGCCGCACTTCTCGGGATGCTCTCCAGCTGTTCGAGCGGAATAGGCGTCGTGAACATAGACAACGGTTTCGGAGCGGGCGCCCTAGCGGTCGTGATCGTCAAGAACAAGTATTCCGCGCACTAGATGAGCGATGCACCGCACTTCCTGCAGAACTTGTCGTCGGACCTGGACTTTGCCCCGCAGTTCTCACAAATGCGCTCGACCAAGACCTTGGCCCCGCAGACTCCACAGAACGTGTCCCCGGAATCTAGCAGGGAACTGCACTCCTTGCACCTCTGAGCTGGATGTCCAGACGACTCGTCGGGCATGGGTTCAGTCTCCGACTCTTCCCCATCGACGCGCTTCAGAGGGATTGTCTCCCGCTCGACCTCCGAGCTTATGGCCTTCCTGGACCTCAGCGCCAAGGAGAGCGCCTTCGTGTAATTGCCCGCGACGAATGCCCCCTCGGCATCAGTCAGGAGTCCCTGAGCGTCTGAAGTATCCGACCCTCGGTCAACGGCCTCCTTCAGGTCGATCTTCGCGGTGTTGATTTCGAACTTGGCGCTCAGGTAGTTCCCGTCCCTGTCTACCGACAGTTTGGAGCCCGTGTAGAGGTCCGCACTCGACGGGCCGCTGTCCGACCTGAGAATCGATTTCGCAACCTCCTCCAAATCCGAACCGCCCGCATCCTCGTCCGAGGCGGAGGCTGAAGTCGAGGGATTTGTGAGCTCATGCCTTGCCTGTTCGCACAGTCTCATGCAATGGTCGTACTGTTTCCGTTGCAGGGCCTGTCTCGCGCTCAGGATGAGTCTCTCGGATGCGCCCGTGTCCATGCCCCTGGTCTGCATTGCGTTGATAACTGACCGCGTGGTGAGGATCGCGTTGTGGGCCTCATCACCTTTCTGATCCACCTCTCGGATCTCCCTGCTCTTGCTCCTCATGTACCGTACCTCGAAGTACACCGCCGCGATGCCGATGACTGCGAAAATCGCGACTAGAATCCATTTCTCTTCGAGGGAGAGAGCCAACGTTGCCAGCTCCTGAGCGACAAGCTATCTGTGTTCTTATAAAGGCTTCGCGGTGAGTACCAACTCCCGCTACGCCGGATGGAACGGATGAAGATTTGAAATGAAGAGATGGCTGACAGCTTACCAAGTCCATAACGGTTTCAAGCAGTGCAGTTCACCCTGTACCCGAAGGTACCTGGCTAGTACACCTAGCCGCTATGGTCAAGAGGCCCCGAAGGGCCTTGGGCTTCCCGAGGGCTCGCGCACCTCAGTACCACGAAGAACGTAGGCGGGCTTAACTTCTGGGTTCGGAAAGGGACCAGGTGTGGCCCCGCCACTTTGGCCGTCAGACCGCTCTTCGGGCCATCTAATATCGAAGTCATATATAAGCGTTGTCTGTCGCGCGCATGGTACGCGGTGCGGGGACAGGGCGGCATGATGTCCGAGCGGAGTTGTAGAATGGAGCATTTCAATAGTGAGGCACGCCTAGCCTCTGGTACACGCATGAGGAAGATAACGGCAGTCACTTTTGACCTCTGGGACACGCTCATCAAGGAGCATCCTGGAGGATCCGACAAGGTCGCGAAGCTGCGCATCGATGGGATAGGTAAGATACTGAGCGCGAAGGGTGCGACGCATTCGCTAGAGGAGATCGAGTCGGCCCATCGGGAGACGGGAGACTTCCTTGCCCTGACCTGGAGCAAGAGGAGGGACATGTCCGCCCGGGACCAGGTACTTTTCATGCTCAGCTCGGTGGACGCGAAACTCGCGAGCAGGCTCTCCGCGAACGACATGGCGGAGATAGAACGGATCTATAGCGAGAGCATACTCGACAACCCGCCCGTGCTGCTGACGGGGGCGAAGAAGGCTCTCGAGGAAGTACGAGGCGGCGGGTACAGGATTGGGCTCATCTCGAATACGGGAAGGACGCCTGGGTCCGTCTTGAGGACTCTGATGGACAGGATGGGCATACTCGAACACTTCGACGTGACGACTTTCTCGAACGAGATACAGGTCAGGAAGCCCGCGGAGATGGCCTTCAGGGTCACTCTCGACAAACTCAAAGTCGTCCCGAGATCCGCGGTGCACATAGGGGACGACCCTGAGAAGGACGTCGAAGGAGCGAAGCGATGCGGGATGAAAGCCATCCAGATCGTGGCGGGGAACGAGAGCCCTTCAGACCTGGCGGACGCAAGCCGGAGCAACCTCAGCCACATACTCG